>JAJYXY010000251.1 GCA_021801465.1 Pseudomonadota bacterium
GCATGGATGAGAGCCGCTGCGACCGCCGAATCGACCCCGCCCGAGAGGCCGCAGATCACCCGCGCGGCGCCGATCTCGGCGCGCAACCGGTCGATCGTCTGATCGCGGAACCCGGCCATCGTCCACATGCCACGGCAGCCGGCGACGGCGTGGGTGAAGTTTCTGAGGAGAGCCGCGCCATGCGGCGTATGGACGACTTCGGGGTGGAACTGCACGCCGTAAAAGCGGCGCTCGTCGTCGGCGATGGCGGCAAAGGGAGCCCCTTCGCTGGTCGCAACGGCGCGAAAGCCGGGCGGCAAACGCACCACGCGGTCGCCGTGGCTCATCCACACCTGCTCGCGCCCGCCGCGCTGCCAGACGCCGGCGAAAAGGGCGCAATCGCCGATGACATCGACGAAGGCGCGGCCGAATTCGCGATGGTCACTCCCCGCGACCGCGCCGCCGAGTTGGGCGCACATCGTCTGTTCGCCATAGCAAATCCCGAGCACCGGCACACCGGCGTTGAAGACGATGTCTGGCGCCCGCGGCGCCGCCCCCTCGGTGACGCTCGCCGGGCCGCCGGAGAGGATAAAACCGCGCGCCCCGAAAGCGTTGATTCGTGCCGGATCGGCATTATAAGGCCAGATTTCGCAATAGACGCCGCTTTCACGCACCCGCCGCGCGATGAGCTGCGTCACCTGGCTGCCGAAATCGAGGATCAGGATGCGGTCCAAGCCGGGGGAAACGGTCTGCACAGGGCGCCTTTCGATCACGGCGCCGCGCGCAAGGGTGTGGGCGCCCATCTCATCACGCTCGGTGTTTGCCGCATGACAACGCCGCCGGCAAGCCTTCGAACCAGAGGCGCGCTATCCTAGCCCTGGCTCAGTTGGCGCGCGAGGCGGATTGGACCAGACGCTCGATCGGATCCCAAGCGAAAGCGATTTGCGCGAGCGCCTGCCCGGCCACCATGGTTTGGCTCTCGGCGATCGCGCGGCCGCCGAGATGCTGATAGAAAAAACGGCTCGGGTTATCGCGCAAGACCCAGAGAAACACCGAGCGGCAGCCAATTGAGGAAAGATGTGTCGCCGCCGTCGAGAGCAGCAGCCGCCCGAGCCCGCGTTCGCGCCAATCATCGAGGATGTAAAGGGTTTCGACCTCGCCATCGGCGAGACTGGTGCTTTTGGCGGCGGTGACGAAGCCGATGACGCGGCCGCTCGCCGCGACGGTCGGGCTCGGGAGATCACGGCCGGTGGCCGTCAGGACATAGATCAGCGCGCCATCGCGGATGGCACCATCGTAATGGGCGGCCTGGCGCGGCACCGAGAGCCGGGCGAGATAGGCGTCGGGCAAGATGCCGGGATAGGCGCTGCGCCAGGCGGCGACATGCACGGCGCCGATCGCCGGGGCGTCGGAGGGGCGGGCGCGGCGAATGGTGATCATGTCACGCGCTCCAGAACCGCGCCGAAAAAACCATCGGTTGCATGGCGCGCCGGGGTCAGGTTGAGATAGGGGCCAGGGCCGAGCGCCGCGGCCGCTGCCTTGCCAAAGGGCCAGATCTCCGCGACATCGCGGCGGGCGAAAGGGGGATGATCGGCTAAAAACCGCGACACTTGCGCCTCATTCTCATCGGGAAGCAGCGAGCAGGTAGCGTAGACGAGACGCCCCCCTTTGCGCACTAATTTTGCGGCGTGGGCGAGAATTTCCCGCTGGCGCACGACCAGTTCCTCGAGATCGGCGGCGGTGAGGGTGCGACGCGCGTCGGGATTGCGCCGCCAGGTGCCGGTGCCGGTGCACGGGGCGTCGACGAAAACCCGATCAAATCCGCCGAGATGGCGCTTGAGCCATTTATCACCCGGGGTCAGGAGATGGCGTTCGGCGTTATGAACGCCGGCGCGTCGCAGCCGCTTGAGCGCACCCTCGAGGCGCGGCGCCGAAACGTCGCAGGCGACGAGATGGCCGCGATTGTCCATCATCATTGCCATCGCGAGCGTCTTGCCCCCCGCGCCGGCGCAGAAATCGGCAACCCGCATTCCCGGCCGCGCATCGGCCAGCGCCGCCGCGAGCTGGCTGCCCTCATCCTGGATCTCGACCCAGCCTTCGCGAAACGGAACCGCCGCGGTGATCGGCGGGCGGCCCGAAGCGCGCAGCCCCCAGGGGGAATGGGGAGTCGGTATGGTTGCGATCCCGCCCGCCGCCAATGCTGCTTGGGCTGCCTCCCGTGTCGTCTTGAGCAGATTGACGCGAAGATCGAGCGGTGCCGGGCCGGCGAGTGCGGCGAGTTCTTCGCCGAGGGTTGCGCCAAAACGGGCGGCAAGGCGCGGGTAGAGAAAATCCGGCACTTCGCCGCGTATTGCCTCGGGCATGCGTGGGTGATCGAGGCGATGGGCAGCAAGCCGTGTCAGAACTGCCCGCTCGTCGTGATCGAGGAGTGCAGGGGCGTAGCGGCCGCCGGAAAAGAGCGATTCCAGCGTTGCCATGTCCGTCCCGGTCAAAAGCAGCAGGGCGGCGAGGCGCAGGCGTGGCGTGACCACGTCCGCTGTCGTGCCAAGCCACCAATCGAGCCGGCGCCAGGCGCGGAGCACGGCCCACACCTGTTCGGAGACCGCGCGCCGGTCGGCGGCACCGATGAAGCGCCGGGCGCGGAAGAAATCGCTCGCCAGCGCATCCGCGGGCTTGCGCTGCGTGGTGGTGATGTCGCTCAGCAACTCGATGGCGCTCGCCATGCGCGCGGCGGGGGTCATGATGGTTGGGCGCGGCTGGAACAGGGGAGGGCGATCACTCGGCGCGCTCCATTTCCACTTTTTCCTGATCGTCGCCGCCGGTCGCGAGACCATTGAGGCGCGGGTCGGCCTGCCAGGCGCAGGATTTCTCCGCCCCTGGCAGCCCATCGGCGCATGCGACAACATTGGCGCGGCCGGGATCCGGCACGGGCGTGGTCATGAAAGGAGGCTTCTCGCCTTTTTTTCGCTTCACCTTGGGAGGCGTGGGCAGCACCTCGGCCAACGCGGCCGCCGCGGCCAGGGCTGCCCCCTCCTGCCCTGACGTCGCCACCGCCGCGTGGAAGCCGAAACGCCGAGGGTCGAAGGCGATCGCGGCAGTGAGCAAGGGTGGCGGCCATGCCTTGGGGGAGGCGGCGAGCAAAATCCCCGTGCCGCTCGCAACCCGTCCGACCCCGAACAAATTACCCATGGTGACGTCACATGCGACGGCGTTGCCCTTGCGATCGAGGGCAACGAAGCCGGTGGAGGCGGGGAGGGGGGGGAGAGTGGCGGTCTCGCTCGGCGGGGCCGAAAGCAATGTTTTGGCATCACCGCCCGATTGCCGGTAACGCTGCGCGAGGGCAAGCGCGATGGCCTTGGCTCCGGTCATGTTCGTGGGCGCGTGCGTGAGGGCCTGGAACGCACCAGCGGCGGCGAGG
>JAJYXY010000056.1 GCA_021801465.1 Pseudomonadota bacterium
GCGCTCGTGGTCGATCTCCGCCTGCAGCGCCGCGACCCGCGCCTGCAGCGGCCCGATTTGCGGGCTGTGCGGCGAGGCGTGGATGGCGACATCGATATCGGCCGCCGCGTTCACCAATTCCTCGGTGAGCTGGGTAATCGTCGTCAGCATGGTTTTGGAAAATTCGAGCGGATCGACGACGTGTTCGCGCGTGCGATATGCTGTCACCGCGTCTTGCGCGGCCAGCGCCGCCGCGTGGCTCGCCGCCACTTCCGCCTCGGCGACGCGGATCGCGTCACGACGCGCGCGCTCGTTCATCTGGTTGAGCAGCGCCTCCGCCCCGCCGAGCAGCGTCGTCGCCATGCGCTCGGCATCCCCGGCGCGAAACCCCTGCACCGTGAGCGTGCTGACATTGGTCGTGGTGTCGTAATCGAGCGTGACCAGCCGCCGGTAATAGCGATAGAGATCCTCCCCGTCATTGCCGAGCAACAGGCTCGGGAAGCGCCAGGCCGGGTCTGGCGCGGCGGGGGCGAGGAGGGCGCGCAAATGATCGTCGCGCTCGAGGAGGGCGAGCGCGTCGCGCGACTGGATGAAATCCTTGACTGCGTAGGAATCCTCATCACCCGAGTTCTTGGGAAGCTGGGTGAGCCCGCTCGAGGCCCCCAACATCAGCCGGCCGGTGAAATTCGGCTCGCGCACGACGAACCGCGCTTCCGAGACGAAGCGATCGACGGCGATGACGTCGAAATAGAGGATCGAAAGCGCCGTCGGCACTACCGCGAGCCACAGGATGCGCCAGGCAAGCCGCCAATCCCGCCGAGGCTTGGGCGGGGGCGGGGTGGTCGGGCGCGAAATCTCGATCAGTTCGGCGAGATCCCGCCAGGCATCGGGGGCTTCGGGCATTGCGCGCCTCGGCGATTGCAGCGTTGTATGAGTAGCGTTACTTGTATGAGCAGCGTTATGAGCGTTTTTCGGCCGCGCGCCGGCGCCTCTGCCGCGCGCATAGCCAGTCTAACATGGATCGGCTAGCATAGTCGCGGAAAAATGTCGATCGGCGAGGATATCAGCGGATGCAGCGGACCATGACGGAGCGCGACGGCCAGCTCGCGCGGCTTTTCCCCGGCATTACCGCCCGCCCGCCTTCCCCCTGGCGCGGGCGGCTTTTGGTATTGCTCGCTTTTCTCCCGACTTTGCTCGCCATTCTCTATTTCAGCGCCCTCGCCGAAGACCGGTATGTCTCGGAAGCGCGGTTTCTGATCCGAAGCGGCGCCAAATCCCCGAACGATCTCGGCGGCCTCGGCGCGATCATGCAAATGGCCGGGCTTTCGCGCCCGCATGACGACGCCTATGCGGTGCGTGACTTTCTCACCTCGCGCGAGGCGCTGGAGCAGCTTCGCGCCCGCCTCGATCTTCGCCGCATTTACGACTATGCCGGCAAAGACCTGCTGCTGCGCTATCCTTCCCCGGTCTTTCCCGCAACTGCGGAAGGGTTTTACCGCTATTTCCAGCACCGGCTCTCGGTGGTGGTGAATGTCGATAGCGGGCTGGTGACGCTGAAGGTCGACGCGCCCCACCCGGCGGAGGCGGCAGAGCTCGCGCGCGCGCTTCTTGATCTCGGCGAGGGGCTGGTGAACCGGCTGAATGAGCGCATGCGTGCCGATACGATCCGCGTCGCCGCCCTCGAGGTCAAGCGCGCCGAGGAAAGCCGAATCGCCGCCGAGGTCGCGCTCACCGCCTTTCGCAACCGGGAATTGATGCTGGATCCGGTAAAAACCTCGGCGATGGTGTTGCAGGTGATCGGCCGCCTTGCCGCCGCCGAGGCGGAGACGAATGCCCAGATCGCCGCCTTGCGGGCGAGTGCGGCGACCAGCCCGCAGATTTCGACGCTGGAGGCGCGGCGCGCGGCGATCCGCACCGAGATCGACCGCGAGCGCGCCCGTGTCGGCCCCGAGTCAGAGGGGCTCGCCGACAAGATCGAGGCCTATGAGCGCCTGATCCTGGAGCAGGATTTCGCAACCCGCCTTCTCGCCCAGGCGATGACGGCGCTGGAGACGGCGCGGCTTTCGGCCCAGCGCCAGGAAATGTTTTTGGAGCGCGTGGTCGACCCCGGCCTTCCCGATGAGGCGATCGAGCCGCGCCGGGTGATGATGGTGTTTACCGTGTTCGGCTTCAATGTCTTGGGCGCGGCGCTGGTCTGGCTGCTCGGGACTGGGCTTCACGAACATGCCGCCGCCACGCGGCTGCGAGCGCGGCTGCGCTGATCAGCTGATCTGAATGCGATCACGCACCCGATAAATCGCCGCCATCCCCGCGAGCGTGAGCCCGATCGACCAGGCGGTGAGATAGGGCAGGCTGTAATGCGCGGGGATACCATCGCCAAAAAAACCGGCGCGGAAAATTTCATAGCAGTGAACCGCCGGGTTGAGGAGGAGAAGGCGCTGCGCATGGCTCGGCACCCAATCGATCATGAAAAACGCGGCAGAGAGCGGCATAAGGAGATATTGGATGGGCGGTATGAATTTCTCCGCCGGATCCCAGATTTCCGTCCAGGCGCACGCGAGCAGCGCCATCCCCCCGTAAAACCACCCTGTAAAAAGCCACCCCAAAAGTGCGAGAGGCCAATTTTCTATTGGATCGACGACGCCAACATTAACCGTCACAAAATATATTAATATCAAGGCCGATGTTGAGGATAAAAACTCCGAAATTATTCTTGCAGTTATAACTTCTACGGCCGTGATTTGTCTATGAAAAAGTAAGTTTGAATTATTTCGCAGAAGCCTTGTCAGTGGCCCAATTAAATGGCGGGATAGCGTGAGCGGCAGATAGCATGCGACGGCGAGCGTGGTAATGCTCACCTGGTGAAAACCCGACTCATTAGCAACTGACCATATAATCATGACGCCGGTTGCCAGCACAATCGGGTCCATAATGTCCCAGAAAAATCCGAGACTTTGCCGCCCATGCCGCGCCAAAAGGTCGCGCAAGATCAAAGCGCGCACCAGCCCGAAGCGCGTCGCGAAAGCGCGAAAAATTTCCAGACCCATGGGCCGCCCTAACTAATAACGTGAATTTTTAGTAACCTGCATTGTTTGCGGCCGGGTAAGGCAAACCATGCCAGCCTCGCGCCATTCCGCCCCACAGCGAGCGATTACGGATAAAAAGGTTATCCGATAATAGCGCGGTGGACAAGTTTGAGGCAGGCTCAAGCGTCAAGGTGAGGCCGCCAATGCTGGCGCCAATGATGGCGGGGGGCGTTGACCGAAGGCGGCGACTATTCGGCCTGCTTCTGTACCAAGAAGGTATGGGAAAGACCCGGGAAATCGCCGATCCAACCGTCTTCACGGACTTCAAGAGGAAGGCAATTTTCTTCCCATAGAATACGGAAAATGTCGCGCTGAGGAAGGCAA
>JAJYXY010000193.1 GCA_021801465.1 Pseudomonadota bacterium
TGACGCACCTCGCGCCCGGGCGCGGCGAGCTGGTCGGCGACCAGCGCCGCGGGCTCGCCGGCGAGGGTGATGTCTCCCGGTGGCGTCGGCAACGCGGCGAGAGCGAAGATGCCGCGTGTGCCGTCGAGCCCATCGAGAAGCACCCCGCCGAGGCGGTGGGGCAGGGCGACCCAAAACGCGCCCATCTCGGGCGGCGCCGGCAGGGCTTCGGCCAAGGTTTCGGCGAGGGTGACGCCGGTGAGCGTGGCGCCATGCCCGAGCGCGAAGCCCTGTGCGAGCGCGATTGCGGCGCGCAGGCCGGTGAAGCCGCCCGGCCCGATCATCACCGCGACGAGATCTATCCGCCCCGGCGCCGCCGCGAGCGTTTCCGCAAGCAGGGTCGCAAGGACCGCGCTTTGTCCCCGCGCCGGCGCCGCCGACCGCTCGGCGCACACCCTACCCTGCTCGCTCACCGCCACCGAGCAGGTGGCGAAAGCGGCGTCGAGGCCGAGAATCCGCATCGCGGCCCCGCTCAGCGCGGGCTCAGCACCATGACCATCTGGCGGTTTTCCAGGCGCGGCATCTGCTCGACCTTGGTCGCGGCGTCCATATCGGCGCGGATGCGTTCCAGCACCTTGACGCCGATTTCCTGGTGCGCCATTTCGCGGCCGCGGAAACGCAAGGTGACTTTGACCTTGTCGCCTTCCTCGATGAAGGATTTCATCGCCCGTAATTTCACCTGATAGTCGTTTTCATCGATATTCGGACGAACTTTGATCTCTTTGATTTCGATAACTTTTTGTTTTTTCTTGGCTTCGTTTTTCTTCTTCTGGATTTCGTATTTGTATTTTCCGTAGTCGAGGATTTTCACCACCGGCGGATCGGCGTTGGGGCTGATCTCGAGAAGATCGAGGCCAACGGCATAGGCCCGGGCTTGCGCTTCGCGGGCGCTCATGACGCCGATCATCTCTCCGTTCTCGTCGATCAAGCGGACCTGGGGGTTGCGGATCTCCTCGTTGACGCGGGGGCCGTCGCGCGTCGGCGCGGCGGGCAGGGGGGGTCTGGCGATGGGTCACTCTCCTCTGGCTGTGACGGGGTCGGGTCTCTTAGCGCGCCGAGTTTTGCCGAACCCGGCGGCGGCGATCAAGCATTACCGTTGCCATGCCGGCAATAGATCGGGTGGCGTCGCCTCGCGCGCAAGCCGTGCGACGGCCTCGTCGAGCGCCAGCACCTCCTGCGCCGCGCCACCGAGCCGGCGCAGCGCAACCGTCCCGCTCTCGGCCTCCTTGCGCCCAACGACGAGGAGCACCGGCACATGGGCGAGGCTATGGGTGCGCACTTTGGCGTTGATTTTTTCGTTGCGGGTGTCGCATTCGACGGCGAGACCGGCCTCGCGCAAACGCGCCGCGACCGCCTCGGCATAGGAATCGGCGTCCGAGACGATGGTCGCGACCACCGCCTGCACCGGCGCGAGCCAGAGCGGGAAGCGCCCGGCATGGTGCTCGATCAAAATGCCGAGAAACCGCTCGAAACTGCCCAAAATCGCGCGATGCAGCATCACCGGGCGATGGCGGGCGCCGTCTTCGCCGACATAATCGGCATCCAGCCGCTCGGGCAGCACGAAATCGACCTGCAAGGTGCCGCATTGCCAGTCGCGCCCGATCGCATCGCGCAGCACGAATTCCAGCTTCGGGCCGTAGAACGCGCCTTCGCCGGGATTGAGGGTGTAGGTGACGCCGGCGGTGGCGCAGGCCTCGCTGAGCGCCTGCTCGGCGCGGTCCCAGACGGCGTCGCTGCCGGCGCGGATCAGGGGGCGGTCGGAAAATTTCACCCGAAAATCGGGGAAACCGAAATCGCGATAGATTTGGCCGAGGAGTTCGACGAAACGCACGGTTTCCGCGGCGATCTGATCTTCGGCGCAGAAAATATGGGCATCATCCTGGGTGAAGGCCCGCACCCGCATGATGCCGTGCAGCGCGCCCGACGGCTCATAGCGGTGGCATGCCCCGAATTCCGCCATCCGGAGCGGCAATTCGCGATAGCTGCGCACCCCCTGGCGGAAGATCTGCACATGGCAGGGGCAGTTCATCGGCTTCAGGGCGAGGGTTTTTTCCTCTTCCTCGACGGTCGCGATGAACATGTGCTCGCGGAATTTTTCCCAATGGCCGGAGGCTTCCCAGAGCGCGCGATCGACGAGCTGGGGCGTGCGCACTTCCTGATAGCCGTTGGCGTCCAAGCGGCGGCGCATATAGGCCTCGACGCGGCGATAGAGCGCCCAGCCCTTGGGGTGCCAGAAGACGCTGCCGACCGCTTCCTCCTGGATGTGAAACAGATCCATCTCGCGCCCGAGCCGGCGATGATCGCGCCGCTCGGCCTCCTCGATCTGGGTCAGATAGGCGTCGAGTTCCTTCCGGTCACGCCAGGCGGTGCCGTAGATCCGGCTCAGCATGGCGTTGCGGTGATCGCCGCGCCAATAGGCGCCGGCGACTTTCATCAGCTTGAAGGCGTCCCCGACATCGCCGGTCGTGCGCATATGCGGGCCGCGGCAGAGATCGACCCACTCGCCCTGGCGGTAAAGCGTGATCGTCTCGCCCGCCGGCAGATCACGGATGATCTCCGCCTTGTAGTGCTCGCCACGCGCGGCGAAAAACGTGATCGCGGCCTCGCGTTCCCAGACCTCGCGCACGAAGGGGGCGTTGGCGGCGATGATGTCGCGCATCTTGGCTTCGATCGCCGGGAAATCCTCGGGCGTGAAGGGCTCGGGGCGGGCGAAATCGTAATAAAAGCCGTTTTCGATCGCCGGGCCGATCGTCACCTGGGTTTCGGGATAGAGCGCCTGCACCGCCTCGGCCAGCACATGGGCGGCGTCATGGCGGATCAGGGTCAGCGCTTCTTCATCGCGGCGGGTGATGAAGCGGATGGCGGCGTCGTGCTCGAGCGGGCGCGAGAGATCACGCGTCTCACCATCGACCACCACGGCGAGCGCCGCGCGCGCAAGGCCTGGCCCGATTGCGGCGGCGAGTTCGGCGCCGCTCGGGGCGTGGTCGAAATGGCGGACCGAGCCATCGGGAAGGGTGAAAGCGGGCATGCCGGAATCCTGACTGGTGAGCGCGGAAAATCTATGGCCTCAGGGCAGCGCCGCCGCAACCCTCGCGACCGGGAGATCGGCGAGGTCGGGCATGGCGAGGATCACCGGCCAGCCGCCATCGGGATAGCGTGGCGCGGTGATGGCGGGATCGGAGGCGCTGGAAAACAAGACGATCGCCGGCCGTCCGAGCAGGGTTGCGAGATGCATCGGCCCGGTATCGTTGCCGATCACCAGCGCAGCGCCGGCGAGGACGGGGCCGAGATCGGCGAGCGTGGTGCGCCCGGTGAGATCGATCGCTTCCGGCGCACGG
>JAJYXY010000081.1 GCA_021801465.1 Pseudomonadota bacterium
GGGTGCCGCGGCGACCCGGGCGCGGTTTCGCCACGGCAGGCAGCGAAGGCAACGATCATGAATTTCGACTATCTCATCCATATCGCCAACTACTCCGACGGCGTGATCTACGCGCTCGCGGCATTGCTGCTCGTCGAACTCGCGGTGATCATCGACCGCTTCTGGTATCTCCGCCGCACTTTGATCGGTGGCACCCGCGTCGTGCTCGCGGTCGCGCGCACCGGCGCTTTGACCCAGCCGGAGCTCGAGATGCTGCGCCGGAGCGCGGGCAAGCTGCCGGAAGCGGTGCTGCTCGAGACCGCATTGCGGCACGCCGACAAAACCAAAGGCGAAGCCCTCGCCAACCGCCTCGAGGAGGCGATCCTGCTGATGGCGCCGCAATTTGACCGGCGGCTTTGGATTCTCGACACCATCATCACGCTGGCGCCGCTGCTCGGCCTGTTTGGCACCATCCTCGGCATGTTCCACGCCTTCGGGGTGCTCGCGACCCCCGGCCAAGCGCCGACGGCGGTGACCGGCGGCGTCGCCGACGCGCTGGTTGCGACGGCCTCGGGCATCTTCATCGCGATGCTCGGCCTGCTCACCTACAATGGCCTCAACAGCCAGATCCGCATGATCATGCATCAGCTCGACTCGCTGAAGACGATGATCATGAACCGGCTCGACGGCGCGCCGATGGTCCCGCTCGGCCAGACGACCCAGAAAACCGTGATCAAACCCGCGTTGCAGACGGCGTAAGGCGGCGGACGATGGCGCGAAAGCTTCGCTATTTCGAGGAACGGCGCGGCCGCGTCGAGATCATTCCGATGATCGACGTGATGCTGTTCCTCCTGGTGTTCTTCATCATTGTGACCTTGCAGATGATCCCCGATGCCGGGCAGACGCTGCAGCTTCCGACCTCGAGCGAGGCGGACCATCTGCCGCGCCCGGAATTCACGGTGAACGTCCAGCAGGATGGTTCGGTCGCGGTAAAGGGGCAGGCGATGAGCCTCGATCAGCTCACCGATATGATCAAGAATGACGGCAATCCCGAAAAGACCGTGATCACCATCGCGAGCGACAAAGCGGCGCCGTTCGAGGCGTTCGTCCATGTCATGGACGCGGTGCGCAAGGCCGGCGTCACCAGCCTCGGCGTTGCGACGCAGCCGGGCGGCGCCGGATCCGCGCCCGCCGCGCCCGCCCTGCCGGCGGGGAAATAAGTGAGCGCGCAGGTGACATCGCCGCGGCTGCCGGATTTGCCCGAGGCCGGGCCATGGGGCAGTTACGCCTCGCTGCCGTTCCTGCCCGATAGCGGCCGGCGCGGCCGGTTCGCGCTCGCCCTGCTGCTGGCGGCGGCCTCGGAACTTGCGCTCGTCGTCTGGCTCGGTGGGCGGACGGTAGAAATTTCGCCCGAGCCGAACAATCCGCATCCGATGGAGGTCCACGCCGTCACCCTGCCGGCGCCGCTCCCGGAATTGCAGGCGGTGCCCGAAGTCACCCCCCCTGACGCCGCGAAGCCCCCGCCGCCGCCGCCCGATACGCTAACGCCGCCGCAGCCCAACGCGCCGCCGCAGCCGCAAGCCGAGGTCGCGCCACCACCGCCGGCGCCCGACCAGCCGCCGCCGCCACAGGCCGATAGCCCCTTCTTCGTGCCGCCGCCGCCGCCGATCACCGCGCGCCAGCCCCCGCCGCCCCATCCGGTCAAGACGGCGCAGAAAGCCGCGCCGCCGCCGCCGCAACCGAAGACCGAGGCCGCGAAGGAAGAGCCCAACAAGCCGCCGCCGCCACCCTCGGCCCCCGCCTCCTCCGGCCAGAACCTCACGGCGCTGCAAAAATACGCGGCCGATCTCCGCAGCCGGGTGCAAAACAATCTGCATGTCACCTCGGCGATCAGCGCCCTCAACCTCTCCGGCGATACTTTGGTCGCGATCACCCTCAGCCCTGACGGGCACATGGCCAATGTCGCGGTCAATAAATCGAGCGGCATCAGCCTGATCGACAAACTCGCGCTCGACACCGTGCGCGCGACCAGCTTTGCCCCGTTCAGCGACGAGATGCCGAAAAATACCCTGACCTTCCTACTCAAAGTCCACGTCGAAGGCTGAGCCGGCGGCGCAGCATCAGGGGCTGGCGGCTTTATGCTGCGCGCGCCAGGCCGCCGCGTTCGCTTCGGCGTCGCTGATTTGCGCCGCGGTCAGGCGCTCGGCGAGGATGTGCAGCGCCCGCGTCGCGCGGCGATAGGTGTCGCTCCCCGCCTCTGCCCCGGATTGCGCGATCGCATACCATTGATAGGCGGCCGCGTCGTCCTCGGGGACGCCATGGCCGCGCGCATAAGCGATGCCGAGCGCGGCGGCGGCATCGAGATCGCCCTGATCGGCGGCTTTGCGGAACCACGCCAGCGCTTGCCCGTAATCCTGCGTCTCGCCACGGCCGCGCGCATAGGCAAGGCCGAGATTGAACTCCGCTTGCGGGTCGCCATGCGCTGCCGCTTTCGCGAACCAGGCGGCGGCTTTCGCGTCATCGGCTTCGACGCCGCGGCCATGCGCATAGGCGACACCGAGATTGAATTCGCCCTTGGCGTCATCCTGCGCTGCCGCTTTCGCGAACCAGGCGGCGGCTTTCGCGTCATCGGCCTCGACCCCGCGCCCCTCGGCATAGGCGACGCCGAGCGCGGTTTCCGCCGGGGCATAGCCCTGGGCCGCGGATTTCTCGAACCACGCCACCGCTTTCTCGTCATCCGGCGCGACGCCACGGCCATATTCATAGGCGAGCCCGGCATCGAACTGCGCCATCGGATCGCCGATCTGCGCATCGGGGACGCTGTATTGCGCCGAGGCTGGGCGGCTAATCGCGGCGCCGGCGAGCGCGAGCGGGACGACGACGAATCGAATGAAGACGGGGCGCATGGCGTCTCCTCTTGCGGTTTGGCGCGAACTATGCCCCGAATTCAGGCCAAGTCCGGCGCTCGCGCAAGAGAGGGCCGCAAACCGGGAGGGGGCGATGGAGTTTGCCGGGTTTCATCTCGAATGGCGCGAGGTTTCGGGCGGGCGGCTGCGGCTCCGCCGCGGTGGCAACGGCCCGCCTTTGCTTTTGCTGCACGGCAACCCCGAGACCCATATGATGTGGTCGAAAATCGCCCCCGCCTTGGCGGCGCGGTTCGAGGTGATCTGCCCCGATCTGCGCGGCTATGGCGGCAGCTTCAAGCCGCCGGCAAGCGCCGATCACACGCCTTACGCCAAACGCGCAATGGCGCGCGACATGGCCGAGCTGATGGCCGGGCTCGGGCATGAGCGCTTCCAGGTCGGCAGCCACGATCGCGGCGCCCGCGTCGCTCATCGTCTGGCGCTCGATTATCCCGATCGCGTCATCCGCCTCGCTGTTCTCG
>JAJYXY010000067.1 GCA_021801465.1 Pseudomonadota bacterium
CGCCACCGCGATCGGCCTCCGGGATCACCAGGCCGTCGATGAACAGCATGTTCGAATCGACCGCGTGCCGGCCCATTTTCTCGATCCGGCGCACCTCGACGAAGCGGCGGTCGAGCTTGGTATAAAAGAGGCTCAAGCCCTCGGTTTTCCGCCGCACGCGATCGAGCGGCGTCGTGCGGGCGAGCAAAAGCATGCGATCGGCGACGCCCGCGGTCGAGATCCAAATTTTCTGGCCGTGGATGACGTAAGAATCGCCCTGGCGCTCGGCGCGGGTCTTGAGCGCCAAGGTGTTGAGCCCGGTATCGGGTTCGGTGACCGCAAAACAGGCTTTTTCCCGGCCGGCGATCAGCGGCGGCAGCATCCGCGCGCGCTGTTCCTCGGTTCCAAACACCACCACCGGATGGAGGCCAAAAATATTGATATGAACCGCTGAGGCCCCGCTCATGCCGGCGCCGGACGCGGCGATCCGCTCCATCATCAGCGCAGCCTCGGTGATGCCGAGCCCGGCGCCGCCGACGGCCGCGGGCATCGCGATGCCGAGAAACCCGGCCTCGGCCAGCGCACGATGGAAATCGACCGGAAAAACGCCGGCGCGATCCCGCGCCAGCCAGTATTCGTCATCGAAGCGCGCGCAAAGCCGGCTGATGGTTGCGCAAATTTCGTCCTGAGCCGGGCTTGGCGTAAAATCCATGATATTTCCTCGCGTATGCGGCGCCCGATAAGGCGGCAATCCGGTTTTAACGCATGGCGACGCTCTTGCCAGCCTGCCGGCGCTGCGCCAGCCTCACGCCCGACCGCCCTGAGGAGAGTGTCCTTTGACCCTGATCGCGACTTTACTTGGGTTTTTGCTTCCGGCCTGCGGGCAACAGGGCGCAGCAGGCGTTGCACCCGTACCGTTCGATTACCTGAGCCATTTCGAGCGTCCGGCGAGCCCCAATTCCGCGCTCGCAGCGCCAGCCGGGTTCACCCCCAAAGCGGATATCACGCTCGGCCCCTACGCCGTGCCAGCGGCGATGCTCGCGGCCGATCTTCGCGCCGTCGCCCTTGCCGCGCCACGCACCTATCAACTCGCCGCGAGCGCGGACGGTCTCGACTTGCAGTTTGTCGCACGAAGCGCCATCGCCAATTTCCCCGACATCGTCATTGCGCGGATTTCATCCCTTGGCGAGAACGAAAGCAACCTCATTCTCTATAGTCATAGCATTTATGGCTATGGCGATTTTGGCGTGAATCGAAAACGCCTCACGCAATGGCTCACCGCCCTCGACCAACGCCTGCCGCCCGAGGCACGGCTCAAAGGACAGTGATTTTTCATGATCAAGCTTCTCCCCTTTCTCAAGGATGCCTGGTTCATCGCCCGCCCCTATTTCCGCTCGGAGGAAAAATGGTCGGCGCGTCTCTTGCTCGGCGTCATCATCCTGCTCAATCTGTCTCTCGTCGGGATGGATGTGGTTTTGAATTTCTGGAACGGGGCGTTTTACGACTCACTGCAAAATAAAGATTGGCGGGCTTTCGTCGATCTTCTCTTCCTCTATCACCGCGGCAGCGATGGGAGCTTCATGCCCGGGTTTTCCGCCGTCGCGACGATTTACATCATCGTCGCGGTCTACCGCACCTATCTCAATCAATGGCTGCAAATCCGCTGGCGGCGCTGGCTGACGCGGGTCTTCATCAACGAATGGCTGGCCGACCGCGCTTATTACCGCATCAGCCTCACGAGTAGCGCCGCGGGCCTCGGCACCGACAACCCCGACCAACGTATTGCCGAGGATCTCCGAAGCTTCGTCGGCGATACGCTCTCACTCGGGCTCGATCTTCTCTCCAACATCGTCTCATTGATCAGCTTCGTCGGCATTCTTTGGAGTCTCTCCGGTTCGATCCACCTCCTCGGCCTCACCATCGGCGGCTATATGGTGTGGATTGCGCTGATCTATGCCGTCATCGGCACTTGGCTCACCCATCTCGTCGGCCGGCCGCTCGCCACCTTGAGCTTCCGCCAGCAGCGCTTCGAAGCCGATTTCCGTTTCTCGCTCGTTCGGCTGCGTGAAAACGTCGAAGGCATCGCGCTCTATGGCGGCGAAGATGATGAACACGCCGCCCTCCTCACCCGCTTCTCGGCGGTGGTGATGAACTGGTGGGCGATCATGCAGCGGACCAAGATGCTGAACGCGCTGACCTCGGGCTATCAGCAAATCGCCGTCGTGTTTCCGGTCATCGTCGCCGCCCCGCGCTATTTCGGCGGACAGATTCCGCTCGGCGGACTCACGCGAACGGCGAGCGCGTTTGGCCAGGTGCAGGGTGCGATGTCGTGGTTTGTCGGCTCCTACGCCTCGCTCGCCGCGTGGAGCGCGACCGTCGAACGTCTCGCGAGTTTTCAACGCAGCATCGAAGCCGCGCGCGCGGCTGCCGGGCGGGGCGTCTCGGTCACGGAGACGGCGGAGGGCGCGCTCGAACTTCACGATCTTCGTCTCGCGCTCCCCAACGGTACCGACCTTTTCGAGGCGGAGGCTTGGCGCTTCCTGCGCGGCGAATCCGTTGTCATCAGCGGCCGTTCAGGGCTCGGCAAATCGACCCTCTTTCGTGCGATCGCTGGAATTTGGCCGTTTGGCGAGGGAAAGATCGCGCGCCCGCCGGGGCGCTATTTGTTTCTCCCCCAGCGCCCTTATCTCCCGCTCGGCTCACTGCGCCATGTCGTGGCCTATCCCGATGGCGCCGATCGTTTCAGCGACGCGGCGATCAGCGCCGCGCTCGAAAAGGCTGGCCTCGGTGCGCTGGCCACCCGGCTCGATGAAGATCACAACTGGGCGCTGCTGCTTTCGGGGGGGGAGCAGCAACGGCTCGCCATTGCGCGTGCGCTGCTTTTGCGCCCGGATTGGCTGTTCCTCGACGAGGCGACAAGCAATCTCGACCCCGAGGCAGAGGGCGAACTCTATCGCTGCCTCAAGCGCGAATTGAGTGCAACGACGGTGATCTCGATTGCGCATAGCCCGGCGGTCGCTGCGTTCCACGATCGCAAACTCGTGCTCACCGCGGCCAAGGCGCAACCAGCCTCTCTCTCCGAGGTCGCACCCGCCCCTGCTTGAGCAGGCGCGCCGCCACGGGATGATAGACTGGAGATGCGATGCCCTTATGTGCGGCGGGTTATTCCTGCTCGGCCTGGCGCCCTACCTCAAACCAGCCCGAGCACGCCAGCGAGCGCGCTCAGGGCGAGAAACCAGAGCGGGTTGAAGCGCGTCGTGAGCGTCGCGACGGTGACGAGCGCGGTGATCAGGGCTGCGAGCGGGCCGCGCGCCGTCCCCGCCGCGATCACCGCGGCACCCGCGCCGACCAGCCCGACGGTTACCGGCACCAGGGCTGCTTGAA
>JAJYXY010000038.1:0-2234 GCA_021801465.1 Pseudomonadota bacterium
GGCGACCGTGATGTTCAACAAAGTGACGATCAAGGGGGCGAAGCAGGCGGTACAGATGTTTGGCCCGGCGCAGCATGCGGTGGCCAAGGCGGTGGCCGACAGCGTCGCCGAGGGGGTGATCCCCGAGAGCGAAGCCGATGATCTTTTCATCTGCGTTGGCGTCTTCATCCACTGGCTGGCGGCGGATGATAAGAAAATTCAGGACTTTAACTACCGCGCGACGAAGGAAGCGATCGCCCGCGCGGTGCGTGGCGAGCCAAAGGCCGCGCAAGTCGTGCAACAGCGCGACAAAGTCTCCCACCCCTTCGCCGCCTGATTTTTGAACGAGGCCGCGCGCCAGAATAAACCGGGCGCGCGGCGCTCTGCCGCCGACGTTGCGCTCATTTCGGGGGGCGGCTATAGCTCCACCGCTGTGTTCAGCGGCCCTTTGCGAGCGATGCCGACGTAGCTCAGTGGTAGAGCAACTGATTCGTAATCAGTAGGTCGTCAGTTCAATCCTGACCGTCGGCACCAATAAATCAAAGGGTTACGCTAGGTTCGCCGGAATATATCGAAAAATTGTCCGCATGGTGTCCGCAAAATCGAAGGCGCGGGCGCCCATAAAATGCCCGGCAAAGAAATCGCCCGGACCATGGGGGCGATCCGGGCGTTCCTTTCGTCGGCTTATGCTTGGCGGCGCGGTTCCAGCGGTCGGCCCGGCGTTCGATCTCCCGGCGGCTCTTGCCCGTCCGAGCACGATAGAGCGGGTTCAACCGGAGTTCCCGCGCCATCGGGTTGCGCTTGGTCATGGCGGGTCTCCTAATGCAGGCGGCACATATAGACGCGCGGGGGCGCAGCGTCATGCTATCGTGTCCGCGTGTCCGCACCCTCGCGGCCGCCGCAAGCGCGGTCGGGGGCACCGGGCAACAGAAGCCCCCACACGGCCGCCGGGGCGTCCTTTTATGCAATAGCGTTCGGCCCGGTTCGCTTATTTTCTTGTGCGGCGATTCGGGGGTTGTTAACCTCCGTTGTGCAAAGATATATGCGGCGTCGGAAATCAGGGAACGTAAATGCCGCGTCCAAGGCATCCCGACAAAGATATTGAGGGCGCCGTGCAGATGGCCGAGGTGAGGGGATGGTCATATATCGCCTCATCAGGCCACGCTTGGGGGCGTTTGAAATGTTCGCATGGGGATCGTGGCGGCTGCATCATTTCCGTTTGGTCAACCCCCCGCAATCCGTTCACTCACGCTCGGCAGATAAAACGTGAGGTAGAGAGATGCCCGCATTGAGCAATCATCATGCCTTCGCAGTCCATGTCGCAGGCATAAGCAGCGCCAGCGATTACGAAAACCGGCTCTTTGAAGCCGGCTGCGATGACGCAACCGTGGTGATCCGCGACGGCGCCATGCACCTTGATTTCGAGCGCGAAGCTCCGGCTTTCAGCGATGCGGTCGCGTCGGCGATGCACGATATCGAGAAGGCCGGCGGCGTGGTTGTCAGGGTCGAGCGCGTCGAAGCCAGCGAGAAAAACGCCGCCTAACCGCGTCCGCCGGCGCACCGCTCGATCACCATCGCCAGCCGGGTTTGCACCCGCTGCCAGGTCCGCCCCGTGAAGCGCGCCATCGTCTCGTGATCCTTCGGTCGCCAGCCGCCGAGGATGGCGAGGTCCGCGAGCCGATACCCCTTCACCACCGCGGCATAGAGCAGCTTCGCATCCTTGCCCGCCGCGTTATGCGCCGCCCGCACGAACGCCGCCGCCCGAAGCTGCCGCTCCGTTGGCGTCACGCTGCTCGATCCATGGCCGCCGCCTGCCCCGTCCAGCCGTGACACCCGCCACGGCGCCATCTCGCACGCCCGCGCATAACGCTCGCACCAGGCGAATTGCTCGCGGTCGATGATCCCGGCCCGATGCAGCCGCATGGCAACCGTCACCACTCGCCACGGGCGCGGCCCATCCCGGTCGAACCTGGCGCCACGGGCTTCCTCAAGTTCGACATGCGCGGCTATGCCGGTCGGCATGTCCACCGCCTCGGATCGCCGCCGCGCCGGTTTTCGCGTCACGCGCTGCGAAATTATCGCTCGCCCTCACCGATGCCGGCGGCAAACTCGTTCCATGCCAGCCGCGCCCGCCACACACGCACGAACTCAGCCGCTTGCACCGGATCGCTGATATCAATCGCCTCGCTGCGCCCCTCGGCCGCGCAGTAATCGCGCCAAGCCTGGATCATGCGCTCGGCCTGCATGAGCCGATA
>JAJYXY010000038.1:2244-3357 GCA_021801465.1 Pseudomonadota bacterium
TGGGCGTCTGCGGCGTCGTCGATCGGCATCATCGTCTCCTATCTGCGGGGGCAACCGGGGTGAGATCAGCGGCAACCCGCCTGGCCTCGGCCGCGAGGTCGTCCCGCCGCTCGAAAAACCGCTCGGGGCGCTGCCAGTCAGGGCTCAGAGCCCGAATCTGCCGCGCCAGCCACTCAAGCCGCTCGCTCGCATCACGCGGGCCAGTGCCCAGCCATGGCGGATGCGCCGGCACGCTCATACGTGCGCCGGGTCGAGCGCCATGACGATGCCCGCCAGCACCGCCAGCCGCAACGGATCAGCGCCCGCATCCGCGCCCGCCCGGAAGGAAAGCGCGCCGCCAAGAGGCAGGAACCGGCTCGCCTCATGCGCCGCCGCGCCGAGCCGCACCGCGCCGGCATGAACATGGCCGCTCGCCGCCAACGCCAGGTCATCGACGCTTTGCAGCAAATCGGCAGGAATCTCGTCGGCGGGCACGCCCTGCAAGCGACACTGCCGCACCAGCGGCGGCGGCACCCAGAACGACATGCCATCGAGCGGCCGGCATACCTCGGCGAGCGAGAACAAGCGTTCGGCAACCCCCTTGATCGTATGCCCCGCCACCGGCTCCGAGACGATATCGGCAAGGATCAGCCGGTTTGGCTGGTCAGAGTGCCCCTTCGCGAAAATCGCCGCGCCCGCCATGCCGTCGAGCGAGATGAACAACGTCGCGAACGCCGTGCGGCAGAGTCTCGGCAACACCGCCGGGCGCTCATCCTCGCCGAGCATCGCCGCGGGGCGGATCAGCGCCGGGCGCCGGTCGATATCGAGCCCGACCAGCACCCCGGCAACCGCGTTGGCAAGGTCATCATGGCCGCCGGGCGCGTGATCGACCGAATCCCGGCCCGAGCGCGCGGTCCGGCGTTCGAGCCCGCACAACTGCGCCGTAAGCCGCGGCGCGTCGAGCAGTTCCAGCCGCCCGGCGTTAATCAGGCTCAGCAAGTCGATGTAGAGATCAGATTTCGGCCGGGCGCTTGGTTCATAGCCGATACCGTGCTCGCGGAACCGCTGGCGCGGCCATTCGCCGCCATAGCGATCGCCGACCACGGTTTCGACGCCATAGCGCCGCAGCAGGTC
>JAJYXY010000239.1 GCA_021801465.1 Pseudomonadota bacterium
TCACCCCGGTGACGGCGCCGAGCACGCCGGCCTCGCTGCAGCTCGGCACCTCGCCCGGCGGCGGCGGCTCGGGGTAAAGGCAGCGATAGCAGGGGCCATCAGGGCGAAAGACCGCGAGCTGGCCTTCGAAGCGCAAGACCGCCGCCGAAACCAGCGTGCGGCGGGCGAGAAACGCCGCGTCGGCGACGAGAAACCGGGTCGCGAAATTATCCGAGCCATCGCAAACGATATCGTAGTCCGAGATCAGCGCGAGGGCGTTGTCCGCGTCCAAGCGCGTCGCGTGCTCGACGATGGTGACGAGCGGGTTGAGCGCCCGCGCCGCCTTTGCCGCCGAGCGGGTCTTGGCCTCGCCGATCCGCGCCGTGGTGTGCGCGACCTGGCGCTGGAGATTGGAGAGTTCCACCCGGTCGTCATCGACGATGCCAATCCGCCCGACGCCGGCGGCGGCGAGATAAAGGAGCAGCGGTGAGCCAAGGCCGCCGGCGCCGATGATCAGCACACGCGCCGCGCGCAGCCGCGCCTGGCCGATCGCGCCGACCTCGCCGAGCAGGATATGGCGCGAATAACGCTCTAGTTCGTCGTCGCTGAAATCGAGGTTCATGCCGCTCTCCCGCTGGCGTGGCCGTGCCGGCAGATATAGGGCATTGCCAGGCGGGATCGAAGGGCGGCATGAAGGCGCCATGAGTGAGCGGTCCGATCACGCGCTGGTCTTATTCTCGGGCGGGCAGGATTCGACGATCTGCCTTGCCGACGCGCTGGCGCGCTATCCTTACGTCGAAACCGTCGGCTTCCGCTATGGCCAGCGCCATGCGGTGGAACTCGCCTGCCGGCCGGTGATCCGCGAAAAACTTGCCGCCATGGCGTTTCCCGGCCGGCTCGGCGCCGATCATCTGATCGATCTCGGGCCGGCGATGGCGGCGATCGGCGACACCGCGCTCACCAGCGAGGCGGCGATCGCGCTCGGTGAAAACGGGCTCCCCAACACGTTCGTCCCCGGGCGCAATCTCCTGTTTCTGACGCTGGCCGCGGCGCTCGCTGCCCGCCGCGATCTCCGGCGCATCGTCGGCGGCATGTGCGAGACCGATTATTCCGGCTACCCCGATTGCCGTGACGATACCATCAAGGCCATGCAGCTCGCCCTCAATCTCGGGATGGGCCGGCATTTCGTGCTCGAAACCCCGCTGATGTGGCTCTCCAAAGCCGAGAGCTGGCGGCTCGCGGAAGAACTCGGCGGCGAGGCGCTGGTCGCGCTGATCGTCGAGGAGACCCATACCTGCTATCTCGGCGAACGCGGCGCGCGGCATGAATGGGGCCATGGCTGCGGCACCTGCCCCGCCTGCGTCTTGCGCGCCAGCGGCTATCGCGCCTTTCGCGAAGGTGGGCCGGCCGGCGCGTGAAAATCGTCGAGATCACCAGCGTCGATTACGCGCTCTGGCATTTCGTGATGCCCTTGATGCGGGCGATGCGCGCGGCCGGGCACGAGGTGATCGGCGTCTGCGCCGAGGGGCCGCATCTCGCGGACGCCCGCGCCGAAGGGTTTCGCATCCTCACCGTCCCGATGGCGCGCAGCCTGTCGCCGGCGGCGCAATGGCGGGCGTTTTGGGCGCTTTATGCGCTTTTGCGGGCGGAAAAACCCGATCTCGTGCACGGCCATATGCCGATCAGCGGGCTTTTGGCGCGGTTTGCCGCTCGCCTCGCTGGCATTCCGCGCATCGCCTATACCTGCCATGGATTTTTGTTCAATCAGCCGGGGCCGCTCTGGCGCCGCGGCCTCGCGCTCATGCTCGAATGGCTCGGCGGGCGTGTGACCGACATCTATTTCACCGTCTCCACCGAAGAAGCGGCCGATGCCAAGCGGCTTCGCATCGCCCGCGCGCCGATCGCGATCGGCAATGGCCGCGACCCGGCGCGCTATCACCCCGATCCGGCGGCGCGGGCGCGGGTCCGCTGCGAACTCGGCGTCCCTGAAGATCGTGTCGTCGTCATCATCATCTCGCGCCTCGTCCGCCACAAGGGCCACCCGGAATTGCTCTCGGCGATGCGCGCGGTGCCGGATGCGGAATTATGGGTGGTCGGCGAACGGCTCGCGACCGATCACGGCGCCGATCTCGAGCCCTATTTCGCCGCCTCCGGGCTCGGCGCGCGCCTCCGGCGGCTCGGCTATCGCGCCGATATCCCGGCCCTCCTCGCCAGCGCCGATATTTTTGCCCTGCCCAGCCATTTCGAGGGGCTGCCAATGTCGGTAATCGAGGCGATGCTCTGCGGGCTGCCGGTCGTCGCGACCGCGATCCGCGGCCCGCGCGAGCAGGTGATCGATGGCGAGACCGGATTTCTCGTCCCGCCGCGCGCCATCGCCCCGCTTGCCGAAGCGCTTGCGCGCCTTGCCCAAGATCCCGCGCTCCGCGCCCGGATGGGCACGGCCGCGCGGGCGCGGGCGGAAGCGCTCTATGATGAGGCCAAGGTGATCGCGCGCACGCTTGAGCATCTCGGCCTCTCGGTCTATCCCGCGCCGAGCCAAGCCGGAGAGCAAACATGACCCGCGAGACCGATCTCGTTCCCATCCGCCGCGCCTTGATCTCGGTTTCCGACAAGACCGGGCTCCTCGATCTCGCGCGCGCGCTCGCCGCGCGCGGCGTCGAAATTCTTTCCACCGGCGGATCGGCGCGGGCGCTCGCGGGCGCCGGGATCGCGGTCCGCGAGGTCTCGGACCACACAGGATTTCCCGAAATTCTCGACGGCCGCGTCAAAACCCTGGTGCCGCAGATCCATGGCGGCATTCTCGGCCGCCGTGACCTCGCGTCCCATCAGGCCGAGATGGCGGCGCACGCGATCGCGCCGATCGACCTCGTCGTCGTCAATCTCTACCCGTTCGAGGCGACCGTCGCCGCCGGTGCGTCAGCGCAAGATTGCGTCGAAAACATCGATATCGGCGGCCCGGCGCTGATCCGGGCGGCGGCCAAAAACCATGAGTTCGTCGCCGTGCTCACCGATCCCGCGCAATACCCGGAAGCGATCGCGGCGATCGCGGCGCATGGCGGCTTGCCGCGCGCGGCCCGCATCGCGCTTGCCGGCGCCGCCTACGCCCGGACAGCGGCCTATGACGCGGCGATCGCCGCCTGGTTTGCGCGCGGCGAAACCTTCCCCGCGCGCCTCACGCTAAGCGGCGTCCGCGCGCAAACCCTCCGCTACGGCGAAAACCCGCATCAGGCGGCGGCGTTTTATCGCGCCGATGAGCGCCCCGGGGTCGCGACCGCGCGGCAGATCCAGGGCAAGGAACTCTCCTACAACAATCTCAACGACACCGACGCCGCCTTCGAATGCGTCGCCGAGTTCGAGGAGCCGGCGGTGGTGATCGTC
>JAJYXY010000292.1 GCA_021801465.1 Pseudomonadota bacterium
GAAAGCGCGCCCGCCGATCCCCGGCGCCGCACAGGCGCTGGCGATCGCCGCCGCGACGTCGCCGGCGAGCACGAAAGGGAGCGGGTTGCGCCCGTCATTCCAGCCGAGACAGTGCTGTTCGTTGTTATAGACGCCGAGCCCGCTATGAAACGGCGAGGTGCCGGCCCCGACCACGAGGCCCGGGCGGAGAATGACGATCTCCAACCCTTGGCGCCCGTTTTCGGCGAGCAAAGCGCGATCGCAGATCGCCTTGGCGCGGGCGTAATCGGCGCGCTTCTCGGCCTTGGGGTCGGGCGGGGTCGCGCCGGTGACTGGCGCTGCTTGCGGGCCGAGATAGAGCCCGGCGATCGAGCCGATATGAATGAGCCGCCGCACGCCATGGGCACGGCAGACCGCGGCCACCGTCTCGGCGCCGCCGACCATCGCCTGGCGGATCTCCGCGAAACTGCCGCCGCCGCCGCCATGGGCGAGATTGACGACCACCGGCGCCGCCCCGATCGCTTCTGCGACCGCCGCGGCGTCATTGATGTCGCCGCGATGAAGCGACACCGCCGGGTCGTGAAAAATCGCCGGCAGATTGCGGATCGAGCGCGCCATGACGGCGACCCGCTTGCCGTCTGCGACCAAGCGCGCGACCAGATGCCGGCCGATGAACCCGGTGCCGCCGAGCACCGCGACGTCAGCCCCGCCGTCACCCGCGGGCTCGATCGTCGGCGCCGGCGAAGCCGGCGGGAAAACCGCCGCGATCCGCTCGCAGGTCGCAACCAGCGCGGCACCGAAAGCGCCATCCAGCGGCGGTTGCGCGCCACTCGCCAGCGCCGCGTGAAAGGCGGCGATGCTGCCTTGCATGCTGAGAAAGAACGGGTCGCTCGGCGGGCGGAGCCGCAGCATCGCAAGCCCATAGGCCGCGAGATTGCCGAGACTGTCGCGGGCGGTCTCCGCCGCGAGATGCGTCCCCGACAGCGCATGATCGAGCGCGTCGAGCCAGCGCGTCCGCCCCTCGCGGGTATAGCGATTGGTGAGGATATCGGCGGTGAGCACGCCATCATCGCCAACGACGCTGATCCGCCATACCGGATAGGACTGCCCGACCGCGAAATGGAGCTGCGCCGGAAGCCGCGCGCCGGCGAGCGAGACCTCGAGGGTGGGGAAGAAATCCACCCCCGGCGCGAGTTCGAGGCTGGCCCCGGCGAGCGCCCGCACCTCACCGATCGGGCCGGCGAGCGTGGCGATCTGCGAAAGCGGATGCACCGCCTGCTCGAGCAGGATGTTGCCCGGCGCCTGGAACATCCAATGGCCGAATTGCCCCGCCGCGAGTTGGCGGAGCGGCACATGATAAAGGCAGCTCAGGAAGCGCGGCCGCCCGATCGCGCCGGCGGCAAGCGCCTGGCGGAGACGAACAAAGGCGGGGTGGTGGACGAAATTCTGATTGACGCCGAGCGCGACCCCGCACGCCGCCGCGCGTTCGACCAAGCGCTGCGCGTCAGCCGCCGTGGTGGCGAGCGGCTTTTCGAGCAGCACCGGAATGCCGGCCGCGATCAGCGGTTCCGCAACCACGTGATGAAGCGGCGGCGGCACCAGGACATGGGCGGCATCGATCCCACCCGCCGCCAGCGCTGCCTCGACCGAGGGAAACACCGCCGCGGCACCGCAGGCGCGCGCAAGCCGCGACGCTGCCGCCTCATTCGGATCGATGATGGCAGAAATCGTGAAATCTTTTAGGGATTTCAGGGCTTCAGCATGGACGCGGGCGATATAGCCGGCGCCGACCAGGGCAATGCGTTTCACCGTTTGCAGACTCGTTTCATGTCGTTGCGCCGGTTATGGCGCCGCGCCGGGCGGCGCAGGCAGCGACTATTTCACCATAAAGGCAAATTCGGCATTAATGGCATCAGGCGGCCGGCGCAATCGCGGCCAAATGGCGGAGGCATGACGATGCGGGGCGAAACCGGCTGGCGCGGGCTTGCTTTAGGATTTCTCTGTCTCATCGCCTCGGGTGCGGCCGGGGCGCGCACGCTGCTCGTCGGGCCGGGGCGTCTGTTGCATCTGCCAAGCCAGGCGGCCGCCATCGCCGCGCCGGGCGATCGGATCGAAATCGACCCCGGGGTTTACGAGGATTGCGCCGTCTGGCGCGCCGATCACCTCACCGTCACCGGCGCCGGGCCGGGCGTCGTCATCGAGAACCGCATCTGCCAGGGCAAGGCGATTTTCGTCACCGACGGCACCGATATCACCATCGCCCGTCTCACGCTACGCCACGCCCGCGTGCCCGACCATAACGGCGCCGGTATCCGCGCCGAGGGGGGGGATCTCGCCCTTCGCGCCGTTCGTTTCATCGATAACGAAGATGGCCTCCTCGCCGCGCCAGCGCCACGCGCAACGATCCGCATCGAGGACAGCGTGTTCGAGGGCAATGGCGTCTGCGCCCCGGTCTGTGCGCATGGCATCTATGTCAACGATCTCGCCAAACTCTCGATCATACGCTCGCGTTTTTTTGAGACCCACGACGGCCATCACATCAAATCCCGCGCCCGTGTGACCGAACTGATCGGCAACACTATTACCGATGGGCCACGCGGCACAGCGAGCTATCTCGTCGATCTCCCGAATGGCGGGGCGCTTCTGATGCGCGACAATACGCTGGAAAAAGGCCCGAAAACCGAAAACACCGGCACCGCGATCGCAATCGGCGAAGAGGGCGTGACGCACCCCGGTGGGACGATCACCATTACCGGCAACCGCTTCACCAATGACGGACCTTCGGATACCGTATTTGTGCGCAATCTCTCGGTAAGTCCCGCCGAACTGCGCCATAATATTCTTATCGGTAAGGTCATTGCGCTGATTGGCCCGGGCCAGAGCGAGTAGCAGGGGCACGCCGGTGGCCGCGAAAGCGCTGATGTTCCAAGGCACCGGCTCGAGTGTCGGCAAATCGCTGATCGTCGCCGGGCTTTGTCGTGCGTTTGCGCGGCGCGGGCTCCGTGTCGCGCCGTTCAAGCCGCAGAATATGTCGAACAATGCCGCGGTGACGCCGGAGGGCGGCGAGATCGGGCGGGCGCAGGCGCTGCAGGCGCGGGCTGCGGGAATCGCGCCGAGCGTGCATATGAACCCGGTGCTGCTCAAGCCGCAAAGCGAGATCGGGGCGCAGATCGTGCTGCGCGGCCACGTGGTCGGGGCGGCGCCGGCGCGCGCCTGGCAGGCGAGAAAACGTGAATTTCTGCCGGCAGTCATGGAAAGTTTCGCGACCCTCGGCGCGGCGCATGATCTGGTTCTGGTCGAAGGCGCAGGCAGTGCCGCTGAGGTCAATCTCCGCGAAAACGACATTGCCAATATGGGTTTT
>JAJYXY010000272.1 GCA_021801465.1 Pseudomonadota bacterium
GGCGAGAGGGGTTTCTTGCGGGGATCGACGGCGCCGCGCCAGGGCGAGAACGCCACGTCTTGATAGCGCCGGTCTCGCCGAACTGCGGCCGCGGCCGCGCCCCGGGGATGATCGTTATTCTGCTCTGTTACGACGCCCGGCGCGGCTTGACCCAGGGGCGCGCCTGCTCGTCCCGCGCCCAGAATGCGGCAATCGCGGGTGCCTCGTTCAGAGTGAGATCGACGTCATCCCAGCCGTTCAATAATTGCTGTTTCCACACAGAATCGATGGCGAAGCCGATGGTGCGCACGCCGGCTTTGATCGTCTGAGTGGGCAAGTCTACCGCCAGCGTTTCGATCTCACGCCGAGCGAGGTCGGCCAGAAGTTGCTCCGCCTCCGCATCCGTAACCCGCGCCGGCAGAAGGCCGTTCTTCACCGCGTTCTGGGCGAATATGTCGCCGAAGCTCGGCGCGATCACCGCCCGGAAGCCGTGGTCGGCGAGTGCATAGACGGCCGCTTCGCGCGAGGAGCCGCCGCCAAAATTGCGCCGTGCCACCAGAATTTTTGCACCGCGATAAGCCTCGGCATTGATCGGAAATCCGGGATCGAGTTCGCCATCGGGGCGACGCCTGAGATCGTGCAGCAGCAATTGCCCGTAGCCTTCGGAACGCGGCCGGCGCATGAAGCGCGCGGGGATCAACTGATCCGTATCGACGTTGGCGAGCGGCAGCGGGCACGCGCGCGCGGCGAGAGAAACGAATTGCTGCATCAAAGACGCCCCTTCAGGAGGGGCCGTGCGTCGGTCAGCCGCCCGGTCACCGCTGCCGCGGCCGCCATCGCCGGCGACATCAGGTGCGTGCGGCCGTTGGGCCCCTGCCGACCCTTGAAATTGCGATTAGTGGTGGAGGCGCAACGCTCCCCGGGCTTTAGGAGATCGCCGTTCATGCCTACACACATCGAGCAACCGGCATCGACCCAGTCGAGGCCGGCTGCGATGAAAATCGCGTCGAGACCTTCCTGCTCGGCCTGTTGTTTGACGGCCATAGACCCGGGCGAGACCAGGCCCGGAACCACCGCCCGCCGGCCGCTCAACACCGCGGCCGCCATGCGCAGATCTTCGATGCGGCTGTTCGTGCAGGACCCGATGAACACCCGGTCGATGGCGATGTCGGTCAGCGTCTGCCCAGGCGTCAGACCCATGTAAGCCTGCGCGTCGCGCATCGCGTCCGACTTCGGGCCCTCTGGCACCGGCACCACGCCGTTAATCGGCGCGGATTGATCGGGGGTTACACCCCAGGTGACAACGGGCGCGATCTCGCGTGCATCAAGCGCAATCTCCTTGTCGAAGACAGCGTCCGCGTCTGTGGCAAGCATCCGCCATTCGGCCACCGCCCGCTCGAACAGAGCGCCGGTCGGGGCGAACGGCCGGTTCTTTAGATAAGCAAAGCAGGTCTCGTCTGGCGCGATCAGCCCCAGCCGAGCGCCGCTTTCGACAGATAGATTACAGAGCGTCATACGGCCCGCCATGTCGAGGCCGCGCACCGTTGCGCCGGCATATTCAAGCGCATGGCCCTGGGCGCCATCAGCGCCGATCTTAGCGATGATCGCCAGCGCAATATCCTTGGCGCCGACGCCTGCAAACAGCGCGCCCTCCACGGTGACGCGCATTCGCTTGGGCCGCTTCTGCCATAGCGTCTGGGTAAGCATGACATGCGCGACCTCGGAGGCGCCGATGCCGAACGCATAGGCGCCGAATGCGCCGTGGGTCGAGGTGTGGCTGTCGCCGCAGACGATCGTGAGGCCCGGCAGCGTGAGCCCAAGCTCTGGCGCGGCCACATGGACGATGCCCCGACGAGGATCCGCGAGGCCGAAATATTCGACGCCGTATTCGGCCGTGTTGGCAGCGAGGCGGCGCACCATGTCCATCGCCTCGGGGGCGCCGGCGGCGCTTTCCGGGCGCGTCGGTGCGTAATGGTCGGCGAAGCCATAGGTCAGTTCGGGCCGCAGGAGTTGCGCGCCGCGAGCCCGCACCTGCGCGAAGCCGTGATGCGAGCCTTCATGCACGAAATGTCTATCGATGGCGATCAGCGTGCGCCCATCGCGCTCAAGGATCGCGTGCGCGCGCCAGATCTTGTCCATCAGAGTCGCAGGCATTGGCGGCGTCGCAGGCATTGGCATGTTTCTCATGCCGCGGTCTCCGCTTCGGCTTGACAGGCCATAGGTATGATCGGATATACATTTAAAGGTTCTATTGACGAAGGCAAGCCCAGTGGCCGGGGTCGAACCCTCGAAGACGCGACAGATTTATCTGCTTCTGCGCGATCGCATCGCCAGCGGACGCCTCGGCGACGACGGCGCTCTGCCCGGCGAGCAGGCGCTCGCCGCTCAGCACGGCGTCTCGCGCGTCACCGTCCGGCGGGCATTGGCTGAACTGGCGCGCGAGGGTCTGGTGAGCCGTCGGCGCGGCGTCGGAACCTTCGTTCTCGGCGATTGCGGTGCCAAGCCCATCGTCGCCGACATCTCAGACGTGCTCGCCAATCTCGTCGCCATGGGGCGGGAAACCTCGGTGCGGCTCATCGAGTTCGGCTATCGCGCGGCGCCTATGTCGGTGGCGGCGGCACTGCGACTGAAACCACGCGAGCGTGTTCAATATGCCGTGCGTGTTAGATTGATCGACGGTCTGCCATTTTCTTATCTTGTCACGCACGTGCCAGAGCGCTTCGGCGCGACCTACACAGAGGCAGATCTTGCTTCGCGTCCGCTGCTCGCGCTGCTTGAGCGGACGGGTGAGAAAATTGGCCGCGCGACGCAGGACGTCACCGCGGTGCTCGCCTCGCCGGAGGTGGCGGCGGCGCTGGAGGTCGAGACCGGGTCGCCGCTCATTGGCGTCAGCCGCACGGTGTTCGCTGCCAACGGCGACGGCGTCGAGCATCTCAGCGCGCTCTATCGGCCGGACCGCTATACGCTGCGCATGGAAATGCGACGCAAGGTGAGCGCGGGGGTTCGCCGCTGGTCGGCGGTGCTGCCCAACGATGGCGCCACCGGCGCGGGCAAACATAACTGACCATATCCGAGGGGACGACATGAAGGCCTTGCGAATTTCCCGGCGTGATCTCCTCAAAACTGGTGCCGGGCTTAGCCTCGGCGCGTTGGCGGCCCCGGCTTATGTGCGGGCACAATCGACCTCATTGAAGATCGGCGTGTTGCAGCCGCTCACCGGCGCGCTCGCCTTTGACGGCGCGCAGGGTAAGATCGGCGCCGACGCCGGTTTCGCCGAAGTCAACGGCGCCGGTGGCGTAAAGGCGCTCGGCGGCGCCACGCTGGAGATGATCGT
>JAJYXY010000065.1 GCA_021801465.1 Pseudomonadota bacterium
GACGGCGACTTCAACACCGGGGCCTATGCGAGTTGGGGCCCGACGGTCGCCGGGCGCGTGCCCGTCCACGCCATGGGCCCTTACCGCGTGCCGCATGTCGAAGCACTTTCGAGGGCGCTTTACACCAATGATCCGCCGGCCGGCGCCTTTCGCGGCTTCGGCGTGCCGCAGGCGGCGCTGGCGACGGAAGCGCTGATGGACCAACTCGCCGATGCGCTCGGCGAGGACCGGCTGGAATTTCGCCACCAAAACGCCCTTCGCCCCGGCGATCGGACGGCGACCGGGCAAGTGCTCGGCGAAGGGGCTGCGCTTGCCGCCTGTCTCGAAGCCCTCCGGCCGGCCTGGCAAACCCTCCGCGCTGACGCGGCGCGCCGCAATCGGGCGGCGTGCGGGCCTCTCCGCTTTGGTGTCGGCATCGCCTGCATGTGGTACGGGATCGGCAATACCGGCATGTCCAACCCCTCCGAAATGGTGATCGGGGTGACAGCGGCGGGCCGCGTCACCCTGTTTTCCGGCGCGGTCGATATCGGTCAGGGCTCGAACACCATCATGCGCCAGATCGCCGCCTCGGCGCTTGGTGTCCCCACCACCGTGATCGACCTCGTCACCGGCGATACCGATCGGACGCGCGATGCCGGCAAGACCAGCGCCTCGCGCCAGACCTTCGTCAGCGGCAACGCCGCGCGCCTGGCCGCCGAAGCCTTGCGCGCCGCCATCCTCCGCGCCGCCAACGCCGCCCCCGACGCAACCGTCGCGTTTCGCGATGGTGCGATTGTCGTGAGCCATGACGGCATGGAGACACGGCTCGATCCGGCTTCGATGGCCGCCGATGCCGAGGGGCTGGTGTTCCGTGGCGAAGGCCGGTTCGACCCGCCAACCACCGCACTCGATGAGAACGGCCAGGGCATCCCTTACGCGAGCTATGCGTTTGCCGCCCAGATCGCCGCCGTCGCCGTCGATACCGCGCTCGGGACGACGCGGGTCGAACGCATCGTCGCCGCCCACGAGGTCGGCCGCGCGATCAACCCGACCCTGGTCGAGGGGCAGATCCATGGCGGCATCGCCCAGGGCCTTGGGCTCGCGCTGATGGAGGACTATGTGCCCGGGCGCACCGAAAATCTGCACGATTATCTTATCCCGACAGTCGGCGACGTGCCGCCGATCGAAGTCATCCTGATCGAGGAGGCCGACCCGCTCGGCCCGTTCGGCGCCAAGGGGGTGGGCGAGCCGGCGCTGATCGCGACCGCACCGGCGATCTTCAACGCCATCGCCGATGCCACCGGCGTGCGCCCGACCGCCGCGCCCTGCACCCCCGATCGCCTGCTCGCCCTGTTCGATGCCGCCCGGGAGACTGCGCGATGACCCCGCACACCCATGCCAGCACCGATGCGCCGGATGCCGCGGCGCTGGCCGCGGCCGGCAAAGCCGATCCCGGGATCGTCACCTGCGATGCCTGCCCGGTGCTGTGCCGCATCCGCTTGGGCCAGACCGGCGCCTGCGATCGCTATGGCAATGTCGAAGGCCGGCTCACCCGCATGGACCCGCTCACGGTCTTGGCCAAAAACCCCGAGCAGGTGCGCTTTCTCGGCGCCGATGACGAAGGCGGCCTGCTCCCTTCGCGCGAGGTTTTCGTCACCGCGATCGGCGCCGGCACCACCTATCCCGATTACAAGCCGGCTCCCTTCATCGTCGGCGCCGAGATCGACGGCGTCGATACCGTGACGGTGGTGAGCGAGGGGATTTTCTCCTATTGCGGCCTCAAGGTGAAGATCGACACCGACCGCCATCTCGGCGCCGAATGCGCGACAGTGCGGGCAGAGGGCGAGCCGATCGGCCATGTCACCACCGCGGAATATGGCAGCCAGATGCTCTCGCTCGGCGGCGTGCGGCACCTGACCGGCGGCAGCAAACGCGAAGGGGTGGTGACGTGCGCGACCCTGCTTGCGCTCGCCAATGGCGATGCGGCGGAACTCGCCATCGATGGCGGTGCCACGATCATCGTGCAAGCCGGCAAAGCGCCGCTCATCGACGGCACCCGCGAGGTTCGCATGCGGGTCGGCTGCGGCTCGGCGACGATCGGGATCTTCGCCCAGCAATGGCAGGGCCTCGCCGATGAGGTGATCGTCGTCGATGACCACATCACTGGCGTTTTGACCGAGCATCAGGCGGGGCGCTTCCTCGGCATGCGCCCGGCCGGCATCCGCGTGCGCGGCCGGCGCTCAACGCCGGGGCGGTATTTCCAGGTCGCTGCCCCCGGCCTCGCCTGGGGCGGGACCGACATCACCGATCCGCTCGCCATCATCGAACGCATCGATCCGCGTCTCGCCTGGCCGGGCCTTCGCCTTCTCATGGTCTCAACCACCGGCGAGCACGCGGCCTGGTTCGTCCTCAATGACGCGCTGGTTCCCGAGCCCGCGCCGATGCCGGATGCAATCGCGAACATCGTTGCCCGGATCGGCGAGAATTGCGAGCCGGCGCTCTGCTCGGTGCTATTCATGGCCGGCGCCGGCGGCAGCCTTCGCGCCGGGGCGACGGAAAACCCGGTCCGCCTCACCGAAAGCATCCATCGTGGCGAAACCCGTGTCACCGCCGGCGGGGCGCCGGTGATGCTGTGGCCGGGCGGCGGCATCACCTACATGGTCGATGTCACGCGTCTCCCCGCCGGCGCCTTTGGCCATGTGCCAACGCCGGCTCTGGTCGCGCCGATCGAATTCACCCTGCCGCGCCGCCTTTATGCCGCGATCGGCGGCCATGTCTCGCGCATCCGCCCGCTGGCCGACATCCTGCAAACGACGCGGCCGCGGCTTGAGCCCCCTCGTCCCGGGGCTGGGTTCCCCTGGTGATGACCGCGCAGGCCGCCCTTCTCGCGGATGGACGGCTGCATCTCCAGCACGGGCCGATCGATTGCCTCTGCCGCGCCGAGGGCGAGGCCGATGAGGTCGCCCGCGCCTATGCGCAGGCGCAAGCGGCGTTCCCGGCCATCCTTCCCGCCCTCGCTGCCGAATTGCCGCATCTTCGCGCGCCGCTGCCGACCCCGCGGCCGGCGGGCGCGATCGCGCGGGCGATGCACGCCGCTTGCATGCCCTTCGCCGCGGGCTTCATCACCCCAATGGCGGCGGTTGCCGGTGCGGTTGCCGATGCGGTGCTCGCGGCAATGATCGAGGGGCGCACTCTGACCCGCGCTTTCGTCAATAATGGCGGCGATATCGCCTTTCATCTCGCGCCCGGCGCCACGCTTCGCGCCGGATTGGTCGCCGATCTCGCGGCACCTTCCCTCGATGGCGTCTTTCTGCTCGAGGCT
>JAJYXY010000221.1 GCA_021801465.1 Pseudomonadota bacterium
GGTGATCCGCGACCGCAAGGGCGAATACCGCAAGGAACTCGCCGAATTGCAGCGCCGCGGCTTCACCCGCGTCAAGGTGGACGGCAAGATTTACGAGATCGACGCCGTGCCGGCGCTGAACCGCAAGCTCAAACACACGCTCGAGGCGGTGGTCGACCGCATCGTCGTCCGCCCCGACATCGCGACCCGCTTGGCCGACAGTTTCGAGACCGCGCTCGGCCTCTCGGACGGCATCGTCTATGCCGAGAACGCGGCGAGCGGCGAGCGGACGGTGTTTTCCAGCCGCTTCGCCTGCCCGGTGAGTGGCTTCACGATCGAGGAGATCGAGCCCCGTCTGTTCAGCTTCAACAGCCCGCATGGCGCCTGTCCGGCCTGTGACGGGCTCGGGGTGGAAGGCTTCTTCGACCCCGCCCTCGTCGTCCCTGACGAGCGCGTCTCTCTCGCGGAGGGCGCCGTCGCCCCCTGGGCGCGCGCCGACACCCCCTATTACGCCCAGACCCTCCAAAGCCTCGCCCGCCATTTCAAGGCGAGCCCGCGCACGCCCTGGTGCGATCTGCCGGCCGCGCTCCGCGAGGTGATCCTGTTCGGCAGCGGCACGACGCCGATCGCGATCGACTATAAGGACGGCGTGCGCGCCTACACCGTGACCAAGCCGTTCGAGGGCGTGATCCGCAATCTCGAACGGCGCCTGCGCGAGACCGACAGCGTCTGGGTGCGCGAGGAGTTATCGCGCTATCGGGCGGAAAAACCCTGCGCCGTGTGCCATGGCGCGCGCCTCAAGCCCGAGGCGCTGGCGGTGAAAATCGCCGGCAAGACCATCGCCGAGGCCTCCGACCTTTCGATCCGCGCCGCCCATGACTGGTTCGCCGGCGTCGCCGAGCAGCTTTCGCCGCAGAAGCGCGCCATCGCCGAGCGGATTTTGCGCGAAATCGGCGAACGATTGCGCTTTCTCGTCGATGTCGGGCTCGATTATCTGACGCTCGCGCGCGGCTCGGCGAGCCTCTCGGGCGGCGAGAGCCAGCGCATCCGGCTCGCCAGCCAGATCGGCGCCGGGCTCACCGGCGTGCTCTACGTGCTCGACGAGCCCTCGATCGGCCTCCATCAGCGCGACAATGCCCGGCTGCTGGCGACGTTGCGGCGGCTGCAAAAGCTCGGCAACACCGTCCTCGTCGTCGAGCATGACGAGGATGCGATCCGCAGCGCCGACCATCTCATCGACATGGGCCCCGGCGCGGGGACCGAGGGCGGGCGGGTGGTTGCGGAGGGCACGCCGGCCGAGGTCGCGGCCCACCCCGAAAGCCTCACCGGCGCCTATCTCTCCGGCCGCGCCCGCATCGCGGTGCCGGCAAAGCGGCGGCCGATCGCGCGCGGCAAACAGCTCAAAATCATCGGCGCCCGCGGCAATAACCTGAAAGCGATCGACGCCGCCATCCCGCTCGGCGTCTTCACCTGCATCACCGGCGTCTCGGGCGGCGGCAAATCGACGCTGATCATCGACACGCTTTATAAGGCGGCGGCGCGGCGGCTGATGGGCGCGGCCGAGGTGCCGGCGCCGCATGAGCGCATCGAGGGGCTCGAATATCTCGACAAGATCATCGATATCGACCAGTCGCCGATCGGGCGCACGCCGCGCTCCAACCCCGCGACCTATACCGATCTCTTCGCGCCGATCCGCGACTGGTTCGCCGAACTGCCCGAGGCGCGGGCCCGCGGCTACAAGCCCGGCCGTTTCAGCTTCAACGTCAAGGGCGGCCGCTGCGAGGCCTGCCAGGGCGACGGCGTGATCAAGATCGAGATGCATTTCCTCCCCGACGTCTTCGTCACCTGCGATGTCTGCAAGGGCAAGCGCTACAACCGCGAGACGCTGGAGGTGAAATTCCGCGACCGCTCGATCGCCGAGGTGCTGGAGATGACGGTGGACGAGGCGTTCCCGTTCTTCTCGGCGCAAACCCGCATCCGCGACCGGCTCGCTATCCTGCGCGAGGTCGGGCTCGGCTATATCAAGCTCGGCCAGCCGGCGACGACGCTTTCCGGCGGCGAGGCGCAGCGCATCAAGCTCGCCAAGGAACTCGCCCGCCGCGCCACCGGCCGCACGCTTTATATTCTCGACGAGCCCACCACCGGCCTTCATTTCGAGGATGTGAGGAAGCTCCTCGGCGTGCTCCATGCCCTGGTCGATCAGGGCAATACCGTGGTGGTGATCGAGCATAATCTCGAAGTGATCAAAACCGCCGACTGGCTCCTCGATCTCGGCCCCGAACGCCGAGAGGGCGGCGGGCGGATCGTCGCCGAGGGCACGCCGGAAGCGATCGCGGCCAATGCGGCGAGCCATACCGGCCGGTTTCTCGCCCCGCTTCTCGCCCCCGTGGCCGCGCCACCGGTCGCGCCGCCGGCGCGGGCGCGGCCTCTACGCAAACGCGCCTGAGATGGCGGCGAACCCGCACGCGCCGCGGCGGCCGCGCCGGTTCGATCGCAATCTCATTGTCATCGGCGCCGGCGCCGGCGGCCTCGTCGCCGCCTATCTCGGCGCCGCGCTGCGCGCCCGTGTCACCCTGATCGAACGCGGACGGATGGGCGGGGATTGCCTCAATTCCGGCTGCGTCCCCTCGAAAGCGCTGATCCACGCCGCCGCCGCCGGGCTCGATTTCGCCGCGGCCAAGGCCCGGATCGAGGCCGCCATCACCGCCATCGCGCCGCACGATTCGATCGCGCGCTACGAGAGCCTCGGCGTCGATGTCCGAGTGGGTGAGGCGCGGCTGCTCGACCCCTGGCGCGTTGCGATCGGGGGGGAAATCCTGACCACCCGCGCGATCGTCATCGCCGCCGGCGCCGCACCGGTGATCCCGCCGCTTCCCGGCCTCGCCGAAGCGCCCTTCGTCACCTCCGAAACACTTTGGGATCTCGCCGATCTGCCGCGCCGCCTCGTCATCCTCGGCGGCGGCCCGATCGGCTGCGAGCTGGCGCAGGCCTTCGCCCGCCTCGGCGCCGCGGTCACCCTCGTCGAACAGGCGCCAAGCCTTCTGAGCCGCGAGGATGACGAGGTCTCGGCCCTGCTCGCCAAAGCCATGGCGCGCGAGGGGATCACGCTGCTCACCGGCCATCGTGCGCTGGCCGTGACGCGCGAGGGCGAGGGCTTCGCGCTCCGCATCGAGGGCGGAGGGGGGCCACGCGAGATCGTTTTCGACCGCCTGCTGCTCGCGATCGGGCGCAAACCGCGGGTTGACGGCTATGGGCTCGAGGAGATCGGCGTTCGTCTCGCCGAGCGCGGCACGGTCGCGACCAATCCCTGGCTGC
>JAJYXY010000107.1 GCA_021801465.1 Pseudomonadota bacterium
GACGGCGCGCATGAACGCGTCGGAGACCAGGATACCGTGATGGAGATTGAGCGCCTTGCGATTCGGATCACCGCCGGTCGGGCGGCGGATTTCAACGAATTCCTCGATCTCGGGGTGCGAGACCGGCAAATAGACCGCCGCCGAGCCGCGCCGGAGGCTGCCTTGCGAGATCGCCAGCGTCAGACTGTCCATCACCCGGATGAACGGGATAACCCCCGAGGTCTTGCCGTTCTGGCCGACTTTTTCGCCGATCGAGCGCAGATTGCCCCAGTAACTGCCGATGCCGCCACCCTTCGAGGCGAGCCAGACATTCTCGTTCCACAGGCCGACGATGCCCTCCAGACTGTCGGACGCCTCGTTGAGAAAACAGGAAATCGGCAAACCGCGCGCCGTGCCGCCATTGGAGAGAACCGGCGTTGCCGGCATGAACCAGAGCCGGCTCATATAGTCGTAGAGCCGCTGCGCATGCCCCTGATCGTCGCCATAATAGCTTGCAACACGAGCAAAAAGATCCTGATAGCCCTCGCCGGGCAGGAGATAGCGATCATCGAGCGTCGCGCGGCCAAAATCGGTGAGCAGTGCATCGCGGGCGCGTTCGACATGGATCTGCTGACGCCCGGGCAATTGAATATCGGTATCGAGCACGGTTTTCCCTCTTACGACTCGGCCTGCTGGAGCGCTCATCCTGACGCAAATTTCGTCCGCGTCAATCTATATCTTGATTGGTTAACAGCGGTTAACCACTACACCTAGGATTCTTGCCCGAATTTCGCGGTTTGCGCCGCCTCTCCCGTCTCCTCGTCCGGGCGCAACCGGCTGGGCAGCAACGCCCCCTGCTCCTCCAAAACCGGATAGGCCGCCGCCGCCACGAGATGGGCATTCACGCGTTGCAAGTCGCGCAAAACATCGAGATGCAGGGTACTGGTCTCGGTGCTATCGATGCGCCCGGCGCGGAGCCGCGCGAAATGTGCCGCCGTCGCCCGTGCCTCCTGGTCACGCAGCGCTTCCTTTTCCGCAGCCAACGCCCGCGCCGCGGCGAGATCGCCGGAGAGAAACAGCGACGCCGCCATGCGCACATTGCGCTGCACACGGGCAAACAACGCATCGAGTTCGGCGCCGCCCTCGGGCGAAAACGCGATGCCACGCTTGATGCGCTTGGCGGCATGGGCAAGAAGATTCTTGTCCACGACATCACCGGCATTCTCAAGCTGGGTCGCGAACGCCAGCACCTGCGCCAGACGCTGATGGTCGGCATCCCGCATCGCCTCTGGATCGAGCAGGGTGAGATAGGCCTTGATCGCCGCATTCAGCCGATCGATCACGTCATCGAGCCGCCGCGTCCCGCCGACCCGCCGCCGATCACCGCCGATGAGGGCGGCGCGGGCACCGATCAGCATCTCCTCCAGCACATCCGCCATGCGGAGCGCCTCGCGCCCGGCGGCGGCGATCGCGAGCGGCGGTGACTCGCGCGCCGCGGGGTCTAGATAGAGCGGTCGGCCAGGATCGACAGCGGCGATGCGCGACGGCAAAAGACGCCGCAACAGCCGCGCATAGGGCGAGAGCACGGGAAAAAAGACGAGCGCCAGGGCCACATTGAACGCGGTATGAAAATCAGCGACCGCGCGCGCCGGATCCGGCTCGATGACGACGAGCACGCGCCCAATCGGGCGGAGCAGCGCCAGCGCGATCAAGATGCCAAACGCCCGGTTGAGCAGGTTGCCCATCGGCAGCCGCCGCGCCGATGGGTCGTCGCCAGCGCTCGCTTCGAGCAGCGGATTAATCGCGGTGCCGAGATTGGCGCCGAGCACCAGGGCAAATGCCGCGTCAGGCGGCACCACGCCGCGCGCGGCAAACGACATGATGACCAAGACGACGGCGACCGAGGAATGCGCAGCCCAGGTAAACAGCGCCGCGAGCATCACATCCATCAATGGCTGCGTCGTCAACGCCCCGAGCAAGAGCCGCAAACTCGGCACATCCTCATAAGGGGTGATAACCGCGAGCAGGAGGTGAAGGGCGAGCAGCATGAGGCCGAGCCCGATGCCAACGCGCCCGAGATCGCGCACTTGGCTTGCCCCGCCGCGGCGAAAGGCGATCACCCCGGCCAGAATCAGCAATGTCGCGACGCGCGAGACATCGAAAGAAAGCACTTGGACGATCAGCGTCGTCCCGACATTGGCGCCGAGCATCACCGCAAGACCGGGGACGAGATCGAGCATCCCCTCGGCGGCGAAAGACGAGACCATGAGCCCGGTCGCGGTACTGCTTTGCAAAATCGCCGTGATGCCGAGCCCGGCGGCGAAAGCAGCCGGGCGCCGGGCGAGCGCGATACCGAGAAACCGCCGAAGCGAAGGGCCGAAGGCGCGCTGCACCCCGGTCTGCACCATATGCACGCCCCAGAGCAGCAGGGCGATCAGGCCAGCGAGATCGACGAGGGTCAAAGTCGCATCCAAATTGGCGTCTCCCCGACTTTGGGTGCTGAGCCTTGCGTACCAATATCTAAGCGCGGCCGGTCGAGAACGCCAGAGAACGATCGCCGCACCGCCTCGTGCCCTGCCCCTGTGATGTTTTGGCATTTCAGGGATCAGCAGGCCACTGAAAACAAAGAGCGCGTGTCCAAGACATGCGCGTGCGAATTTCTGAAACGGGACGCTAGCGGCGCGCACCCCCCTCATCCTCGGCCGCCAGCGGCAAAGCCGGGCGCAGCATAGGGGCGGGCCGCGCGGGGAGAGAGTCTCCGCGCTCAGTGTGCGCTTGGCTGCCACGGTCAGGATCGGGTGGTACCCAGGGGCGGGTGCCACGCCAGGCGCGCTCGCTCACCACGCGCACGCCGCCCCCCTCGACCCAGGCGGCCATCGCGCCATTGTGCCACACGGTGAAACGGTCGATGCGTGGGACACCGGGGCAGCGCCCGCGAAGCGGTGCCGGGGAGACGATCAGCGCCGCCGCGTCACACGCAAGCGAGGCTGGCGCTGCCTCCGCGCCGACCAGCAACACCGCCGCTTGCCGCGCACGCGGCCGCCAGAGACATGCCCCGGCGTCGCAGGTGACGAGGGTAGCGGGCGCCTCAGCCAAAGGCCGCAATGGCCCGCGCGCCCAGTATTCCGCCCAAGAATCACGCGTGAAACGCGACGCGCCGGCCTCAGCGAGGACGAACACGCCCTCCCCGGTTCTGAGGCCGATGAGGCGCGCATCGGGCGAGACCAGGAGATCGGGCGGCGGCGCGGCGAGCGGCGAGAGCAAGCCGAGCAGCAGGATCGGCGCGCCCCAGAGCCGCAAACGGCTCCGC
>JAJYXY010000003.1 GCA_021801465.1 Pseudomonadota bacterium
GAACGTGATGCATCTCGCCTCGCCGCAATCGGCTATTCTCTCGGCGGTGATCTTCAACGCGCTGATCATCGTCGCCCTGGTGCCGCTGGCGCTGCGTGGTGTCAGCTTCCGCCCGATCGGCGCCTCGGCACTGTTGCGGCGCAACCTCTTGATTTATGGCCTGGGCGGCATCGTCGCGCCGTTCATCGGCATCAAGCTGATCGACATGCTGCTCGCCCTCGCCGGGCTCGCCTGAAGGAGACCACGCATGATCCGCGAATTCCGCCCTGCGCTCATTCTCGTCGTGCTGCTCACCGTGCTCACCGGTCTTGCCGCGCCACTCGCGATGACCGGCCTCCTCGGCCTTGCCTTTCCCTTTCAGGCGGGCGGCAGCCTGCTTGAGGATCACGGCAAGATCATCGGCTCGGCATTGATCGGGCAGAATTTTACCGCCCCGGGCTATTTCCACCCGCGCCTCTCGGCGACCACCGAGCCCGATCCCAAGGACGCGAGCAAGACCATCCCGGTGCCTTACGCCGCCGATAATTCCAACGCCTCCAACCTCGCGCCGACGGCGAAGGCGCTGATCGATCGTGTCAAGGGCGATCTCGCCGCGGCCGGCCCGGCGCCGGTGCCGGCGGACGCCGTCACCAGCTCGGCCTCTGGTCTCGATCCCGACATCTCACCGGAAAATGCGCGCCGGCAGATTGCCCGCGTCGCGCGCGCCCGCCATCTCCCCGAGGCGCGTATCGCCGATCTCGTTGCCGCCCATACCGAGAAGCCGTTCCTCGGCTTCATCGGCGAGGCGCGGGTGAACGTGCTCGCGCTCAACCGCGCTCTCGATCAGCTGTCGGCGCCGTAATTTCCCGCTATACTCGGCCGCATGCCGCGCCCGCCCGACGATGATCGCCGCCCCGATCCCGACGCTCTGGCGCTGGCCGCGACGCGCGAAGGCAAGGGGCGGCTCAAGATCTTTCTTGGCATGGCCCCCGGGGTCGGCAAGACCTGGGAGATGCTGGCCGCGGCGCGGCGCAAGCGCGAGGACGGCGTTGACGTTGTCGCCGGGCTGATCGAAACCCACGGACGCCGCGAGACCATCGCGCAGATTAGCGATCTCCCGGTGTTGCCGCGCCGAAAACTCACCTATCGCGGGCGCGAGATCGAGGAATTCGACCTCGATGGCGCGCTCGCCCGCCGCCCGCAATTGCTCCTGCTCGACGAACTCGCCCACACCAACGTCCCCGGCAGCCGCCATGCCAAGCGCTGGGAAGACGCGATCGAATTGCTGGACGCCGGGATCGATGTCTGGTCGACCCTCAATATCCAGCATCTCGAGAGCTTGAACGATGCCATCGCCCGCATCACCGGCGTGCGCGTCGCCGAGACCATCCCCGACCGCGTGCTCTCGCTCGCCGCCGACATCGAGGTGATCGATCTCCCGCCGGCGGAGCTGCGGGCGCGGCTTGTCGAGGGGAGGGTCTATCCGCCGGAGACGGCGCAACGGGCGCTCGGCGGGTTTTTTCGCGAAGGCAATCTCGCCGCCTTGCGCGAAATGGCGCTGCGGCGGGCGGCGGAGCATGTCGATGCCGATATCGCGAGCTATATGCGCGCCAAAGCGATCGCCGGGCCGTGGCCGGCGAGCGAGCGGGTCATGGCGTTGCTCGGTGGCGACACTGTCGATGCCGAGGCGGTGGTGCGGCACGCGGCGCGATTGGCGGCAGCGCTGCGGGCGCCGTGGCTTGCCGTGCATGTCGAGCAGCCGGGCAAAATCGTCGATCTCAGCGCCGCGTTTTCGCTCGCGATCCAGCTCGGCGCCGAAACCGAAACGCTGACCGGCGGCGATATTTTTCGCCAGACACTCGCGGAAGCCGAGCGGCGCAATGTCACGCAAATCGTGCTCGGCCGCGGCCGCCCCGGATGGTGGCGGCGGTTCGCCCGGCGCGGGCTCGCGGAGGCGCTGGCGCGGCGGGCGGACGCCTTCGCCGTCCATATCACGCCGCGCCCGATCGGCACAGCGAAGCCCGTCCGCCGGCCGCGCCCGCCGCTAGGCGTCTGGCCCTGGCTCGCCAGCGCGGCGCTGGTCGCGCTCGTCACCGTGATCGGCGAAGTGGTGCGCACCATCCCGGAAGAGGCGATGGGGATGCTGTTTCTCGCCGCCGTCGTCGTCGCGGCCAGCCTCCATGGTTTGCGCGTCGCCCTGTTTGCCGCCGTGCTCGGTTTTCTCTCGTGGAATTTTTTCTTCATCCCGCCGCTTTATGTCCTCACCATCAGCGACACCAAGGACGTCATCGCGATCTTCGTCTTTCTCGGCGTCGCCGTGATCACCGGCGCGATGGCGAGCCGGGTGCGCAGTGAAGCGCGAACGGCACAGGCGCGGATCGAGAGTCTCCGCCGCATCGCCGGCTTCAGCCGCGCGCTCGGGGCGGCGCGAACCGAGCCCGAATTGCTCGCCGAACTCGCCAAGCAAGGCGCCGGGATCACCGCCCTGGCGGCGGTGCTGATCAAGGTCGGGGACGATCTCGTCATCGGCGCGCAAGCCTCGGCAACGCCAGAAAGCGTGGTCGAACTTGATGAAGCCGCCCTGGCGGCGGCCCGGTGGAGCGTGGAAAAGGGCGAGCCGGCCGGCGCCGGCACCGCGACCATGCCGTCGGCCGCCTGGCGCTTCCTGCCGCTTGCAACGCCGCAAGGGACGCTCGGCGTGCTCGGCGTCAGCGTCCGCGCGCCGCTGACCGAGCCCGAACACCAGGCGCTCGATGCGCTGGCCGATCGCGCCGCGGTTACGCTGGAGCGTCTGCGCCTGGCCCGCGAGGCCGCGCAAAGCGCCGCCCAGTCCGAAACCCAGCGGCTGCGGACGGCGCTGCTTTCCTCACTCTCGCACGATCTCCGCACGCCGCTCACCGCCATCCGCGGCGCCGCCGAGACGCTGCGCACCGCCTGGGCGCAGCTCACGCCGGAGACCCGCGGCGATCTCCTGAGCAGCATCGAGCACGATACCGCCCGCATGCACCGTTTTCTCGCCAATATCACCGATATGACTCGCCTCGAGAGCGGCGAGATCGTGCCGCGTCTTGCGCCGACCGAACTCCCCGAAGTGGTCGAAGCGGCGATCGCGCGGCAAGAGAACGGGCTTTTGATCCTGGTCAATATCCCGCCCGACATCCCCCCGGTGCGCGCCGATCCGCTGTTGCTGGAGCAGGTCCTGGTCAATCTGCTCGACAACGCGCTGAAATATTCGCCGGCGAACGGCACTGTTTCGGTCACGGCGCGGCGCGAAGGGGCTGAGGTCGCGATCAGCGTCAGCGATGAAGGTATTGGTATTGCTGGCGAAGATTTGCCGCATGTGTTCGACAGTTTCTATCGCGCCGGGCGTGGCGATCGGGTGGCGCCGGGCACCGGGCTCGGGCTTGCCATCGCCCGCGGCTTCACGATCGCCATGGGCGGGCGGATCGAGGCGGCAAGCCCGCGCCCCGATGCGCCGCCGCTCGGCTTTCCCGGCACCGTCATCACCCTCCACCTCCCGGCCGCCGCCCCATGAGCGGGACAGCATGAGCAGCGGCGGTCGTATTCTGGTTATCGACGACGAGCCGCAAATCCATCGCTTCCTGCGCCCGGCGTTGGAAGCGGCGGGCTTCGCCGTGATCGCGGCGGAGACCGCGGCGGAGGGGCTGCGGCTGATCGCGGGCCAGGCGCCTGATCTCGTGCTGCTCGATCTCGGACTGCCTGATCTCGACGGGCAAGAGGTGTTGCGGCGCCTGCGCGGCTTCAGCGACGTGCCGGTGATCGTGTTGTCGGCGCGCGAGCGCGAGGCCGAAAAGATCGCCGCCCTCGACAATGGCGCCGACGATTACGTCGAAAAACCCTTCGCGCTCGGCGAATTGCTGGCCCGCACCCGGGCGGCGCTGCGACGCGTGACGCACCTCGTGGAAACGACGGAGATCATCCGCGCCGGCGCGATCGAGATCGATCTCGCCCGCCACGAAGTGCGGCGCGACGGCGCCGCGATCGCGCTCACGCCCCGAGAGTTCGCGCTGCTTGCCTTGCTCGCCCGCCATCACGGCCGCGTCCTCACGCATCGCCAGATTCTGACGACGCTCTGGGGGCCGGCGCATGCCGAGGACATCGCCTATCTCCGGGTCTCGGTCTGGCAGTTGCGGCGGAAACTGGGCGAAGGCGCCGAGCGGCTTCTGGTCAACGAGCCAGGGATTGGCTATCGCTTGCGTGACGAGACTGGGTGATGCCAGCCGGCAGAAAGAATGAGGGTTCGCTTGCCGACGGCCGCGTGGCGATCCTTTGATTTAGGCTGCAGCCGCCGCCCTATTCACCTCCGTCGCGCCGCGAGCGGCGAGCCCATCTTGCCGCCATCCCTCTCGCCGAATAGGGTTGATTTCGCCGTCCGGCGGGTGGGGGCGCGGACGCGCGCTTCGCGCCTTGCCGCCGAGGGCATCCTGTCATGCGGCGGAGCGATGGAGTATCATGAAAATCGACGGCACGCCTTATCGCTCAATCTGGCTCGATCAGGATGGCTGGTCGGTGCGCATCATCGACCAGACCAAGCTTCCGTGGTCGTTCGAGATTCTCCGCCTGACGACGCTCGAGGAGGCGGCGCACGCAATCCGCAGCATGCTCGTGCGTGGCGCCCCGCTGATCGGTGCCGCGGCGGCTTATGCGCTTTGTCTCGGCCTCCGCGCCGATCCGGCGACAGCGACGCTGGAGCGCGGGGCGGAAATCCTGCGGGCGACGCGGCCGACTGCGGTCAATCTCGCCTGGGCGATCGAGCGCATGCTGGTGCGGCTACGCCATCTGCCGCCCGAGCGCCGGGTTGCGGCCGCTTATGCCGAAGCGGGGCGCATCGCTGCGGAAGATATCGCGCAGAACGCGGCGATCGGCCAAGCGGGGCTCGAACTCATCGCGCACGCCGCTGGCGGCCGCCGGGTCAATATCCTGACGCATTGCAATGCCGGCTGGCTCGCAACCGTCGATTGGGGCACGGCGCTCGCACCGATCTACATGGCGCACGACAATGGCATCGATGTCCATGTCTATGTCGATGAGACGAGGCCGCGCAACCAAGGGGCGGCGCTGACCGCCTGGGAACTCGGCAAACACGGCGTTCCCCACACATTGATCACCGATAATGCCGGCGGCCATCTGATGCAGCGTGGCAAAGTGGATATGGTGATCGTCGGCACCGACCGGGTGACGCGCGCGGGCGACGTCGCCAACAAGATCGGCACCTACCTCAAGGCACTGGCGGCGCAGGATGCCGGGGTGCCGTTCTGGGTCGCCGTCCCCTCAAGCACCATCGACTGGGCGATCCGCGACGGGATCGCGGAAATCCCGATCGAGGAACGCGCGGCGAGCGAGGTGACGATGGTCACCGGCCGCGCCCTCGATGGCAGCGTCGCGACGGTGCGCCTGTGCCCCAAGGAGACGCCGGCAGCCAACCCCGCTTTCGATGTCACCCCCGCGCGGCTGGTGAGCGGCTTCATCACCGAGCGCGGGCGCTGTGCCGCGAGCGAGGGCGGGCTACTTTCGCTGTTTCCCGAACACCGATAGGCGCCGTTCAGGCAAAAGTGAGATCGGGCGGCAGGCCGAGAAGATGGCGGCCGACGGTCTCGAAATGGTTGCTCCGCGCCTGCACCTGCTGGGAGACGGCGAAACTGTCGCGAAACCGCCGCTCGAAGGGCGAGCCATTAAAAATCGCGTTCACCCCGGCGGCGTGATAGAGGGCGACGGTGATTTCGCGCGCTTCCGCGAGCGCGTGCGAGGCGGCGGCGCGGATGGTCATGCGGCGATCGAGGGAAAGGGAGCCATTGGCGAGAATTTCCTCCATCCCTTCCTCCAGGCTGCGCGCGATGAAGCTGCGGGCGGCCTCGAGGCGGGCGTGAAGGCGGCCGGTCTCGCCCTGGACGCTCGCACTTTCGGCGAGCCGCCCCTGGGTCTCTCGCGGGGTCTTCTTGGCCGCGAGCGCGATGAAATCGGCCATCATCGCGCCCGCAAGGCCGAGTGCGACGGAGGCAAAGCCGCACGCATAGATGTGGTTGGTGTTGAAGCGATAAAGCGGCGCCGGATCATGGATCTCGGCATTGATATCGCGCGAGAGGGTGAGATGGTCGGGGACGAAGAGATCACTGACCGCGTAGCTATCGCTTCCGGTGCCGCGCAGGCCGATGACCTGCCAATTATCCTCGATTTCGGCATATTCGCGCGGGAATAGCATGGTGCGCTCGATGAGGGCGCCGGATTCGTCACGGGCAAAGCCGCCATCCGCGAGAACCACGCGGCAATGCCCGCCGAGCCAGGTAGCGTGCCGGCTGCCGCTGGCGAAACCCCATTTGCCATTGACGCGGTAGCCGCCGGCGACCTTCTCCGCTTTCCCGACAGCGCCAGCGCCCCAGGCAAGAACGGCGCGCGGCGCACCGAACACTTCTCGCGCCGCGTCTGGCGCGAGATAGCCGGCCGAGAGCGAGCAACCGGCGGTCTGACAGACGCACCATGCGCTCGCCGCGTCGGCTGAGGCGAGGGTCTCGATGACCCGCACGAAATCGGCCGGCGCCAACGCCGCGCCACCGAGAGATTTCGGCAGCAAAAGACGAAATAACCCTGCTTCGTGCAGGGCATCGACGAGATCCTCGGGTAATTCGCGGGCGGTATCTATCCGCCCCGACGCCGCCGCAATCAAGGGCGCAAGACGCCGCGCCGCCATCCATTCCCGCCCCTCCAGCATGGGATTTCCTCCAATTTTTCCCCATGCTGGCAGAGAAAGGGGGGGCGCGGCAAGAGGCGTTGGCTTGGCGACAACAGCGGCCGGCCGCGCCCGGTCAGGCTTTGCCCGCTTTGTGGCGGGCGGCTTCCTCAGCAGTGGCGACGCCGCCATGCGCCGCCGACCAAGCGACCGGATCCTCGAGAAACCGGCGCACAGCGGCGAGAGCAGCATCGGAAAAATTCCCCCTCTCGCGCGAGGCATCGAGAACATCCCACCAGGTAGCGAGATGGTGGAGCGAGATCCCCATGCCGGCGAGCGTCTGCAAGCTGCCGGGAAAGACGCCGTAGAAAAACACGACGAAGGCATGCTCGATGATCGCGCCCGCTTCGCGGAGGGCACGCGCAAACTGGATCTTCGACTGACCGTCGGTGGTCAGGTCTTCGACGAGCAGCGTGCGTCTACCCTCCGGCACGTCCCCCTCGATCAGGGCGTTGCGGCCAAATCCTTTCGGTTTTTTACGGATATAGGCCATCGGCGCGAGCATGCGATCGGCGATCCAGGCGGCAAACGGGATCCCCGCCGTCTCACCGCCGACAACCGCGTCGATGCTCTCATAGCCAACATGGCGGCCGATTTTTTCCACGGCGAGCGAACAGATCTTGGCGCGCGCGCGGGGGAAGAAAATGATCCGCCGGCAGTCGATATAAACTGGCGATTTCCAGCCCGAGGTGAGGGTATAGGGCTCATCGGGGCGGAAATTCACCGCGCCGATCTCAAGCAGGATCCGCGCCGTGGTCAGCGCCGCGTCACGATCCCAATCGGTCATTTCGCTTCTCGTCATCATTGTTTTCTAGCCGTTGACAATCTGTGCCGCGAGCGCCCGGCCGACTGCCTCGGTGCTCGCGGTGCCGCCGAGATCTCGGGTGCGCGGGCCGGCGCCGGCCAGGAGATCGGCGATCGCGGCCTCGATCGCCCGCGCCGCTTCGCGCTCGCCGAGATGATCGAGCATCATGGCCGCCGACCAGATCTGGCCGATCGGGTTGCAGATGCCCTGCCCCGCGATATCGGGTGCCGAGCCATGCACCGGCTCGAACATCGAGGGGTAGCGGCGCTCGGGGTTGATATTGGCCGACGGCGCGATGCCGATCGAGCCAGCGACGGCGGGGCCGAGATCGCTCAGGATATCACCGAACAGATTCGAGCCGACGACGACGTCGAACCAATCCGGGTGCTGGACGAAATGGGCGCAGAGAATGTCGATATGAAACTGCGCCGTGGTCACATCCGGATATTCCTTCGCCATCAGGGCGAATCGCTCGTCCCAATAGGGCATGGTGACGGTGATGCCGTTCGATTTGGTCGCCGAGGTCAGATGCTTGCGTGGCCGCGCGCGCGCCAGCGCGAAGGCGTGGCGGAGCACGCGATCGACGCCATGGCGGGTGAAGATGCTTTGCTGGGTCGCGAATTCGCGCTCGGTTCCAACAAAGGCGCGGCCGCCGATATCGGAATATTCGCCCTCGGTGTTTTCGCGCACGACGATGAAATCGATCTCCGCAGGCTCCCGCCCGGCGAGCGGCGAACGTGTGCCCGGAAGTAAGCGGCAAGGGCGAAGATTGACATATTGATCAAAGCCGCGCCGAAGCGGGATCAGAAGCCCCCAGAGCGAGACATGATCGGGCACCCCGGGCCAGCCGACGGCGCCGAGAAAAATCGCGTCGGCGGGGGAAAGACGCTCCATCCCGTCGGCAGGCATCATCGCGCCGGTGCGCTGATAGGTCTCGCATGACCAATCATAGTGCTCGAAGGCGAGCGAAAAGCCGAAGCGGCGCGACGCCGCCTCCAAAACGCGTAATCCTTCGGGCACGGTTTCCTTGCCGATGCCGTCTCCCGGAATCACCGCGATGCGATAGGCGCGTGCCATGCTTTCCTCCCCACTCCGTCGCTCAGCCGCGCGCGCGCATCAGCCGCGCCTTGTCCCGCTGCCAATCGCGCGCGGCGATGGCGGCGCGCTTGTCGGCTTTTTTTCGCCCCTCGCCAAGCCCGAGCAGCAATTTCGCCCGCCCGCGCTCGTTGAAATGGATTTGCAAAGGCACCAAGGTCACGCCCTCGCGCGAGACGGCACCCGCCAGTTCGCGGATTTCCTTGCGCTTGAGCAGAAGCTTGCGCGGCGCGCGCGGCTCGAAACGCGACAGCACGCCGCCTTGATATTCGGGGATGTACGCGTTGAAGAGGTAGATCTCGCCCTCGCGCTCACCGGCCCAGGCTTCGGTCAGGGTCGCGCGGCCGAGACGGAGCGATTTTACCTCCGGCCCCTTGAGCACGAGGCCGGCCTCGACCGTCCGCCGAATGGTGTAATCGAACCGCGCCTTGCGGTTTTGCGCCGCAATCCCGGTGGTGATCATGCGCGGGCCTTTTTCGCCCTTGCCCGCCATGGCTGCGTTCCCGCCGCGTCGATCAGGCGGTCAGGCCAAGCCTGGCCATCGCGGCACGCACGCGGTTAGCCGTCGCTTCCCCGACTGGCGCCAGTGGCAGGCGGCAATGAGCGGCCGAGAAGCCGAGCAGGGAGGCCGCGAATTTCACCGGGCCCGGGCTGGTCTCGGCGAACATGGCATCATGCAGCGGCAAAAGCTGATCCTGGATCGCCATCGCCTCATGGATGCGCCCTTCCGCCCACGCACGCTGCATAGTCGCGCAGAGTTTCGGCGCGACATTGCCGGTGACGCTGATGCAGCCATGGCCGCCGGCGGCAAGAAAGGCGAGCGCGGTGTGATCTTCGCCGGAAAGCTGGCAGAAATCCGCGCCGCAGGCGGCGCGGGTGTGGAGTGGGCGGGCGAGATTGGCAGTCGCGTCCTTGACGCCGACGATATTCGGATGTTTCGCCAGCCGCGCCATCGTCTCGACACTCATATCGACGACGCTACGCGGCGGGATGTTGTAGATGATGATCGGCAGATCGACGGCATCGGCGATCGCCTTGAAATGCAGATAAAGCCCTTCCTGAGTTGGCTTGTTGTAATAGGGCGTGACCACCAGCGCGCCATCGGCGCCGGCGGATTTGGCGTGGCGCGCGAGATCGATCGCTTCCTCGGTGCTGTTTGAGCCAGCACCGGCGATCACCGGTACCCGTCTCTTGGCGACCTCGAGCACGATCTCGACCACACGTTTGTGCTCGGCATGGCTCAAGGTCGGGGATTCGCCGGTGGTCCCGACCGGGACCAGCCCGTCCGTCCCCTCGGTTATCTGCCAGTCGACGAAACGTGCGAGCGCGGCCTCATCCATCGTACCATCGGCGCGCATCGGGGTGATCAGCGCGACCAGTGAGCCCTTGAACATCGTGATCTCCCTCGCGAAAAGCGGCAAACTCCGGTTGTTATCTACGACCCGCGGGGGATACGCGGCAAGGGCAGAGCGCGCTATAGGAGTGCATGTTTCGCATTCCCGACGTTCTTCGCCTGGCTCTCGCCCTCCTTGGGGCCTCCGCCGCACCGCTTTGCGCCCAGCCCGCACCGCCCGCCCTCGCCGGCGGCGAGGTAGTGGCGGCGATCCGCCGCGATGACTGGCCCGGGGCGGCAGCGATCGCGGCGGGGATGGCCGACACGCTGGCGGCAAAGCTCGTCACCTATTACCGCCTGCTCGCCCCAGGCGCCGCGCGCGCCGACGAGATCGCCGATTTCATCGCGGCAAATCCCGGCTGGCCGCAGCAGGATCAGCTCGCCCGCCGGCGGGACGAGGCTTTGATCGCGCTCGCCGATGATAGGGCAGCGGCGGCGTTTTGCCGGCGCGCGCCACCGGTTTTGGCGGAAGCCTGGCTCCGTTGCGCCAATGCTGCGGCAGCGCTTGGCGATGAAGCGGCGGCTTCGCGCGCCGCAGGCCTTGCCTGGAGCGGTGGGATCGACGACCCGGCCGCCGAGACCATCCTCGCCCGGCGCTGGCCGCGTGCCCTGACGCCTGCCGCCACCTGGCAGCGTTTCAGCCGCCTCCTGCCCCGCGATGCCGCGGCGGCAGCGCGTGCCTTGCCAGAAATGACCGCCGAGCAGCAAAGCGCGGCACGTGCGGTGCTCGCGCTCCGCACCGACCGGCCAGAGGCGAGCGATCTCCTCGCCGCCTTGCCGGCGCCGGTCAAAGTCTGGCCGCTGGTCTTTTTCGAAAACGCGCGCTGGCTCAAGCGCCAAGGCCGACTTCCCGATGCCGCCACGCTCTGGCGCACCGATGGCGATGCCGCGATGCGTGCCGCCGGGGATCGTGCCGGCGCTTTCCTCGCCGAGCGCGAAGCCCTCGCGCGACAAATCCTCGCGACCGGCGACGCCGCCCTCGCCTATGCTGTGGTCGCGGACGGATTTGCCGATCCGACCGCCTCGGCCGCGGCTTCGCCAGAGGCGCGCGTCGAGGGCAGGTTCCTCGCCGGCTTCATCGCGCTCGAATCCCTTCACGACCCCGCCCGCGCCGAGCCGCATTTCCTGGCGCTGGCAGCGCTCTCACCGGCGGTGATCACACAAGCGCGCGCCCATTATTGGCTGGCGCGGGTCGCGGCGGCGCGCGGCGATGGGGCGCGGGCACGCGCCGAATACGCTGAGGCGGCACGCTGGCCGGTGACCTTCTATGGCCAGCTTGCGGCGCGCGCCAATGGCGCCTCGGCGGGCGCGCTGGCGGCGCGCCTGCGTGGCCTTGACGACCCCATCGCCAGCCCAGCGGCGGCGGCGGAAATCACCCGGCACGAACTCGCCCGCGCGGCGAGCGACCTCGTCGCCTGGGGGGCACCCAATCGCGCGCGGCCCTTTCTCATCAGGCTCGCGCGCGAGCTTCCCGAACCGCCAGCCCGCACCGTCATCGCCCGTATGAGCCTCGCCCTCGGTCTTCCCGATCAGGCGGTGATGATCGCCCGGCTCACTGGCCGCGATGGCGCGATGCTGCCACGCGCCGGCTGGCCGCTCGCGGCCGATCCACCGCGGGCGCCAGTCCCATCGCCGGCGGTGGTGCTCGGCTTGATCCGCCAAGAGAGCAGCTTCGATGCGAGCGCGATCAGCGGCTCCGGGGCGCTCGGGCTGATGCAGCTTTTGCCGAATACGGCGCGGCAGGTCGCGCACAAGCTTGGCCTCGCGGGCCTCGCGCCGGTGACCCTCACCGCCGATCCGGGGCTCAATATCCGCCTCGGCAGTGCCTATCTCGCATCCTTGCTCGCACACTACGATGGCGCCCTGCCGCTCGCCCTTGCCGCCTATAATGGTGGGCCGGGCAATGTTGCGAGCTGGCTCGCCACCAATGGCGATCCGCGCGCGGAGAAATCGGACACGGTAATGATCGACTGGATCGAGCGTATTCCCTTTGGCGAGACGCGCAATTACGTCGAGCGGGTGATCGAAAATATCGCGATCTATCACGCCAAGCGCGGCGAACCGGCGGCAGACCCGCTCGTGCCATGAAAACCGGTGTCGCGCGCGCCATCGCCAGCGGCTTTGGGGCGGGATTTCTGCCGCTGGCGCCCGGCAGTTTCGCGAGCCTGCTCGCGGCCCTCGCCGCGGCCCCATTTTTGGCGCTCGGCCATCACCTGCTGCTCTGGGCGGCGCTCGTTGCCGCGCTCAGCGGCGTCTGGGCGGTTGCGGCGAGCGGCGAGGCCGGCCGTGATCCCGGCTGGGTGGTGATCGACGAGATCGCCGGGCAATGGTTAGCGCTCGCCCCCCTCGCGCGCCCTGCTTTCTGGCCGATCGCCTGCGGCTTCGCGCTGTTTCGGCTGCTCGATATCACAAAGCCTGGGCCGATCGGATGGTGTGACCGCCGGCATGACGCGCTCGGCGTGATGGGCGATGATATCGTCGCCGGGGTCGGCGCGGCGCTAATTTTGTGGCTCGGGCTGATGGGAGGAGGATGGCGATGATCCCAGATCCGGACGAATATCGCGCGGCCGAGGCGCTGCTCGCCCGACTGCGTGGCAAGAGATTGCGTTTGACCACCGCCGAGAGCTGCACCGGCGGCCTGGTTGCCGGCCTTCTGACTGCGATCCCAGGCGCGAGCGACGTGTTCGAGCGCGGCTTCGTCACCTACGCTAACGAAGCGAAAACGGAATTGCTCGGCGTGCCGGCGCTGCTGATCGCGGCCCAGGGCGCGGTGAGCGAGGCGGTTGCGCGGGCGATGGCGGTGGGGGCCTTGGCCCACGCCGCGGCCGAGATCGCGCTCGCGATCACCGGGATTGCCGGGCCGGGCGGGGGGAGCGCGGAAAAGCCGGTGGGCTTGGTCTGGTTCGGCCTTGCGCGGGCGGGTGACGTGCGCGCTTTTGCGCGACAATTCCTCGGCAGCCGCGATGAAATTCGCGCGGCCGCGACGAGGGAGGCATTAGCCCTGCTGCAAGATTTCGCCGTCTGACATCGCGCGTCGCGTTGATCAAAGGCAGAAAAAAGAAAACCGGGGGAAAATATCCCCCGGTCTCACACCGTGACGTTGCGGCGATAGCCGGGCTGGTCGCCGGGATGGGCTGCGATTAGTTCTGCGTCGCACCGCCCGCGGCCGGCGCCGGCGCGGCGCTGGCCGCCGGAGCCGCTTTCTTCATCGCCTTCTTGTGCGCCGTTTTCTTCATCTTGTGATGATGATGCTCATTCTGCGCCTTCTCTTCGGTCTTCGGCTGGTCGCCCTGGGCCTTGAGATCAGCCTGCGCGAAGGCCGGCCCAGCGAGAAGCAGGACGGCAGACAACGCAACCATGAAACGCTTCATACTTATTCTCCTTGGTGTCGCTCGCGACGACTCTGTTGCCCGGCACCATACGCCGGCCCGCAATCGCTAATCATTCCGCCCGCCTGCGGTCAAGCCCTTAGCCGTTCCCAACTGCTATATGAAATGATTCGAGCGCAAATTCGACGTCCGCGCGTGTGATGTCGAGATGCAGCCCGGCCCGCCCGCGCCCGCGCCCGAAGACGCTGATGAGGACGCCGCGGGCGCGGAGCCGCGCCGCGAGCGTCTCGATCGGAAGACCGTTGGTGAGTTCGAAAAACACCAGATTGGTCTCCGGCTGCTCGACCGCCAATCCCGGGATCGCAGCCAGGCCCGCTGCCAGGTGGGCGGCATTGGCGTGGTCCTCGGCGAGCCGCGCGACATGGTGGTCGAGCGCGTAAAGGCAGCCAGCGGCGGCAATTCCGCCCTGGCGGAAGGCGCCGCCAAGGCGTTGCTTCCAGCGCCAGGCGGCATCGATGAAGGCGGCATCGCCGGCGAGGACCGCCCCGATCGGCGCGCCGAGCCCTTTGGTGAAATCGAGCCAGACGCTGTCGAACGGCGCCGCCATGTCGGCGGCCGCAATGCCGCTCGCCACCACCGCGTTCAAAAGCCGCGCCCCGTCCATGTGGGTTTTCAAGCCGTGGCGATGGGCAAGCGCGGCGACTGCCTCAAGCTCTTCCCGCGGCCAAATACTGCCGCCGCCGAAATTCGCGGTCTGTTCGACGGCGAGCAGGGTCTGCGGCGCGGCATAGCGATAGCCGGGTGGCGTCAGCGCCGCTTCCAGCGTCGCGGCATCGAACATCCCGCGCGCGCCGGGAAGGCCGACAACCCGCGCCCCGGCAAGCGCCCAGGGCGCGCCGCCCTCGCTGGTCGCGATATGGGACATTTCGTGGGCGAGAATTTCGTCACCGGGGCGGCAATGGGTGAGAATGGCGATCTCGTTGCACATCGTGCCCGAGGGCAGGAACATCGCCGATTCCTTGCCCAGAAGCGTCGCCATGCGGGCGCAAAGGGCGTTGATCGTCGGGTCCTCGCCGCGCTGCTCATCCCCAACCTCGGCCGCCGCCATCACAGCCCGCATCGCGGCGGTCGGGCGCGATTGGGTGTCTGAAAACAGGTTCACCCTAACCGGCGGCAAAGCCGGATCGGGGAGCGGGGGGGCGAGCGCCATCAGGGTTTCGCCGCGGTGACAAGCGGCGACGTGGCATTTTGCCGCTCGGGCGGGCCATAGACTTCGCCGGCGCGCTTCAAAAACGCGTTCACCATGCGCCGCACTGCCTCGTTGAACACGACACCGATCGCGGCTTGTAGAATGCGCGAGCGAAACTCGAAATCGACGAAGAAATCGACATGCGTCCCTCTGGGGTCGGGTGTGAAGCGCCATTGGTTGTTGAGATAGCGGAAGGGACCGTTTTCATAGCGCACGCGAATGAGGCGCGGCCGCTCGAGCGTGACGCGGCTGGTAAAACTTTCGCGAAACGGACCGAAGCCGATGGTGAGATCGGCGACCACCTCGCCGTCGTTCTGCGCGCGCACCCGGGCGGCGACGCACCAGGGCAGGAATTCGGGATATTTGCCGATATCGGCGACGAGGTCGAAAAGCTGCTCCGGCCGATAGCCGACCACCCGGCGTTCGGCATGGGTCGGCATCGCTAACCCGCGCCGCCTGCGACGCGCGCGGCGCGGAGGGCGGCAAAATCGGCGTCGGCGTGATAGGAACTCCGTGTCAGCGGCGAGGCGGCGACCATCGCGAAACCGCGGGCGCGGGCGAGCGCCGCGTATTCGGCGAATTCCTCGGGCGGCACGAAACGATCGACGGCGGCATGCTTGACGGTCGGCTGCAGATATTGGCCGAGAGTGAGGAAATCGACCCCGGCGATGCGCAGATCATCCATCACCTGCATCACCTCGGCGCGGCTTTCGCCCAAGCCCAGCATCAGGCCGGATTTGGTGAATATCGCCGGATCATGCGCCTTCACCTGGTCGAGCAGGCGGAGCGACTGGTAATAGCGCGCCCCGGGGCGGATCGCGGGGTAGAGCCGCGGCACAGTTTCGAGATTATGGTTGAAGACGTCGGGGCGCGCTCGCGCCACCTGCCGCCAGGCCTCGCCCTTGCGCAGGAAATCGGGGGTCAGCACCTCGATCGTGGTGCCGGCGGCGCGGGCGCGAACGGCCTCGATGACGGCGGCGAAATGCGCGGCACCGCCGTCGGCGAGATCGTCACGATCGACCGAGGTGATGACGACATGACGCAGACCGAGCCGCGCGATCGCGTCCGCAACCCGCGCCGGCTCATCGCCATCGAGCGGCGCCGGCTGGCCGGTGCGGACATTGCAAAAACCACAGGCGCGGGTGCAGGTATCGCCCATGATCATCATGGTCGCATGGCGGACCGACCAGCATTCGCCGATATTCGGGCAGGCCGCCTCCTCGCAGACCGTATGCAGGCGGTTTTCGGCGAGCAGCGCACGGGTTTCGTGATAGACCGGATGGGTCGGCGCCTTGACCCGGATCCAGGCGGGTTTGCGCGCGATCGGGTTATCCGGCCGGTGGGCTTTCTCGGGATGGCGCGGGCCCGGCGCCGCAACCGCGCCGCCCAGCCGATGATCGATGACTACGCGCATAGCTCTCGCTCACTTTGCTCTGACCCGAGAAGTAATCGCTCACCCGGATTTTCGCAACGCGCCCAGTGCTTCGTTTGTGACAATTGCTTCGTTCGTGACAATCGCCTCGTTGGTGACAAAGCGGGCGCCGCCTTCTTGCGTGAAAGCGGCTCGCCGCCTGATCCACCCCTGCGGGCTTAGCTGCCAAGCGACTTGATCAGCGCACTGGCCTTGTCGTTATTGACCTTGCCGGCGATGATATCGCGCGCCGTCACCGCCTGGCCGTAATAGGCCTTGTCGTAGTCGGTCGCTTGCGACACGTCAGAGCCGGCCAACGCCAGCCCGCCGAACGCGCCCTCCGAGCGCGACCACACAACGACATCGGCACCGGTGATTTGCTCCTGCGTTGCCGTGTTCAGATCGGCGAGCGAGAGGCCGCCCTGCGCTTTGAGGGTAAAGGTACTGGTCTGGAGCATTGCATCGAGGGCTTTCTGGGTCATGACGAACATCACGACCGAGCTTTCCTCGGCGCCGATCTGCAGGCCGAGCGAGATCGAGGTGGAATCATAAAACGCCGGCTCGCTCCATCCGCCAGACGTCTTCGCAAGCAGAACGCCCTTGCCGTGAGAGGCGCCAATGCCGATCCCGCCCTTGATCATGTCTGGGAAGATGACCACCGCCTTGGCCTTCTGCAACAACGTCGGCACCTTCGACGTCGCCGCGACTTTCATCGCGCCCACGGTATGGGTCGCGTTGTTGATCAGGCTCTGTTCATCGCTGACCGCCGGCTTGTCGGACACGCTCGAGCCAAACCCACTGCATCCCGCGAGCGCGAGGACACCGGTGGCGGCTAGCGTGGTGAGACGAAAACCCTTGAACATGCGAAATTCCCTGTTTTTGTTGGAGCGAAAGTTTGCTGTAGCGAAAGACTGGCGCGCAACGAGGAACCGCCGCGCGACGAGGGCTCCGGAAGGCTAGGGGCTTCACGCGGCCGAGGCAACCCTCGCATGGGGCTGCAGCATGGCCAAACCGGCCCGCAGCGGACGGGATACGGGGTTTTTCCTTCACAACCGCGTGCGCTTGTCCACCATCGCGGCTTTTTGCGCGGCCCGCCGCCGCCATGCTATGGGGCGAAGACATGGGATATTGGGGCAAAATCATCGGCGGGGTCGCCGGGTTCGCCGTCGGCGGCCCGTTCGGCGCGGTGATCGGCGCAGCCCTCGGCCATGCCGCCGATACGGGCGCGATCGGCGCCGGCATGGGCAGCGTGCGTGGCCTCGGAAACGGCTTCAACCCGCTCAACCCGGCGCGGATCGCCGCCCTGCTCGGCCGCCGTGAGCAGCTTTTCGCGATTGCCGTCGTCGTGCTTTCGGCGAAGCTCGCGAAATGCGATGGCCCGGTGGTGCGCGCCGAGATCGACGCGTTTCGCCAGCATTTCCGCATCCCGCCAGAATCGGTCCGCGATATCGGCCGTCTCTTCGACCAGGCGCGCGACAGCCCCGAAGGGTTCGAACCCTATGCCGATCAACTCGGCGAAAGCTTCGCCAATCATCGCGGCGTCCTTGAAGATGTTCTCGTCGCCCTCTTTGCTATTGCCCGCGCCGACCGCCCGATCAACATGGCGGAGACCGAGTTTCTCGCCCGTGTCCACCAAGGCTTTGGGCTTGGCCGCAGCGCCTGGGAACTCGCGAGCGGGATCCGCCCCGGCCGCAGCCACACGGCGCCCGGCCGCGAGCAGGAGGAGAGCCCCTATGCCATCCTCGGTGTCACCGCCGATGCCAGCGATGAGGAGATCCACCTCACCTGGCGCCGCCTGATGCGCGAAAACCACCCGGATAGCCTCGCCGCACGCGGCGTGCCCCCGGAATTCATCGCCCGGGCGAGCGAAAAAGCAAGCCGCATCAATGCCGCCTGGGATCGCATCAAACGCGAGCGCGGCCTGTGACGCTCGCGATCGAGGATCGCCCGAGCCCCAACCACGACGCCCGCCCGGATGCGACCCCGATCGACATGATCGTGCTGCACTATACCGGGATGCCGACGGCGGCGGCGGCTTTGGCGCGGCTTGCTGACCCCGCGGCGGAGGTCTCCGCGCATTATGTCGTCGCCGAAGACGGCTTGATCTGGCGCATGGTGCCCGAGACGCGGCGCGCCTGGCACGCCGGGGTCTCCTATTGGCGGGGGGCGAGCGATATCAACGCGCGTTCGATCGGTATCGAGATCGTCAATCCCGGGCATGAGGGGTCCTACCCGCCTTATCCGGTTTTGCAGCTCGCCGTGGTTTGCGATCTTTGCCTCGATATCATCTCGCGCCATCCGATTCCGGCGCGCAACATCGTCGGCCATTCCGACATCGCGCCCGAACGCAAACGCGACCCGGGCGAGAAATTCGACTGGGAGGGCTTGGCGCGGAACGGCGTCGGGCTTTGGCCGGACGGCGTGCCTGATCTCGGCACCGGCGGCGCCGTGCGTGATGCCGCGAGCCTCCGCGACGTGCGCGCGGCCCTCGATGAAATCGGCTACCGGGTTGCGCCAGAAGGTGCCCTGGATCCCGCCCTGGCGACGGTCTTGCGTGCCTTTCAACGCCATTGGCGGCCCGAGGCGATCACCGGCCAGGCCGATGCCGGCACACTGGCGCGGCTGCTCGCCGTCGCGCGCCTGGTGCAGCAATGAAACGCCAATTAGCTTGTGAAAACGGGAACACACGAAACTGGCTGCCGTTCCTGAAAGCATATCGAACTATATGCGCTGCGCCAGCGCCAGAGTTCCGGCTCACGCTTGAAGCGGTCCGAGACCTGCGGCTGGCCGCATAGGCACCGTCGAGACCGTTTAGGTATCACTTGACACCGCCCAGCGTCATCCATATAGTGTCACCTAAACAGAACAATAGCGAGGAGCAGGACCATGGCCGACAGTAGGGGGAAGTTCGGTGCATACATTCGGAGGGGCCGGGAGGAGAAGGACCTGGGCTTGCGAGAGATGGCAAAAATGATCGGGGTGAGCCCGACCTATTTGTCGAAGGTCGAGCGAGACGAGTTCCCCCCTCCGGCAGAGGACAAGGTAAAGGCGATTGCCAAAATCATCGAGTGCGACGCCGACGACCTTCTGGCGCGGGCTGATCGCGTCTCGTCGGATATCACCGACATCATCAAGCGCTACCCCGTCGAGTTAGCAGCACTCCTGCGGACCACCAACGGCCTTTCGGCTGAGGAGATCGCCCGCTTAGCCCGGCAGGTGCAGAAGCCGAAAGACAAGTGAGCGCCTAATTCACCGCGTACCGATGCAAATGGAAGGATGACGACCTGTTGGCGAAGAAAGTGCCCTACCTTCAAGAGGCGCAGATCGAACGTGACGCCGCTGCGCTGCTCGCCGAGTTCGAGCAGGCTCGTGGCGTCGTCATCACGGGTCAGGTCCCGATAGAGGATATCGTTGAGAAACACCTGAAGCTTGGCATCGAGTTCGACGATATGCACGAGCTGCTCGGCGTGCCGCGCTCCGGCCTTGGTCTCGAACCGGACATCCTCGGTGCGATGTTCTTTGATGAACGCCGCATTGTCATCGACGAGAGCCCCGACCCGGAAGATAACCCGTCGAAGGAGGGCCGTTACCGCTTCACGCTGGCGCACGAGGGCGGCGGGCATTGGCGGCTGCACCGTCACCTGTTCGCCAAGGACCCGGCGCAGTTTTCCTCGTTCACCGAACCGGCACCGACCTCGGTTGTCTGCCGTTCGAGTCAGGCGAAAGAGCCCGTCGAGTGGCAGGCGGATTTCTATGCGTCGTGCCTACTGATGCCGCGCAAGCTGGTCATGGCCGCATGGGACGACATGTTCCCGGATCGCAAGCCGCGCGTCCTGCAACCCCACACCCCGATCCACCATCCCTTCGTCGAGGTTCCTCGCGTCGAGCGCCGGATCGGCCGTTTCGACTGCTCCGAGACCGACGACAACGTGCTGAACCGCATCGCCCGCCCGCTGGCTGAGCAGTTCCTCGTGTCGCCGGTCGCCATGCGCATCCGGCTGGAGAACCTCGGCCTGCTCCATCGCGAGGTCCCGTTTCAGCG
>JAJYXY010000293.1 GCA_021801465.1 Pseudomonadota bacterium
TTTTCTCGGCTGTCTTGCGCGTGATCACGATATCGCCATCGATCTCGACACCATCCTTGCGCCCAACGACCTCCCCGAAGGCGGGCATGGCGAACTCGTCTATGATTTTCGTGCCGGCGGGGAGGGGAATGGCTGGTTGCACGCGCTCTTTCGCTATGCTGATCGCGCCTCGGGCCATGAGGCCGAGTCGAGCTTTGGCGCCCATATTTTCAACACGATCATGACCTATCGCGACGAGCCGCAATCCTACACGGGCAAGCCGCCGGGGCTCTCGACGCGGCTCTTTCTGCGCCTCGGCGATGGCGGGCGAACGAGTTTCACCTGCCTCATCTACCCCGCTTCGGCTCCGTGGCGGGCCTGCTCGCAAACCAAGCTCTTGTTGCACGATGAGGCCGGCGAGACGATTGCGGAGCGAGGGCTCACGATAGCCTGTTCGGGCTCGGCGCTGGTCTATCCGGCGGAGGTTTTCAGCGCCGCCGACCTTGCCCGCGCCGGCGCGCGCGGTTACGTGCTGATCCGCGATACCACCTGCCGCCTCTTTGGCTATCACGGGCTGATGGATGGCGCGGGCGGTTTCTCGCTTGATCATATGTTTGGCTTTTGAGCCACCGATGCAAAGCGCGGATCTCTCGGTCGGCGAAAGCGACGCGAATGGCCAGCAAACGGTGTCGCTCACCGAACGCGCCTATCGCCGGCTCGAGGAAGATATCGCCATGCTCCGACTTCCGCCTGGCGCGAGTGTTTCCGAGGGGGCGCTCAGCGAGCGCTGCGGTCTCGGCCGCACACCCGTGAGAGAGGCGCTACAGCGTCTCGCGCGCGAAGGATTGGTGCGGGTTCTGCCACGCCAAGGCATCATCGTCACCGAGATCGACATTGCGCGACAGCTCCGGCTGCTCGCCGTTCGCCGCGAGATCGAGCGGCTGCTCGCGCGCTCGGCGGCGGAATCGGCGAGCGATGCCGAACGCACATGTTTTGCCGAGATTGCCGATGGCATGGAGCAAGCGGCCGCGAACAACGACGATACCGCGTTCATGCGCCTCGATCGTGCCTTCAACCTTCTACTGCTCGAGGCAGGGCAGAACGAATTTGCCGCCGGCGCCATGGCTTTGATGAACGGTCTTTCGCGGCGGTTTTGGTATATGCATTACCGCGAGGTCGCCGATCTCGCACGCGCCGCGCGCCTGCATGCCGCGGTCGCCCGCGCCATCGCCAAGGGCATACCGGCCGCCGCGGGAGAGGCCTCCGATGCGCTGGTCGACTACATCGCGGAATTCACCACCGCCGCTACGGCATGCGGCAAGATAAAGGGTTGATCCCGCACGTCCCTTCGATTAGCTTCCGCCCGCCAACGCCGTGCCCAGGTAGCTCAGTTGGTAGAGCATGCGACTGAAAATCGCAGTGTCGGTGGTTCGATTCCGCCCCTGGGCACCATACCTTTTCCCGCCGATTGGCGCCAATTTACGCAAAATCAAAGAATTAATGCGACAGATTCGGGCGTCAGGCATTGCCCGGAATACGCCAGGACGCGCCATTTTATCCGGCCACTTTCTCCCGCCGCCTTGCTGGCGCCTTGCTAGAAATCTTTGGTTTGCCTATTCTGCCGCCCGACGTCATCAGCTCGGAGGCAACCGATGCGTGGGAAAATCACCAAGCGGAAGGTTGACGAACTTCAGCCGGGCGACCGGGATGTGTTCCTCTGGGACACCGAGCTCCCTGGCTTCGGCTGCAAGGTCACGCCGAAGGGTGGGCGGATCTACGTCCTGCAATATAGTCAGGCGGGGCGCGATCGCCGAATAACCATCGGGCGCCATGGGATTGATCTGACGGCGGAGCAAGCCCGGGTCGAGGCGTTTCGGTTGCGGGGATTGATCGCCATCGGCGAAACGCCAACGGGCCAGGCCACGCAGCGAGCCGAGGTGATTACCGTGGCCGAACTCGGCCAGCGATACCTCAACGAGTACGCCATTCCCCACAAAAAGCCGTCTGGAATCGCCCAGGATCGCCGAAATCTTCAGAACCATGTCGTCCCTCTGATGGGCAAACTACGCATCAGCGCGGTTGAGCGCGCCGAGGTGGCGCGGGTGATGCGCGAGGTCGCGGCCGGCAAGACTGCAAAGGATGAAAAGACCAAACATCAGGGTCGGCGGATTGTGCGAGGGGGCGAGATCGTGGCCAACCGGGTCCACGCCCTTCTGTCAAAGATGTTCGCGTTGGCGGAAGACTGGAGGCTCCGTCCCGAGGGAAGCAATCCCTGCCGTGGGGTTAAGCGATACACCGAACATAAGGTCGAGCGATTTCTGTCTGCCGACGAGCTGGCCCGGCTTGGTGCCGCGCTCACGTCTGAGGCGGCGCATGCTGTCCCGATGTCACCGTCCGAGGGAAGACGGGGCTGGCGCCCACCGACCGGGACAAGGGTGGCATCGATAGCGGCGCTGCGGCTCCTGTTGCTCACCGGATGTCGGGTTGGCGAGGTTTTATCGCTACGCTGGGAAAACGTGAATCTCGAGCGGCGGTTGTTGCTTCTTTCCGACAGCAAGACAGGTGCCAAGCCCGTGTTCTTGTCGACAGCCGCCGCCGAACTTATCGGCACGCTGCCCAGAATGGCCGGGACGGAATACGTATTCCCGGGCGACCGTCCTGGGAAACCGATTGTCTCGCTGCGAAAGAGCTGGAAGCGCGTATGCAAGATCGCCAAGATCGATGCTTTGCGCCTGCACGATCTTCGACATAGCTATGCCAGTGTTGGCGCTGCCGACGGTCTGAGCCTTCCGGTTATTGGCGCCCTGTTGGGGCACTCCCAACCGGCGACTACCGCCCGCTACGCCCATCTTGCGGCCTCTCCACTTCATGAAGCGGCTGATGCGATCGGTGCCAGGATTACTGCCGCGCTGGATGGTAAAGGACGTTCGGAGCAGGCAACCGTCGCTGAATAGCGGATCGTGGCGAAGAATGGGCGGTAAAAAGAAGCTGTAGCGTACAAAAAGGCCAGGGGCGGAATCGTGCATCAAGTCTAAGCTATTCAAGAGTCGTGTACTTTTTGGCTTTTCGTCCTGGCCTATACCAACAAAAATACCATCACGACGTTCTGATGTGCGGGTTAGATTCCATCAGGACAGCTTGGTTTCGGATCCAGGCTGCGGTCGAAGAGTGCAACCTTGCCAAGGTTGGGGTCGTGGGTTCGAATCCCATCGCCCGCTCCATATTTTCTCAATATTTCAGATAGTTATGATGGGGCCACAGAAGCGGCTCCTTCGCTTTTTGGCCTTGGTCAACACC
>JAJYXY010000278.1 GCA_021801465.1 Pseudomonadota bacterium
GGCGAAAGCGGCCTCGGCCTCGGGTGCGACCGGCCCTTGGTAGGCGAGCGCGATGCGCGCCCCCGGCGCCGGCGCCACCGCCCAATAGCCGCCGGCGATCACCGAAGCGGGATCGAGAGTGCGCGCCGGCTGCGTCAGCGCGCGGGTGGAAAGACGGAGCCAGACCGCCGAGCCGTCCGGGGCTTGCATATGGGCGAAGGCATGGCGGAGCAAAATATCCAATTCATCGACGTGACTCGGCTCGAAGGCCGCGAGCTTGTCGGCGCCGATGCCGATCAGCGGTGTATTGATCGATTGGTGCTGTCCGCCTTCGGGCGCAAGCGTGAGGCCGGAGGGAGTCGAGACCAGGAGAAACCGCGCATCCTGATAACAGGCATAAATCAAGGCATCGAGGCCGCGATTGACGAACGGATCATAGACCGTGCCGATCGGCAGAATCCGGGCGCCGTTGAGTTCGCCTTGCAGCCCGGCGGCGCCGAGCAGAAGGAACAGATTCTGCTCAGCGATCCCGAGTTCGATATGTTGCCCCTCCGGGCTCATGCCCCAGCGCTGGGCGGAGGCGAGCTTGGCGTCACGGAACACGTCATTGCGGGTATGCCGGTCATAGACGCCGCGGCGGTTGACCCAGGGGCCGAGGCTGGTCGAGACCGTGACATCGGGGCTGGTGGTCACGATATGTCGGCCGATCTCCGCCCAGTCGCCCTGAAGGCGCCCGATTTCGGCGAGAATTTCGCCGAATCCGGCCTGGGTGGAAACCCGCCGGCCGGCAAGCGGGGCGGTACGCGGCACCGCGTGCGGCACCGAAAGATGCGGCGCGGCGAGGCGCCTGCCCTCGGGCGTGAGCGGGCGAGCGAAGGGGCGGCTTGCGATGAAGCGGCGGAGGTCGTCGGGATCGGCGTCGAGCCCCTCGAACGGGTCGAGTTCGTGCCCGGGCCGGATCGCCATGCGGGCGCGGAACTCCTCCATCTGCTCGCCGGTCATGAGCCCGGCATGGTTGTCCTTGTGGCCGGCGAAGGGAAGACCCATCCCCTTGATAGTATAGGCGATGAGGCAGGTCGGCTGATCGCCGCTGAGCGTGACGTTGTGCAGGGTCTCGATCAGGGCGGCGATGTCATGGCCGCCGAGATTGGTCATCAACTGGCCCAAATCTTCGTCGCTCAGCGGATCGATGAGCGCGCGCACCTCGCGCGAGCGCCCGAGATCGGCGAGCACCGCCTGCCGCCAGGCCGCCCCACCCTGAAAGGTGAGGGCAGAATAGAGGCTGTTCGGGCAATCATCGATCCAGCGCCGGAGCGCCTCGCCGCCGGGGCGGGCGAAGGCGGCATTCAGGCGGCGGCCGTATTTGAGGGTGACGACATTCCAGCCCATGTCGCGAAACAAGCCCTCGATGCGACCGAACAGACGGTCAGGCACCACCGAATCGAGGCTCTGGCGGTTGTAATCGACGATCCACCAGACATTGCGCACGTCATGCTTCCAGCCTTCGAGCAGCGCTTCATAGATATTGCCCTCGTCGAGTTCGGCGTCGCCGGCGATGGCGATCTGACGGCCGGGGCGAAAGCCGGGGCGGGCGAGGCCGTGTTGGGCGACGTAATCCTGCATCAGGGCGGTGAAGCTGGTGAGCGCGACGCCAAGCCCGACCGAGCCGGTGGAGAAATCGACCTCGGGCCCGTCCTTGAGCCGGCTCGGATAGGGCTGCAGGCCGCCGAAAGCGCGCAGGCTGGTCAGCCGTTCGCGCGGCAGGCGGCCATAGAGATAGTTGATGGCGTGGAACACCGGCGCTGCGTGCGGCTTGACCGCGACCCGGTCTTCGGGGCGGAGCAGGGCGAAATAGAGCGCGGTCATGATCGCCGCGACCGAGGCACAAGAAGCCTGATGGCCGCCGACCTTCAGCCCGTCGCGATTGGGCCGGACGTGATTGGCATGGTGGACCATCCAAGACGAGAGCCAGAGCAGCTTGCGCTCGATCTGGCCGAGCCGGGCGAGATCGGCGGCATCGACGGGGAGGGTCGGAGGGATCTCGACGCGCGACATGGCTTGGCTCCGAAACGGGGCTTGGCTTGGACGGGGCCAGTGTGCAGGTTTCAGCTTGATTTGCCCAGATGCGGGCGCGCCCGATTTGGTTGCCCACCTTGGTTGCCCGATTGGGCTGATCCGGCGAGGTTCCGCTTGTGGCGGCGGGCTTGCTGCGCTATGTGCCCCACCGCACGGCCGCACGCGCGGGCGTGGTGGAATTGGCAGACACGCCAGATTTAGGTTCTGGTGGCGCAAGCCGTGGGGGTTCAAGTCCCTCCGCCCGCACCACCCGGCCGTTGGGCATTATTTGGGGATTTCCGGTCGCGATGCAGGTTACCGAAACGCTTTCCGAGGGGTTGAAGCGCGCTTACGAAGTGGTTTTGCCAGCGGCGGACATCGAGACGCGGCGCATGGGCCGTTTCACGGAACTCGCCAAAACCCTGACGTTGCCCGGATTTCGTCCGGGAAAAGTGCCGATTCCGATAATCAAACAGCGCTTCGGCAGCGCGGTGACGGCCGAAATCGTTGAGCAAAGCGTCTCGGAGGCGACACAAAAAATCTTCGACGAGCGGGGTTTGCGTCCAGCGATGCAGCCCAAGATCGACCTCGCCGATGCCGCCGCGGCGACCAAGCCGGGCAGTGACGTCGCTTTCACCGTCGCCCTCGAAATCCTCCCCGAGATCACCCTTCCCGATTTCTCGACCATCACGCTCGAGCGGCTGAAAGCCGAGGTCGATGACGCGGCGATCGAAAAAGTGCTCGCCGATATGGCGCGCCGCCAGCGCACGCTGCAGCCGGTCGAGGAGTCGCGCGGCGCCGCCAAGGGGGATGTGCTGACGGTCGATTTCACCGGCCGCATCGATGGCGTCGCCTTTCCCGGCGGTACCGGCGAGGACATGGAGGTCGAGGTCGCGGGGGAGGGCTATGTCCCCGGATTCACCGAGCAAATGGAAGGGCTGGCGCCGGGGGAGACGCGGACCATCACCGTCCGTTTCCCCGACGATTACGGCGTTGCCGATCTCGCCGGCAAGGAAGCGGCGTTCGAGATCACAGCGAAAAAGCTCGCGCGGCCGGTTCTACCCGAGATCGACGCGGCGTTTGCCGAACGAATCGGGTTCGAGAGCGTGGAGGAGCTGCGCGAGACGATCAGCCGCCAGATCGGGCGCGAATATGCACAGCTCGCGCGGCTCAATCTCAAGCGTCAATTGCTCGACAAGCTTGCCGAGCTGGTATCGTTCCCGGCGCCCGAGACGATGCTGGAGGGGGAATTCAACCAGATTTGGCAGCGTATCGAGGCCGATCGCGAGGCCGATCGGCTGGCGCCCGAGGATGCCGCCAAGGACGAGGAGACGCTTCGCGCCGAATACCGCGCGATCGCGGAACGCCGGGTGAGGCTCGGCCTCTTGCTCGCCGAAACCGGCCGGGCCAACGGCATCACCGTGAGCCAAGACGAGCTGACGCGGGCGATGCGGGCCGAGGCGGCGCGCTATCGCGGCCAGGAGGCGCAGATTTTCGAGATGTTCCGCAAGAACCCGCAACTCGCCGAGACCCTGCGCGGGCCGATTTTCGAAGACAAGACCGTCGATTTCATCATCGAGCTGGCCAAGGTCGAGGAACGGAGCGTGACGGCGGAGGCGCTCAGCGCGGCGGTCGAGGGCTGATCGCGCGCGACCGCGCAGACGCCGTGGCGCCGCGAGGATTGGCAGCGGCGTGTAAGCTTCCTATTTACGTTTTTCAGGCAATGTCGCTGCGTGCCGGCTTCGACCGGCCGCCTCTTTGGGAAGTAAGGGCATGAGGGATCGCGATCCCGTTGAAATCTACACCAGCACGCTGGTGCCGATGGTGGTGGAGCAGACGGCGCGCGGCGAACGCGCGTTCGATATTTATTCCCGCTTGCTCAAAGAGCGGATCGTGTTTTTGACTGGGACGGTGTTCGATGAGGTGAGTTCGCTGGTCTGTGCCCAGCTCCTCTTTCTCGAGAGCGAAAACCCCACCAAGGACATCGCCTTCTACATCAACAGCCCGGGCGGGGTCGTCTCCTCCGGCCTCGCGATCTATGACACGATGCAGTATATCCGCTGCCCGGTCAGCACCGTCTGTATCGGCCAGGCCGCCTCGATGGGCAGCCTCCTGCTTTGCGCCGGCGCTGCCGGCAAGCGCTATGCGCTGCCGAACGCCCGTATCATGGTCCATCAACCCTCGGGTGGGGCGCAGGGACAGGCGACGGACATCGAAATTCAGGCGCGCGAAATCCTGACGCTGCGCAAGCGTTTGAACGAGATCTATCGCCGCCATACCGGCCAGGAGATCGAAGCGATCGAGCGCAAGCTGGAGCGCGACACCTATATGTCGGCCGAGGAAGCGCGTGATTTCGGCCTGATCGATGAAGTGGTGGAAAATCGCCCGCCCGTCGCTGAGCCCGCGAAGGCATGACGAGACGCGCAGGCGAAGGGTCAAGGCAAAAATTAAAGCCGCGCGCGGCTTGGCTCGTCCAGAGAGTTGTTCTTATTTTGTTCCGTTTCTCCGCAAGGTACTTGTTGGCGGCGGGTTCCAGTTCTAGACTTTATTTGCACATGGGCGAAGCCAGCCGGGCGTTGGCGTGAGACGATGGTCCCCGATCCGGGGTAGGAGTGGGCATGAGTAAGGCCGGTGACTCGAAAAATACGCTCTATTGCTCGTTCTGCGGCAAATCCCAGCACGAGGTCCGTAAGCTGATCGCCGGCCCGACGGTGTTCATCTGCGACGAATGCGTCGAACTCTGCATGGATATCATCCGCGAGGAGCATAAGACGCATCTCGTGAAATCGCGCGACGGGGTGCCGACGCCGAAGGAGATTTGCAAGGTTCTCGACGATTATGTCATCGGCCAGGATCACGCAAAGAAGGTCTTGAGCGTCGCCGTCCATAATCACTATAAACGTCTCGCGCATGGCCAGAAGAACAACGATATCGAGATCGCCAAATCGAATATTCTGCTGGTCGGTCCGACCGGCACCGGCAAGACCCTGCTTGCCCAGACGCTGGCGCGGATTCTCGATGTGCCATTCACCATGGCCGATGCGACGACCTTGACCGAGGCCGGCTATGTCGGCGAAGACGTCGAAAATATCATCCTGAAGCTGCTCCAGGCGGCGGATTACAATGTCGAGCGGGCGCAGCGCGGCATCGTCTATATCGACGAGGTCGACAAGATCAGCCGCAAATCAGACAATCCCTCGATCACCCGAGACGTCAGCGGCGAGGGGGTGCAGCAGGCACTGCTCAAGATCATGGAGGGCACCGTCGCCTCGGTGCCGCCGCAAGGGGGGCGCAAGCATCCCCAGCAGGAGTTCCTCCAGGTCGATACCACCAACATTCTTTTCATCTGCGGCGGCGCCTTCGCTGGCCTCGAAAAAATCATCGGCGCCCGCGGCAAAGGGACGGGAATCGGCTATGGCGCCGAGGTGCGTTCGGTTGATGAACGCCGGACGGGGGATATTCTGCGCGAGGTCGAGCCGGAGGATTTGCTGCGTTTCGGCTTGATCCCGGAGTTCATCGGCCGCCTTCCGGTGGTCGCGACATTGAGGGATTTGGACGAGGCGGCGCTGATCGAAATCCTGACGCGCCCCAAAAACGCCCTGGTCAAGCAATATGGCCGCCTGTTCGAGATGGAGGGCGTGAAGCTTTCCTTCACCGAAGACGCGCTGAAAGCGGTCGCGACCCGCGCTATCGCCCGCAAGACCGGCGCGCGCGGCCTGCGCTCGATCATGGAGGCGATTTTGCTTTCGACGATGTTCGATCTGCCTGGGCTCGACGGGGTGGAGGAAGTCGTGATCAACCGCGAGGTCGCCGACGGGCGGGCCAATCCCCTGTTTCTTTACAGCAGTAAGGAACGGGCGGAGACCAGCGCCTGAAACAAATCTGCCGCGTGCGTGTCAAGACCTTGTCGCGCATCCTCGCCTTGCCGATATCCGTTGGGAAAAGCAAGGCAAGAAAGCGGGGTATCGCATTCCGCTATTGCCTGAGGAATGGAAACTGCGCCTAGCCTCGCGTCCCGCTGCTGTCGTGCTCGGCCCTTGGGGCGCGCGGGCGCGCGGGGGAGCAGGCGGGGGCGTGGGGTTCTGAGAGGAGAGGTTTGATGACGCAATCCGAGCGGCCTTCCGGGGCGATGCCGGCGATGGGTGCGGTTGTGGAGGGTGAGGTGCTTCCGGTATTGCCGCTGCGCGATATCGTTGTATTCCCTCATATGATCGTGCCACTTTTCGTCGGGCGCGAAAAATCGGTGCGGGCCCTGGAAGCGGTGATGAAGGAGGACAAGCAAATCCTCTTGGTCGCCCAGAAAAATGCCGCGCAAGACGATCCGACCGCCGATGACATTTATCGGGTGGGCACGGTCTCAACCATTCTGCAACTGCTCAAGCTGCCGGACGGCACGGTCAAGGTGCTGATGGAAGGCGCGCGCCGCGCCCGTATCGTCGGGTTTCAGGAAACCGAGGCCTATTTCGAGGCGACGATCGCACCGATGGACGAGCGCCACGGCGACGACAAGGAACTCGAAGCGCTCGGCCGCACCGTGGTCTCGCAATTCGAGCAATATATCAAGCTGAACAAGAAGATCGCGCCAGAGGTTCTGGTCTCCTTGAACCAGGTCGAGGAGCCGGGCAAACTTGCCGATACGGTGGCGAGCCATCTCGGCCTCAAGATCTCCGAGAAGCAGGATCTCCTCGAAATCGAAGACGTCAGCGAGCGCTTGGAGCGGGTTTTCGGCTATATGGAAGCCGAAATCGGCGTGCTCCAGGTCGAAAAGCGTATCCGCAACCGCGTCAAGCGGCAGATGGAGAAAACGCAGCGCGAATATTATCTCAACGAGCAACTCAAGGCGATCCAGAAGGAACTCGGCGAGGGCGAGGACGGCAAGGACGAGGCCGCTGAACTCGAATCACGCATCAAAAAGACGCGGCTTTCCAAGGAAGCGCGCGAAAAAGCCATGGTCGAGCTCAAAAAACTTCGCACCATGAGCCCGATGAGCGCCGAGGCGACGGTGGTGCGCAACTATCTCGACTGGTTGCTCGGCATTCCCTGGAAGAAGCGCAGCAAGACGAGCGATGATATTGTCGCGGCCGAAAAGGTCCTCGATGCTGATCATTATGGGTTGGAGAAGATAAAGGAACGCATCCTCGAATATCTCGCGGTGCAGGTACGTTCCAATAAGGTGCGTGGTCCTATTCTTTGTTTGGTGGGCCCGCCCGGCGTCGGCAAGACCTCACTCGGCAAGTCGATCGCGCGGGCAACGGGGCGGAGTTTCGTGCGCATGTCGCTCGGTGGCGTGCGTGACGAGGCCGAGATCCGCGGCCATCGCCGCACCTATATCGGCTCCATGCCGGGCAAGATCATTCAAGGGATGAAAAAGGCGAAAACTTCTAATCCCTTGTTCCTGCTCGACGAAATCGACAAGTTGGGGGCCGATTGGCGCGGTGATCCGACCTCGGCGCTGCTCGAGGTGCTCGATCCCGAGCAGAATGCTAGCTTCAACGACCATTATCTCGAGGTCGATTACGATCTTTCGGATGTGATGTTCGTCACCACGGCGAATAGTCTCCGCATGCCGCAGCCCCTCCTCGACCGCATGGAGGTGATCCGCATCCCGGGTTACACCGAGGACGAGAAGGTGGAGATCGCCCGCCGCCACCTGATTCCAAAGCAGACCGAGGCGCATAGCCTCAAGCCCGAGGAATGGGCGGTGACCGAGGAAGCGCTTCGCGACCTGATCCGCTATTATACGCGCGAGGCCGGGGTGCGGAATTTGGAGCGCGAGATCGCGGGGCTTGCGCGCAAGGCGGTCAAGGAAATCGTCACCAAGAAGACCAAGAAGGTCACGTTCTCGCGCAAGAATTTGGAAAAATACGCCGGCGTGCGGCGCTTCCATTTCGGCGAGGCGGAGTCCGAGGACATGGTCGGTGTCGTCACTGGCCTTGCCTGGACCGAGGTCGGCGGGGAAATCCTCACCATCGAGAGCGTGCTGCTGCCAGGCAAGGGCAATATCCGCCAGACCGGCAAGCTCGGCGATGTGATGCAGGAGAGCGTGCAGGCGGCGCTGAGCTATGTCCGCTCGCGGGCGATTACCTTCGGCATCAAGCCGACGCTGTTTGAAAAACGCGATATCCACGTCCACGTGCCCGAAGGGGCGACGCCGAAAGATGGGCCGTCGGCAGGGATCGCGATGGCGACCAGCATCGTCAGCGTGCTGACCGGGATTCCGATCCGGCGCGATATCGCCATGACCGGCGAGATCACGCTACGCGGCCGGGTGCTGCCGATCGGTGGGCTCAAGGAAAAGCTGCTCGCGGCCCTCCGCGCGGGGATCACCACCGTCTTCATCCCCAAGGAGAACGAGAAGGATCTGGCCGAAATCCCAGATCAGGTGAAGCGCCATCTGAAGCTGGTGCCGGTCAGTCATGTCGATGAGGTGATCAGCCAGGCGCTGGTGCGCAAGCCTGAGCCGATCGCGTGGGAGGAGCCCGCCGAACCGGTGGCCCCGCCCGCCGCCGGCGAACCCGCCGCGCCACTTTTGCCGCACTGATCCGACGCCGGTCAGGTGACCCCACCTGATCGGCGCTTTCTTTCGGCGCCGGCGCCAAACCGAGCGCTGCGCCCCTTTACGCCGGGCGCCCAGCCTCGCTTGGGTCCTCGAGTTCGAGGCTGAGCGCGCGTAGCGCCGTGGTATGCTGATGCCGCGTGCGGCCCGCCCGCAAATCATCGGCCGAGAGCGTTTCGACCAAGCGGCCCTCTTGCATGACGCCGATCGTCGCGCAGAGATGGGCGATCACCGCGAGATTATGGCTCACCATGACGTAGGTGAGAGCGCGCGTTTCCTGCAAATTCCGCAGCAGATTGAGCACTTCCGCCTGGACCGAAACATCGAGCGCGCTGGTTGGCTCATCGAGCAGTAAAACCTTCGGCTCTGGCATCAAGGCGCGGGCGATGGCGACGCGTTGGCGCTGGCCGCCGGAAAGCTGATGGGGAAAGCGAAAGCGCACCGAGGGCGGCAGCGCGACTTCCTCCAGCGCGCGCCGCACCCGTGCCTCGACCGCGTCCAAGCCATGCACGAGCAAGGGCTCCGACAGCGCTCGGTCGATCGTCTGGCTCGGATGGAGCGAGCCATAGGGATCTTGAAACACCATCTGGATGTCTCGAAAAAATGATTTTGGCCGGCGCCGCGCGAGTTCCAAACCATCGATCGCCATGCGCCCTGACCAGTCGCGGTTGAGCCCCGAGAGGGCGCGAAGGATCGTCGATTTGCCCGAGCCGCTTTCCCCCACCAGGCCAAAGCTCGTGCCATGCGGCACATGAAACGACACGCCCCGCACCACCGCGCGCGCGCCGAAGTGGACTTGGAGGTTCGAGACGGCGATCACGGCTCGCCCCAGGCGGGGTCGCGGGCAAGTGTCGCCAGCATCGGCTTGGGTTTGGCAAGCGAAGGCAAGCAGCCGAGCAGCCCGCGCGTGTAAGGGTGTTGCGCCCGCGTGAGATCGGCCGCCGCCACCTCCTCCACCACGCGCCCGGCATACATCACCAAGACCCGATCGCAGACATGCGAGACCAGCGGCAAATCATGACTGATGAGCATGAGCGCCATGCCGCGCCGGGAGACGAGATCCTCGATCAGCCGCAGGATTTCCGCCGCAACCGTGGCATCGAGCGCGCTCGTCGGCTCGTCGGCGATGAGGAGTTCCGGATCGGGGGCGAGCATCATCGCGATCATCACGCGTTGGCCCATGCCGCCCGAAAGCTCATGCGGATAAAGACCCGCGACATGCCGGGGATCACGAATGCGCACCTGCGCGAGGAGATCCAGCGCCACCCGCAACGCGGCGCGGCGCCCGCCGCCGGCATGCGCGGCCCAGGCTTCGGCGATTTGCGCGCCTGCCGTCATGACCGGGTTGAGCGCATATTTCGGGTCTTGCAAAATCAGCCCGACACGCTTGCCGCGGATCGCGCGCATGGCGCGTTCGGAGGTGTCGCGGAGATCGATCCCGTCAAATTCCAGGCGGTTCGCGGTAATCTCCGCATGGCGCGGCAAAAGCCGCATGAGCGCGCGCGCGGTGAGCGATTTTCCCGACCCGCTCTCGCCGACGATGCCGAGCTTTTCCCGCCCGAGCGTGAAGGAAATGCCGCGCACGGCCGCCACCCAGCCTTGCGGCGTCGGGAAGCGAACACGAAGATTTTCCACCCTCGCCAGCATCAGCCCTGCCTCGGGTCGAGCACATCGCGCAGGCCATCGCCGAAGAGGTTGAAGGCGAGGGAGGCGACGAAAATCGCGATGCCGGGAAGCGCCGGCACCCACCATTGGGAGAGAATGAAGGCCCGCGAAGTCGCGATCATGGTGCCCCATTCGGGTGTCGGCGGCTGCGCGCCCATGCCGAGAAAGCCGAGACCCGCCGCCGTCAGAATGATGCCGCTCATGCTCAGGGTCATGCGCACGATCATGCTGGACAAGCAAAGCGGTATGACTTGGCGGAGAATGATGCGCGGCGCAGAGGCGCCGGTCAAACGAGCGGCGGCGATGAAATCACTGTTGCGTATCCGCAAGGTATCGGCGCGTGCCTGCCGGGCATAAGGCGGCCACGCGGTCAGCGCGATGGCGATGATGGCGCTGGCGATGCCGGGTTTGAGCGCGGCGACGAAAGCGAGCGCCAGGATGAGTTGCGGCACCGCAAGGAACACGTCGGTGACCCGCATGAGTACCCGATCGAGCCACCCGCCCGCATAGCCGGCGACACTGCCCACAACGAGGCCGAGCGGGGCGACGATAATGACGACGCAAATGACCATCCCGAGCGTCACCCGCGCGCCATAGACAAGGCGCGCGAGGAGATCGCGCCCAAGCTCATCGGTGCCAAGCCAATGCAATGCCGAAGGCCGGGCAAGGCGCATCGCGAGATCCGGGGTATCGGGGTCGGCGGGCGCGAGCAGGGGGGCGAACACGGCGCCGAGGATGAGCACGAGGATTATACCAAGCCCCAGCATGGCAAGCGCGTTTCGCCGAAATAGCAGCCAGCCGCGATAGCGGCGCGCCCACGCGGCTTGCCGGCGCGAGACTGGCGCATCACTCAGCAGCCAATCGCGCATCGTCGTCATCGAACCCTCGGATCGAAAAGCCGGTAGGCGACATCGGCGAGCATGTTAAGCGCGATATAGACGCAGCCGATGACGAGGGTTGCGCCAAGAACGGCATTCATGTCGGCGTTCAGGAGCGAGACGGTGAGATATTGCCCAATGCCGGGCCAGGAGAAAATCACCTCCGTCATCACCGCACCTTCCAAAAGCCCGGCATAGGCCAAGGCAAGCACGGTGATCAGCGGCACGGCGATATTGCCGAAAGCATGGCGCCAGAGGATGCGCGCACCCGAAAGCCCCTTGGCGCGGGCGGTGATGATATATTCGCCGCTCAAAGCGTCGAGCATGAAGGCACGCGTCATACGGGTGATGGTGGAGAGGCTGAAATAAGCAAGTACGATGGCAGGCAGCGCGAGATGCGAGAGTGCATCCCAGAGAGCTTCCCCATCATGATCGAGCAAGGCATCAACCACCAGCATGCCGGTGATCCGCGGCACCATGCCATCATAGAGAACATTCTGCTGCCCGGTGCCCGGCGCCCAGCCGAGTTTTCCATAAAAGACGAGCAAGAGAATGAGGCCAAGCACGAATACGGGCACGGATTGGCCGGCGAGGGTCACAATTCTCACCCACTGATCGAACCATGTGCCGGGGCGGGACGCGGCGAGAACGCCCAAGGGGATCCCAAGCAGCATCGCGACGATGATGGCGGTTGTCGCGAGTTCGACGGTTGCCGGAAAATAGCGGGCGATATCCTCGGTGACGGGATGGCCGGTCATCACCGAATGGCCGAGATCGCCGGCGAATAAATGCTTGAGATAGATCAGAAATTGAACCGGTAAAGGCTGGTTTAGGCCCAGCTCCAGGCGCACCCGCGCGATCACATCGGGCGGCGCATGATCGCCGACGATGGCGATCGTCGGATCGATCGGCACCACGCGGCCGATCAAGAAGGTGACCAGCGCGAGACCGAAAACCGTTACCGCGACGCTGCCAAGCGTCGCCAGGATGGCTTTGACGCGGCGCAAGGCGAAGGCTCGAACTCAGCTTTTGGTGATACCCCGGTAGATGGTGAAATCAGGCAGCGGGCCGATCAACAACCCGCCCACGCCCTGGCGCAAGGTTGCGACTTCGTTTTTCTGCAACAACATGGCAAAAGGGGCAACCTCCCAGAAGCGGCGCTGCATTTCCTGATAAATCGCGATGCGCTTGTTTGTATCGAGCACCATCGTTGCCGCGTCGGCTTCCTCGGTCAGTTTCTGGTCGACGAAATGGCTGCGCCAGGCGAGGATCTTGAGCGGGCTTTTGTCGGAATCATCGGGATTGGCGCAGAACCCCTGCGCGTTCGAATTGGGGTCGAAATAATCAGATCCCCAGACGAGAATGGCGAGTTGGTGCGTGCGCGCACGGGTTTTGGTGATGACTTGCTTCTGCTCGCCAGGCAGCAATGTCACTTTGATGCCGATCGCCGCGAGATCGGCCTGCACCGCCTGGGCAATCTCGGCATAGGGAGAATGCGAGATATAATCCATGGTGACGGAAAATCCGTCGCCAAGCCCCGCTTGCCGCAAGAGCGCCTGCGCCTTGGCGACGTCGCGATGGAAAGGCTGCTCGGTCAACGCGCCGGGCAATCCCTTCGGCAGAAAGGATTGATCGACGCTCCAAACATCGGGGGTGATGTTCTGGGCGATCGCATCATAGCCGATGGCCCATTTGATCGCCTGGCGCACCTCGGGTTTGGCGAGTTCGGGCACAGCCTGGTTCATCGCGATATAAAGCGACATCGCCTGGCCCGACGAAATCAGATGGAAGGCGGGATCATTGCGCAGCGATTTTAGCTGATCGGCCGTCAGATCGCGGGCGATGTCGGCGTCACCCTTTTGCAGCAGCAAAAGCTGCGCCGAAGGGTCGGCGACATGGCGAATGGCGATGCGCCGCATGGCTGGCGCCGGTCGGAAATGCGGGTTGACGTCGAGCAGGATATGATCACTCGCGACCCAGGATGTGAGGCTGTAGGCACCGCTGCCGGCGCTGTTCGTTTTCAGCCAGCCATTGCCAAAATCACCATTCTGCTCGTGTGCGGCAACAAGGGCTTTCTCGACGACGCAACCAACATTGGCCGAGAGGCAGTAGAGCACATAGCTCGTTGCCCTGCGCTCGGGGAGTTTCATCACCAGCGTATGCGCGTCTTGGGCGGTGATGAGCTTATCGACATTATCCGCGGTGAAACCGAACTGTGTGATGATGAAGGCCGGCGCCTTGTTCATCTTGACGACGCGCGCAAGGGAATAGGCCGCATCTTCTGCGGTCACCGGGTTGCCCGATGCGAAACGCTTGTCGGTCTTGAGATGGAAGGTAAAGGTGAGGCTATCGGGCGCCAATTCCCATGATTCGGCGAGATGGCCGACGATTTTGGTGCCGTCCGCCGGATCCGGGGTGATGAGCTTTTCGTAACAATTCGCATCCACCTCGTTATCGGTGAATTCGTAGGATTCGCCGGGATCGAGGCTGACCATATCGTCGATCTGTTTGACCATCACGGCCATGTTTTTTGGCGTCTCGGCCAGGGCTCGCGTCGCGCCATCCGGCGCGGCTGCGGCGAAAGCGGCCCCCGCCGTCGTCCCGAGCAAAGCGCGACGTGTCAACATTCCCCATTCCTCCGCATTCTGATGAGCCTCAAAGCACAGCGCCAAACGGTCTCGTGATCAAACGACAGTTTGGCCACGAGGAAAAGAGCATCTCGGCGTGCGCGGGGAGCATTTTTCCTTTTTTTCCCGCGCACGCCCGCCCCCGCCCTTGGCGCTGCCGTCGCCGAGTGCTTACCCGCCTGTGATCTGCCGCGCCGCCTGCTCGATGATGGTTTGCACGCGCAGGGTCTCGCTTTCGCTCCAGGCGCCGGGATGTAGCGTCAACGCCTGGCGCAGGGTCTGCATCGCTTGTATGATATTTTCCGGCGTCATCTGCCCCGAAAGGGCGCGGCCAGCGAGCGCCATCCGCGTCATCACCCCCTCCACGCTGGCTTTGTTGGCCTCCAAAAACGCGGCCCCTGCCGCCGTGAGTTCAAAGCGACGTTTACCATCGCCTGCCGGATCGGGGGCTTGCGGCTGGATCAATCCTTGCTCCTCAAGCAAAGTCAAGGTCGGATAGACGGCGCCGGGGCTCGGGGTATAGCTGCCTGCGAAGCGGTCCTCGATGGTGCGGATCAGATCATAGCCGTGGCGCGGCTGTTCGGCGAGAAGGGCGAGAAGCGCGATCCTGAGATCGCCATGAGCAAAGACGCGATCACCACGACCGCGCCGCCCACCCATACCCATACCCATACCGCGCCGCCGCCCCATACCAGAGCCGTGGCAGCCGCAGCCTTGATTAGATGCTAACATGTGAACCTCCTGATTATCGACGTAACTCACTTAAGATAGTCTTTTTATGTTTTCAAGGGCCAAATGCCGCCGGAAAACTGCGCGAGGCAGCCGCATCACCCGATCCCGCGGCCGCACTGGTCGTTGCATAAATGGCGCGCGCCGTGCGAGGCTATGTTCCCCGGTGCAACAGGACGATGACGGGTTCACCCTGTTTCTCTCGCCCAAGCGCGCCCTTGATTTAGCGCAAGGCGGGTTCCCGCCGGATCGGACAGAATGATTTGTCTCAGCTTGGGCACGCCCTTGACAGTCTCGATATATTATATAAGATATATCGAAACCGAGGATAGACCCAGCTTCTCTCGGCTGTCCTGGGGCGATGGCTTTGGTTTGCGCGCGAGGGTTCATGATGTCTTTGAGTGAGGGAGCCTGGTGATGATCGACGCAACGGTGGTCGAGCTGTCACGGATGCAGTTTGCATTGACAGCGCTTTACCATTTTCTGTTCGTGCCGCTCACGCTCGGGATGACGGTGATGCTGGCGGCGATGGAAACCGTCTATTTCATCACCGGCAAGCCGATCTATAAGGAAATGACCCAGTTCTGGGGCAAATTATTCGGCATCAATTTCGCGATCGGGGTCGCAACCGGCCTCACCATGGAATTCGAGTTCGGCACCAACTGGTCGATGTACTCGCATTTCGTCGGCGACGTGTTCGGAACGCCGCTCGCCATCGAAGGGTTGATGGCGTTCTTCCTCGAATCCACTTTCGTCGGCTTGATGTTTTTCGGCTGGGACCGACTGAGCCGGCCGGCCCATCTCGCCGTGACCTATCTCGTCGCGCTCGGCTCCAATCTCTCGGCGCTGTGGATCCTGGTTGCCAACGGGTTCATGCAGGATCCCGTCGGCGCGCACTTCGATCCCGACACCATGCGCATGGAGTTCAGTAGTTTCACCGATCTCGTGTTCAGCGAGGACGCGCAAGCGAAATTCGTGCATACCTCGATCGCCGGGTTCGTGTGCGCGGCGATGTTCATCATGGGGATCAGCGCCTATTATTTGTTGCGACGCCAGCATCGTGAATTCGCGGCGCGCTCGTTCCGCATGGCCGCCCTAGTGGGCCTCGTTGCCTCGCTCGCCGTCATTACGCTCGGCGATGCGCTGGGGCGCGCCGATTATTTGCTGCAAGCGCCCAAGATCGCCGCGATGGAAGGTATCTGGGAGACGACCAAACCACCCTATGAGCCGTGGAAAATCGTCGCCCTGCCAGACGATGCGGCACAGCGCGACGTGTTTTCCTTCGGCCTGCCCTATGTCTTGACCCCGCTCGTCACGCACAGTTTCGACAAGCCAATCCCTGGCATTCTCGCGCTCGAGAATGACGTCAAACCCCGCATCGTTCGGGGGATCGGGGCAGTGCTCGCGCTGCATGCCTACGCGACGACGAAAGACAAAGCGGCGCTCGCTGCATTTCGCCAGAACGAAAATGATATGGGCTATGGACTTTTGGCGCAGCGCTTCGCGCCCGATCAGGATCTGGCAAAAATCACTGAGGCAGACTTGCCAAAAGTGCTTGATTTGACCGCGCGCGAGACGATTCCGAACGTCTTCGTTGAATTTTGGTCGTTTCGCATCATGGTGGCGTTCGGCTTCGCGTTTCTCGCGGTTTTCGCCTTTGGCGCCTATTATAGTTTGAAAAATCAGCTAGAGCGCCATCCCTTTCTGCTCCGCTTGACGACATGGTCGATACCCTTGCCCGTTCTCGCCACCGAATTCGGCTGGATCACCGCCGAGAATGGCCGGCAACCCTGGACGGTGTTCGGCTGGCTGCCCACGTTCCAATCGGCATCGAGCCACGCGCTCGGCTATATGCTGTTTTCCTTGACCGGCTTTGCGCTGCTTTATAGCAGCTTCATCGCGGCCGAGCTCTATCTGATGTTCAAATTCGCAAGGCTGGGCCCGCAAGGCCGGCCGGGCCACACCCCAACGCAGCCGGGCCCGGCTCTGGCCGGCGCCCCCGGCTATGCCGACAAGCCGTGGCAGTGATCTCGGCAATACGAGGATAAGCCCGTGGAAACCTACATTCTCTTGAAGCTGATCTGGGCCGTCTTGCTTGGGGTTTTGCTCACCGGGCTCGCGGTCATGGTGGGGATGGATATGGGCGTTGGCACGTTGCTCCGCTTTGTCGGGCGCAACGATGCCGAGCGGCGCGCGGCGCTCAATGCTATCGGCCCCCATTGGGATGGTAATCAGGTTTGGTTCATCCTCGGCGGGGGCGCGATTTTTGCCGCTTTCCCGACGCTCTACGCGACGTCCTTTTCGACCTTTTATGTCGTGATGATCCTTTTGCTCTTCAGCATGATTTTGCGCCCGGTGGCGTTCGAATACCGCTCCAAGGTCGATGCGCGGCGGTGGCGTGACGCTTGGGATTGGGGGTTTCTGATCTCTGGTGCGCTGCCGATGATCGTCTTTGGCGCTGCGATCGGCAACATCCTCGAGGGTGTCGCATTTCATTTCTCGTGGGATGGCCAATATTACCAAGATCAGTCCTTCATTTGGTATCTGCTCAATCCGTTCGCCGTTCTTTGTGGGCTTATGTCGCTCGCGCTGTCGCTTTATCAGGGCGGGACGATGTTGATGATGCGTACAGAGATGCCAATCGCCGCGCGCGCTCGCAGCGTTGCGATGGCGGGCGGTTTGCTCGCCGCCCTCCTGTTCGCCATCGGTGGGGTTTGGATCTCCTATCTTCCTGGCTTTCTCTTTGCCCAGGCGGTTGATCCCGCCATGCCCGCAACACCCCTTGGCGGGCCCCAAGTCATCATGGCGGTTGGTGCGTGGCTCACGAATTTTCATATCTTCCCCATGCTATGGATCGTCCCTGGGCTCGGATTTTTCGGGATGATCGCGGGTTCTCTCGCGCTCGCCGCCCGCCGCCCGGCTTTGGGCTGGTGGCTCGGTGCTCTGGCTTGGGCCGGCACCATTTTCACTGTCGGCTGTGCGATGTTTCCCTTCCTCATGCCCTCGGTCACGGCGCCCAGCCAAAGCCTGACGGTGTGGAACGCATCAGGCAGCGCCTATAATCTTACTTGGATGCTGGCGTTCAGCCTCGTCTTCGTGCCGGTCGTCATCATCTATACCGGGTGGGCGTTTCGTATCATGCGCGGCAGAGTGAAGACCGCGGGCATGGCAAACGACGATCATTCCTACTAGAGAGACGAGCTGGAAGATGAAAACCCTGATCAGATTTCTCGCCCTCGCTGGTGTGCTAGCTTTGGCGCTGCTGCTTGCGGTCGTCGCCGGTGATTATGGTCCATGGTATTTCGCGTGGCTGGTTGGCACAACGATGATCATTCTCATCGCTGCCGCCGGCGCCGTCTTGCTGGAAGCGCAGGCCAGCGCAAGCGAGCGGGATGTGGATTTCTAGGGGGAAAGCAGAGGAGTCTCTGAACATGCTTGGCGGACTCGAAGGCATCATTTTCTTTGTCCCCCTGATCTATCTCGGGCTCTACATCCTCGCCTATCTCTTCACGCGCCGACATTTCCCGCGATAGTGGGGGAGCGAGTTTTCGCCGGAAACCCGAGGAAAAAAGCAATTTTCCGCGCTGCGTTTTCGCCATGATCGAACCATGCCTGCTGAGCGCTCTATTTTTGCCCATAGTGAAGTTGCCTTTTCGTGATCGATCAGGCGCCTATGGCTGAGGGAGCCGAGCGGCCGCTCGTCGCCATTGCCAAAACCGCGCGCGTTGCTTTGGCGGGCGCTGTCGGTTTTGGCTTGGCGGCGGGGCTTTTGGTCATCGTCCAGGCGATGCTGCTTGCCCGCATCATTGATCGCGCGATATTCCATGGCGCCGCGCTTTCCGCGCTCGGCCCGGCGATCGCGGCGCTGGTGGGGCTGTTCTTTGTGCGCGCGGTTCTGTCATGGGCGGGTGATGTCATTGGCTTCGAGGCCGCGGGGCGCGTCAAATCCTCGCTCCGCCAGCGCCTTGCTGCGCATCTTTTGGCGCTCGGCCCGAGCAATGCGGCAGAGGCGCAAAGCGGGGATCTCGTGACGACGCTGGTCGATGGCGTTGAGGCGCTGGAGCCCTATATTGCGCGTTATTTGCCGCAGATGGCGCTTCTCGGGATGGTTCCGCTCGCGATTTTTGCAGCCGTGATCCCGCTTGATTGGCAGAGCGGGCTCGTGCTTCTCATCAGCGGTCCACTCATTCCCTTCTTCATGGTGCTAGTTGGCGCGCGCGCGCGCGCGGTCAATCAGCGGCAATGGCGGCAATTGCTGATCATGGGCGGACATTTTCTCGATGCCGTGCAGGGGCTGACGACGCTCAAACTCTTCGGCGCCGCACGCGCGGAAATCGATCTCGTCGGCCGCATGGCCGATTCCTATCGTCGCGCCACCATGGAGGGGCTGCGGATCGCGTTTCTTACCTCGGCGGTGCTGGAGTTTTTCGCGAGCCTCGCGATTGCGCTGGTCGCGGTGCTGCTCGGTGCGCGCCTGATACGCGGCGAAGGGGATTTTTATGCGGCGCTTTTGGTGCTGCTTTTGGTGCCGGAGTTTTTTCTGCCGTTACGCAGCTTTGCCGCGCACTATCACGCGCGAATGAGCGCGCTCGCCGCGGCCGAGCGGATATTCGCGGTGCTCGATCAGCCGCTACCCGTTGCCACCGGGCGGCGATTGCCGCCTGCGCCACCGTTTGCGCTCTCCTGTCACGATCTCTCCCTTGCCTATGCAAGCCGTCCGCCGGTTTTGCATAATCTCACCTGCGAGATCGGGGCGGGGCAGATGACCGCGCTCGTTGGGCCGAGCGGCGCGGGCAAGAGCACCTTTGCGGCGGCGTTGCTCGGCTTTCTCGCGCCTCTTGCCGGAGAGGTGCGGGTCAACGGCATGCCGCTCGGTGAGATCGATCGCAATGCCTGGTGGCAGACGCTCGCTTATGTGCCGCAAAGGCCGCGTCTTTTCGCGGGAAGTATCGCCGCCAATCTGCGTCTGGCGCGCCCCGAGGCGACGATGGCGGCATTGGAGCGCGCAGCGGCGCAAGCGGGGGCTTTGGCGTTCATCGAGGCCCTGCCACGCGGCTTTGAGACCGAGATCGGGGAGGGCGGCGCCGGTTTTTCCGGCGGACAAAGCCAGCGTCTCGCCTTGGCGCGCGCCTTTCTCAAAGACGCGCCACTCCTGATCCTCGATGAAGCGAGCGCCCATCTCGATCTTGAAACGGAGGCGGATCTGGTCGCGGCGATCGCCGCGCTCACGGCGGGGCGAACCGCGATCGTGATCGCTCATCGCCTCGCCACCATCGCGCGCGCCGACCAAATTCTGGTGCTGGAGGCCGGGCGCCTTGCCGAGGCTGGAACCCCCGCAGCAC
>JAJYXY010000181.1 GCA_021801465.1 Pseudomonadota bacterium
CACGCCGAGGAGATAGGCGCTGGTTGCCAAAGCCGCCGCCTCGAGGGCAGAGGCGAAATCACCGGCGAGCGCGATCGCCGGGCTATCCTCGAACGTCAGGGTGCCGAAATGCCCGCCATCCTGGGTCGGCGCGGTCACCAGTGAGACCCCCTCGCCATCGGCCGGAACCAGCGCGAGCCCGGTATTGGTGGCGACCAGGAAAGCATCGGCCGCATCGGCCATCGGCACGAAGACCTTGCGCCCGGAGACCGCGCCATCGGCGAGACTGGTCGAAAACGGCGCGAGCAATGCGCCCGGCGCCTCCTGCCAGGCCGGCAGCACCAGGCGCTTGCCGGCGAGCTGATCGGCGCGCCAGGGGTCGGGCAAAAACCCCGCGACAAGCACCGCCGGGATCAGCGGCTCTGGCACCAGCCCGGCGCCCAATGCCTCGGCGAGCGCGCAATATTCCGCCATCCCGAGCCCGGCGCCGCCTTGGTCTTCGGGAAGCAAAAGACCAACCCAGCCCATCGCGCAGATTTCGCTCCAAACCGCGCGATCGAAGCCAAGCGGGGAGAAGCGAAGCGCGCGGATGCGACGGAAATCGCCGCCGCGTGGGGCGATCGCGCCGGCGCTGTCCTGGATCAGGCGCACGCTTTCGGCGGTTGCGTCGTTTCCGCTCATGAAGGGAGATGAAGCTTGGCTTCGCTCCGCGCCTGCAACTCGGCGAAGGAAAGCCCAGGCACGATATCGCGGACGACGAAGCCGCGCGCCTCGACATCGAGCACCGCGAGGTTGGTATAGACCCGCTTGACCGCGCCGAGCGCCGTCGGCGGATAGCTGAGCGCATTCACGAGGCGCGGACGCCCGTCTTTCGTCTGATGCTCCATCACCACCCACAATCTTTTCGCCCCGACCGCGAGATCCATCGCGCCGCCGACCGCCGGCGCGGTGTCGTTCTCGCTCGTCGCCCAATTCGCGATATCGCCGTTGGCCGCCACCTGATAGGCGCCGAGGACACAGAGATCGAGATGGCCGCCGCGGATCATCGCGAAACTGTCAGCATGGTGGACGAAGCAGCCGCCGGTGCGCAGCGTCACCAATTGCTTCCCGGCATTGATCAGCCAGGGATCGACTTTGTCCGGCGCCGGCGCCGGCCCCATCCCAAGGACGCCGTTCTCGGAGTGGAAAATCACCTCGCGATCGAGCGGCACATGATCGGCGACCAGGGTCGGGATGCCGATCCCGAGATTGACATACCAACCCTCCGGCACGTCGCGCGCGAGCCGCGCGGCCATGCCGACGCGGTCGAGCGGGGTAAAGGCGGCGCTGCTGTTATCGGCCATTCTTCATCTCCTCCAATCGTGCCGCCCTCAGATCGGCGGGTCGCCATAAGGCACATGGATCACGCGGTCGACGAAAATCCCCGGCGTCACCACCGCCTCCGGGTCGAGCGCACCGAGTTCGACGATGTGCTGCGCCTGGGCGATGGTGAGCTTCGCCGCCGTTGCCATCACCGGGTTGAAATTCCGCCCCGAGCGGCGATAGGTGAGATTGCCCCAGCGGTCGGCCTGCCACGCCTCGATCAGCGCGACATCGCCGAAGAGCGCGTATTCGAGGACGCAGTTGCGGCCATTGATCTCGCGCGTTTCCTTGCCGGCGGCAAGCTTGGTGCCATAGGAAGTCGGGGTGAAAAAGGCTTGAACGCCGGCGCCGGCGGCGCGCATCCGCTCGGCGAGCGTGCCTTGCGGCACCAGCTCCAGCTCGATTTTGCCGGCCTTGTAGAGATCCTCGAATACCGTCGAACTCGGGGAGCGGGGATAGGAGCAAACGATCCGCCGCACCCGCCCGAGCGCAAGCAGCTTGGCCAAACCTTCCCCGCCGCTGCCGGCGTTATTGGCGACGACCGTGAGGTCTTTCGCCCCCTGCTCGATCAGCCCGTCGATCAGTGCTTGCGGCTGGCCGACGCTGCCGAAGCCGCCGAGCAGCAGCACCGCGCCATCTTCGATCCCCGCCATCGCTTCCGCCATGGTCTTGACGATACGGTCAATCATCGCGCGCGCACCACCCGGCCATTATTGACGACGATCACGTCGCGTTCAACGACGCGGGCGCGAAACGCCCCTTCCTCCGGCCAGATCTCGGTGCGGATGGTCTCCCCCGGATAGACCGGGGAGGAAAAGCGCAGATCCATCTCCTTGAGCCCGGCCGGATCGTAATCGCAAAGCGTCTTGAGGAGCGCGTGGCAGACGACGCCGAGCGTGCACAGCCCGTGCAAAATCGGGCGAGGAAAGCCGGCGCGGGCGGCGAAATCGGGATCGGCGTGCAGCGGGTTGTCATCGCCGTTGAGACGGTAATAGAGCGCCTGTTCGGGCCTCGTCGCGAGATCGAGGGAGAGCGCAGGCGCGCGCTCGGGCACCGGATGGACCGGCTTCACCGGTCCCGATGGGCCGCCGAAACCACCATCGCCGCGCAGAAACGTGGTGCTGGTGAGGGTTGCGAGCAGTTTGCCGCTCGCCGCCTCGATCACCTGCTTCTCGCTATACATCAGCGCCCCCTTTCCCGCCCCCTTGTCGATCAGGCCGGTGATGCGGGTGCGGCCGATGATCTCGCCCTCGACCGGGATCGGGTGATGCCAGACGATGCCCTGCTCGCCATGCACGACGCGAACCGCATCGATCCCGGTATCCGGCCGTGCCGCCCAAAAGCCGGGATGGCCGAGCACCACGGCGATGGACGGAAAAGCTTTGAGTGCGCGATGGTGGTCGAGGAAATCAAGCTGGCGCCGATCCATCGGATCCTGTCCGAGCCCGATCGAAAGCGCATAAAAAATCGTATCCCGCTGGGTGACCTGCTGGCGTACCTCGGGGATGGGGTAATTCAGCAATTTTTCTGGATCGATGGCCATGTCATTCTCCCATCTCGATCACCGCGTCGGCGGCAAAGGCGCCTTCGGGCAAGGCAAAAACCGGGTTGAGGTCGATCGCGCGGAGCCGCCGGCCGCGAGGATCGGCCTCGGCGGCGGCGGCGAATCGAGAAAGCGCCGACAACATCCGCGCCAGCGCTGGAATATCGGCCGCCGGCCGGCCGCGCGCGCCGAGCAGAAGGGGCGCGGCGCGGACCGAGCGGATCATCGCTTCCGCGACCTCGACGCCGAACGGGCAGCGGCGGAAAACGACATCACGCAGCACCTCGACGAAAATTCCGCCCAAACCGAACGCCGCGAT
>JAJYXY010000001.1 GCA_021801465.1 Pseudomonadota bacterium
ACATCGTGCTTTCGATCGGCAACGACCCGACCTTCCAGCGCTTCTGCCAGGCCTTCGGGCTCGCGCCGCTGCTGGCCGATCCGCGTTTCGCAACCAACGCCGCGCGGGTCGAAAACCGCGCTTTGGTTACGGAGACTCTCGCCCCGGTGCTCGCCGCGCACCCGACTGCGTGGTGGGTCGACAAATTGGAAGCGCTCAAGATCGGCTGCGGGCCGATCAACCGGCTTTCCGAGGTGTTCGCCGACCCGCAGGTGATCGCGCGCGGCGCCGTCGTCGAAATGGCGCGTCCGGGCGCCGAAAACGATCGCGTCAAAGTGATCGCCAACCCGGTGCGGCTTGACGTCACGCCGGTCGATTACCGCCTGCCGCCGCCGCTCCTTGGCGAGCATACCGCGGCGGTGCTTGGCGAACTGCTCGGCCTCGACCCGGCGGCGATCGCCGGGCTGCACGCCGAAGGGGTGGTTTAATGCGGCCCCTTTTGGGGGAAATCCGCTATTTTCTCGCCGGCAGCTTTTATCGCATGCGCTATCACGAGGTTGGCAGCCGCAAGCACCCGACGGTGGTCTGTGTCCACGGCCTGACCCGCACCGGGCGCGATTTCGATGCGCTGGCTGCTGGCCTTGCCGACCGGTTTCATGTCATTAGCCCCGATCTTCCCGGCCGTGGGGCGTCGGACTGGCTGCCGGATGCGAGTCTCTATCAGCCGCAATCCTATGTCACCGCCCTTGCTCATCTGCTTGCAACCCTCGGCGATCGGGTGATGTGGGTCGGAACCTCTCTGGGCGGCATTTGTGGCATGATGATCGCGTCCTCGCCCGGCTCGCCGATCTCGCGCATGGTGCTCAATGATGTCGGGCCGATGGTGCCGGGACGCGCGATCGCGCGCATTCGTGATTACATGAGCGTGCGCCCGGAATTCCCCGATCTGCTCGCGCTCGAGGCCCATCTCCGTCATGTCCACGCCAGTTTCGGCCCGCTTTCGGACGCGCACTGGGAGCATTTGACGAAGACCTCAGCTCGCGATTTGCCGGATGGGCGGGTCGCGCTGCACTATGATCCCGGTATCGCCAAACCGATCCGCAGCTCGCTTGCGATCGATACCGAGCTCTGGCCATGGTGGGAGAAGATTAACATCCCAGTGCTTGCCATACGCGGCGAAAACAGCGATCTCCTGCTGCCGAAAACCTTCGAGCGGATGGTCCAATCCGGGGCCATGCCGCATGTGGTGAAAGATACCGGGCATGCGCCGGCGCTGATGGATGCCGAAACCATTGGCGTGGTGCGGTCTTTTTTGCTGGAACAGGATAAGAGCTAGATCCAACAGGGCTTGCTTCAGGGGTTCAATCGACAATGATCAAAATTTTTTCCCGCCTTCTCGGGGCCACCACGGTTCTTGGGCTGGCGCTTGCCGCTCACCCGGTTTCCTCGGCGAGCCAGCCGCTGGCGCTCGAAGCGACGATTCCGCTTCCCAACACCCTTGGGCGGATCGATCATCTCGCCCTCGATTCGAAGCGGCAACTGCTTTATATCGCCGAATTCGGCAACAACTCGGTCGATGTCGTCGATTGGCAGAAGCGCCACGTCGTCCGCCGCATCAGTGGGCTCGACCGGCCGCAGGGGGTCGGATTTTCCGCCGCGACCGATACGCTCTATGTCGCCAATGGCGGCGATGGCAGCGTGCGCCTCTATCGTGGCGACAACACCAAGGAAATCAGCCGCCTTAAGCTCGCGGGGGACGCTGATAATATCCTGATTGACCCGCGCAACGATCACGTCGTCGTCGGCTATGGCAGTGGTGGTCTTGCGATCATCGACGCGCGCACGCGAAAGCAGGTCGCCGATGTCCATCTCCCCGCCCACCCCGAGGGTTTCGCGCTCGACCCCGCCAACGGGCATATTTTCGTCAATATCCCGGATGCGCAGGAGATCGACGTCGTCGATATCGATGGCGGCAAGATCCTCGGCCGCTGGCGCAATCTGCGCGGCGCCGACAATTATTCCCTCGCGGTCGACCCCAAGGGGCCGCTGCTCGCGACCATCTTTCGCAATCCGCCGGTGATGGTGCTCTATGACCGCAACAAGGGTGAGGTGCTCGGCACCTCACCCGCCTGCCGCGACGCCGATGGCGTGTTCTTCGACCCCAACCATCAGCGCATCTATGCCTCCTGCGGCTCGGGCGAAATCTCGGTGTTCACCATCCAAGACGGCCAGCCCGGCGGCTATTTCGCGGCGCCGCCGGTCGCCTCCCTCCCTGGCGCCCGCACCGGGCTTTTCGTCCCCGACCGCGATCGCCTGTTCATCGTCGCTCCCGCCGGCGCCTTCCCTGGCACGCTGCCGCATGACATCGCCGGCTACGTTCTTAGCCAGTCACTCCCTGGCCCCAACGGCATGTCCAACACCGCGACCGCTGCTCTCCTGGTCTATCGGCCGGAGAATTGATAAAACCGCGCGGCGGGATTTCAAGAATGAGGGGAAGGCGATGACGTTCGGGCAGTTTCCGACGCGGCGCATGCGGCGCAACCGGTTGGATGCGGGAACGCGACGGCTGGTTGCGGAAAACCGGCTCGCGGTCGATGACCTGATCTGGCCGGTCTTCGTGATCGAGGGGCGCGGCGAGACCACGGCGGTCGCCTCCATGCCGGGGGTTGCGCGGGTCAGCCTCGATCGCCTCATTGCCCATGTCGCCCCTGCGGTCGATCTCGGCATCCCGGCGGTCGCGCTGTTTCCCGCGACCCCGCCCGAGAAAAAAGACGCCGAAGGGACCGAGGCGACCAACCCCGACAATTTGATGTGCCAGGCGGCGCGGCTCTTGAAGCGCGAATTCCCGGCCCTCGTCCTGGTCGGCGATGTCGCGCTCGACCCCTACACCGATCACGGCCATGACGGCGTGATCCGCGAAGGTTACGTCGCCAATGACGCCTCGCTCGCCGTCCTCACCCGCCAGGCGGTGGTGCAGGCCGCGGCCGGGATCGACATCATCGCGCCCTCTGACATGATGGATGGCCGGATCGGCGCGATCCGCGCAGCCCTTGACGCCGACGGCCTGATCCACACCCGGATCATGAGCTATGCCGCGAAATACGCGTCTGCCTTTTATGGCCCGTTCCGCGACGCCGTCGGCTCCGCCGGCGCCCTGATCGGGGACAAGAAAACCTACCAGATGGACCCCGCCAACAGCGACGAGGCGTTGTCCGAG
>JAJYXY010000120.1 GCA_021801465.1 Pseudomonadota bacterium
GTCGCCGCTGTTGAAGCGCGAGCCACGCACCTTGGCCAATTCCCAGCCCGGGCCGAGATAGCGCGTGCGCATCTCGGGATCGGCCTCGAACCCGCCGCTGGCGAGAATGACCGTCGCGCCGCCGAGCGGGTAGCGCCGCTCCGGCGTCTTGACCTCGACGCCGCGCACCGCGCGACCATCCGAGAGCAGCCGGACGGCGCGGCTCTCATAGCGGATATCGATCCCCTGCGCCTGGCACGCTTTGGTCAGCGCCGCGACCAACCCCGGCCCGCCGCCCCAGGCTTCCACCGTGAGGCCACCCCAGAATTTGAATTTTCCGTCCACCTTGAACGCCTGGCGGCCATAGATCGGCTGAAACCGCACGCCTTTGTCGCGCATCCAGCGGAGCGTCGGAAAGCTCGACCGCACCAGCGTCTCACAAAGCGCAGGATCGGTGCGGTTTTGCGTCACGCGGAACATGTCGTCGAAGAATTGATCCTCGGTATAGGTGCCGAAATCGGTGCGGGCGATCTCCTCCTCGGTGAGATCGGGCATGACGGCGCGAAGATCCTCGATGCCGCGATAGGCAAAGCGAATGGCACCGGCGGTGAAGGCGCTGTTGCCGCCGGCCTCGGCCGCTGGCGCGCGTTCCAGCACCACGACCCGGGCGCCGCTCTCCGCCGCCGCTAACGCCGCGCAGAGTGCCGCATTGCCGCCCCCGACAACGACCACATCGACCCGTTCCTCGCTCACGCGCCCTCCATCCCCGCTGCTTGCTCCGCCCGCATCTCTTAATATCGGTTTACGTTTGTCAATGCCGCAGGTTTCCACCAGCGATGGAGGGGGCGTGATCATGTGCTGGAGGGTCAAGGGCTGATGGAAATCGTCGGCGAGCACCAAATGGTCCGCCGCCAAGACGTGATTTTCCCCCGCCCCGGTCGCCGACGAGCCGTAACCAAAGGGGGCAAGGCCGATTTTTCGCCGACGATCATCGGGTTCCCTTTTATCGGCGCATTTGATCGCCTATCATCCCACGCGAGGAGAATGGGATGATCGATCTGCCAGCCCCGAATCAAGCGACCCTTGCCGCGCGTGAGCGCATCGTTGCCGGTTTACGCGCGATTTTGCCCGAAACCGGGGTCATCGCCGAGCCGCTTCGCCTCAAGCCTTATGAGACCGACGGTCTTTCCGCCTATCGCCAGACGCCGCTCGCGGTGGCGCTGCCGGAAACCACCGAGCAGGTCGCCGCGGTCTTGCGCTTTTGCCATGATAACGGCGTCCGCGTGGTGCCGCGCGGTGCCGGCACCAGCCTCTCCGGCGGCGCGCTGCCGCTCGCTGATGCGGTGGTGGTCGGGCTCATGCGCATGAACCGCATCCTCGCCATCGATTATGCCGACCGTCTCGCGGTGGTGCAGCCCGGGGTCACCAATATCGGCATCACGGAAGCGGTGCGCGGCGCCGGGTTCTTCTATGCCCCGGACCCTTCGAGCCAGCTCGCCTGCATGATCGGCGGCAATGTCAACATGAATTCCGGCGGGGCGCATTGCCTGAAATACGGCGTCACCGCCAATAACCTCCTCGGCCTCAAAATCGTCACCATCGAAGGTGAGATCATCGACATCGGCGGCACCCATCTCGATGCCGCGGGGTATGACTGGCTCGGCCTCCTCACCGGCAGCGAGGGTCAGCTCGCCATCGTCACCGAGGTCACGGTGCGCATTCTGCGCAGCCCCGAGGGCGCGCGCGCCATGCTCGCCGCGTTCACGAGCAACGAGATCGCCGGCGCCTGTGTCGATGCCATCATCACCTCAGGCATCATTCCGGTCGCCCTCGAATTCATGGATCGCCCGGCGATCCATGCCTGCGAGGCATTCGCCCATGCTGGCTATCCGCTCGATGCCGAGGCGATGCTGATCATCGAGGTTGAGGGCAGCACGGCGGAACAGGACGATCTGCTCGCGCGGATCAAGGCGATTTGCGCTCGCTTTGACCCGATCAGCCTCAAAGTCTCGCAAAGCGCCGAGGAGTCGGCGGCGATCTGGAAAGGGCGCAAGGGCGCGTTCGGCGCGGTTGGGCGCATCAGCCCGGATTATCTCTGCATGGACGGCACCATCCCGACCGGCCGCCTGCCCGAGGTGCTGCGCCGCATCGGCGAAATGAGCGAAAGCTACGGCCTCAAGGTCGCCAATATCTTCCACGCCGGCGACGGCAATCTCCACCCCCTGATCATGTTCGACGCGAACGACCCCGAGAGTTTCCACCGCGCCGAGACGTTCGGCGCCGATATCCTGAGGCTCTGCGTCGAGGTCGGCGGCTGCCTCACCGGCGAGCATGGCGTCGGGGTCGAAAAGCGCGACCTCATGCCGGCGCAGTTCAATGACATCGAGCTCGACCAACAGCGGCGCATCAAAACCGCGTTCGATCCGGATTGGCTCCTCAACACCGCAAAAGTGTTTCCGCTCCCGCGCGCCGCATGACCACGCTCGCCCCCGCCGAGGAAACCGAAATCGCCGAGGCGATCGGTGAAGCGCGCGGCCGCGGGACGCCGATCCTGCTCGCCGGCCACGCAACCAAGGATGGGCTTTTGCGCCCGGTGCAAGCAGAGACCACGCTTTCCCTCAAAAACCACCAAGGCGTCACGCTCTATGCCCCGAATGAGCTGATCGTCAGCGCCCGCGCCGGGACCAAGCTCGCCGAGATCGAGGCGCTGGTTGCCGCCAAAGGCCAGCAGATCATCGCCGAGCCGCCCGATCTCTCGGCGCTGCTCGGCACCGCGGGCGGGCAGACGCTGGGCGGCGTCGTTGCTTGCAACCTCTCCGGCCCGCGCCGCATCACCGCAGGCGCGATGCGCGATCATGTGATGGGCCTGCGCGCGGTCAATGGCGCGGGTGAGGTCATTCGCGCCGGCGGGCGGGTTTTGAAGAACGTCACCGGCCTTGATCTCTGCAAGCTGCTCACCGGCAGTTTCGGGACATTGGCGGCGATCACCGAAATCACTCTGAAAGTGCTGCCAGCGGCCGAGACGATGGCAACGCTGGTGCTCCCCGGGATCGAAGCGCCAAAAGGGGTCGCGGCACTTTCGGCGGCGCTGGGATCACCGTTTGGTGTCTCCGCCGCCGCCTGGCTGCCCGCCGCGTTGGCCGCGCGGGTTCCCGAACTCGCGCCCTTCGCGGCGGCGGTGGCGCTGGTCCGCAT
>JAJYXY010000207.1 GCA_021801465.1 Pseudomonadota bacterium
TCCGCGCCGCGGTGGTGGACGGGATCGCGACCGCGACCGAGGTTTCGACCGTCGGCGTCGTCTATGTCGTGCTCGCCGGGCTGTTCTTTTATCGCCAATTCGCGTGGCGCCGGCTCGGCGCCATTCTCGTCGAAACCGCGTCCCTTTCGGGGGCGATTCTCCTCATTATCGGCACCGCGACCGCGATGGGCTGGGCGCTGACGCAATCGGGCTTCGCGCGCGCGCTCGTCGCCGCCGTCAGCGCGATGCCGGGCGGGCGGGCGGGGTTTTTTGCCGCTTCCATCGCCGCCTTCGCGGTATTGGGGTCGGTCTTGGAGGGGATTCCGGCGATCATCCTGTTCGGCCCGCTGTTGTTTCCCGCCGCCCGCGCGCTCCAGATCGCGGAAATCCATTATGCCATCGTCGTTGTCCTCGCGATGGGGCTTGGTCTCTTCGCGCCGCCCTTCGGGGTTGGCTTTTATGCCGCCTGTGCGATCGGGAAAATATCGCCGGACGCCGCGATCGGGCGCATTTGGGCCTATCTCGGCGTGCTCCTGGTCGCGGTTCTGCTGGTCGCTGCGTTCCCGGTGCTCTCGCTCGGCTGGCGCTGATCGCGCAGCCCTGCCTTGCCCAGCCGCGGCCTTGCGGGATCGCCGGTTTGGGGGGATGCTCGCCGCAACCGAAAAGCGAGGCGCCGATGCGCCAGGTGAGGTGAGGAGATGCAGGCCTTCCGATTCGATGCGATCGATCTGCCGCCGGAGGCCATCGCGGCGCGGGCGCGGGTGCGCGCGTTTCTCGCCGAGGAGGGGGCGCGACGCGATTTCGTCCCCTACCGCAATTCCTGGAACAGCTTCGATCCCGACTTCACCCGCCGCGCTGGCGCCGCCGGCTTCATCGGCGTCACCTGGCCGCGTGCCTATGGCGGGGCCGAGCAATCGCCGCTGGTGCGCTTCGTCATCACCGCCGAGATGCTGGCCGCCGGCGCCCCGTGTGGCGCCCATTGGATCGCCGATCGCCAATCCGGGCCGCAGATTTTGCGCAATGGCTCAGAGCGCGCGCGGCGTGAAATCCTGCCGCGCATCGCGGCTGGGGAGTGCTATTTCGCGATCGGCATGAGCGAGCCCAATTCCGGCTCCGACCTCGCCGCGACCCGCACCAGCGCCCGGCGCGACGGCGAGGATTGGCTGATCAACGGCCAGAAAATCTGGACCTCGAACGCCCATCGCGCGCATTACCTGATCGCGCTCACCCGCACCGGCGAGCCCGGGCCGGACCGGCATGGCGGGCTCACGCAATTCATCGTCGATCTCTCGCGCCCCGGCGTCACCGTGCGGCCGATCCGCAATCTCGCCGGCGGGCATGAGTTCAACGAGGTGTTTTTCGACGATTATCGCGTGCCCGACGATATGCGCGTCGGCGGCGTCGGCGAGGGCTGGCGGATGGTGACGTCCGAACTCGCCTTCGAGCGCTCGGGGCCGGATCGCTTCCTCTCGGATTACCGGCTTCTGGTCGAGCTGATCGAGCGTCTCCGCGAAAACCCCGGCGCGCGCGAGGAAATCGCCATCGGCCGGCTGGTTGCGCATCTCGCGGCGCTGTTGCGCATGTCGACGGCGGTTGCGGGGCTGCTCGATCGCGGCGAAAACCCGGCGGTGGAGGCAGCCTTGGTCAAGGATGTCGGCACCGCGTTCGAACGCGAAATTCCGGAAATCGCCCGGCTTTTGGTCGCAAGCCAGCCGAGCTTCGACGCCGAGGATCCGTTCTCGCAAGCATTGGCGCAGGTGATGCTGCACGCGCCTTCCTTCACGCTGCGCGGCGGCACGCGCGAGATCCTGCGCGGGATGATCGCCCGCGGCCTCGGGCTTCGGTGAGGGAGAGAGCGATGGCCGACAGCGAAATTTTTACGATTCTCCGCGATCAGACCGATCGTCTGCTCGCCGAGCACGTCACGCGCGAGGCGCTCGCCGCCGCCGATGGCGGGGCGTGGCCAGAGGCGCTGTGGGCGACGCTGGAGGAAGCCGGCCTGCCGCTCGCGATGGTGCCGGAAGCGGTGGGCGGCGCCGGGCTCGCGCCGGCCGAAGCGCTCCTTTTGCTCCGCCGCGCCGGCTATCACGCGCTGCCGCTGCCGCTCGGGGAAACCATGCTCGCGAACGCGCTCTGGGTCGCGGCCGGTGGGGATGCGATCGCGGGGCCGGCCACACTCGCGCCAACGGCCGCCGAGGACGTGATCGAAATGACCATGGCGGGGGGCAAAACAACGGTGCATGGCCATCTCGCCGGCGTTCCCTGGGGCGAGCGGGCGACGCTGCTCGTGCTCGCCCGCGCCGCCGATGGGACCGATCACCTCGCCTTGCTGGCGCCGCCGAGTTTGGCCGCGAAGCCGCGCCGTAATCTCGCCGGCGAGCCACGGCCGACCCTTCAGCTCGACGGCGCTATCGCCATTGAAACCCGCACGGCACCAGCGCTCGCGCAAGCCGGCATGCGCGCGCTCGGCGCCGCCTTGCGGGCGCAGCAGATGGTGGGCGCGATGGAGCACGCGCTCGATCACGCCCTTACTTACGCCAATGAGCGCCAGCAATTCGGCCGCCCGATCGGCAAGTTCCAGGCGGTGCAGCATATGCTCGCCGAGGCCGCCGGGCACTTCGCCGCCGCGACCGCCGCCGCCGATGGCGTGATCGCCGCGTTCGGCGGCGGCGATATGCTGCTCGCGGCCGCGATCGCCAAGGCGCGCGTGGGCGAGGCTGCCGGCAAGGTCGCGGAAATCGCCCACCAGGTGCATGGCGCGATGGGCTTCACGCAGGAACACACGCTGCATTTCCTCACCCGCCGGCTTTGGTCCTGGCGCGATGAATTCGGCAACGAGGCGGAATGGCAGCGCCTCATCGGCCGCCGCGTCCTTGCGGCCGGCGGGGCGGCGCTGTGGCCGATGCTGGCCGGCGCATGAGCGAGAAGACTCGGACACACGCCGGCGCGCCTCTCGCCGGGGTCAGGGTACTCGATCTCACCACCGTCATCATGGGACCGTTCGCGAGCCACATCCTCGCCGATCTCGGCGCCGACGTGATCAAGATCGAGAGTCCCGAAGGCGATCTTCTGCGCCAATATCGCCCCTCGCGCTCGCCCGGGATGAGCGGAGTATTCCTAAACCTTCATCGCAATAAGCGGAGCGTTGTACTTGATTTAAAAAAAGA
>JAJYXY010000071.1 GCA_021801465.1 Pseudomonadota bacterium
TCGATCGACGGGCTTTACCGCGCCCTCGGCCGCGACGGGCGCGACGAGACGGCGCCGCATTACTGCGATGCCTGCTTTACCGGCGACTACCCGATCCCGCTCGCCGATCAGATCGACAATGAAAGCCGCCAACTCAGCCTTTTGGCCGAGCATCATTGATGGCCGACGCCGCACTGCCGCTCACCGGCAAGATCGCCCTCGTCACCGGGGCGAGCCGCGGCCTCGGCCGCGCCGTCGCCATCGAACTCGCCCGCGCCGGCGCGCATCTCGTGATTACCGCGCGCAGCCAGGGCGGGCTCGAGGAGACCGACGATCTGATCCGCGCCGCCGGCGGAGAGGCGACCCTTGTCCCGCTCGACCTCGAAAATGGCGAGGCGCTCGATGCGCTCGGGCCGAGCCTTTTCGAGCGCTTTCGCCGGCTTGACATCCTCGTCCATTGCGCGGCGAGCCTCGGCCGGCTGACGCCAGCGCCGCATATCTTGCCGAAAGACTGGGCGGACGTCGTCGCCGTCAATCTCTCTAGCACCTGGCGCCTGATCCGCAGTTGCGGCCCTCTGCTTACCATCGCTGAGGCCGGGCGAGCCGTGTTCGTGACCGACGATCAGGCCACAACCCCGCGCGCTTATTGGGGCGCCTATGGCGCGACCAAGGCCGGGGCGGCAAACCTGGTTCGCACTTGGGCCGCCGAGATCGAAGGCGGCCGGCTCCGCGTCGAACTCTTCAATCCCGGCCCGATGGCAACCCGCCTGCGCGCCGCCGCCATGCCCGGCGAAGAGCCATCCACCCTGCCGCGCCCCGAAACCATAGCGCCAAGGGTAGTGGAATTATGTTTGACGTAATTATTAACGAGTAAAATCTTCTTTTTCTGAAGAAAAAGAAGCAAAAAGACTTTTTCCTGTTTTCCCGGCGTGGCGATCTGTTCGGGGCGGGCAGTGCCGTAGGCACTGCCCAACGGGGAGAAGTTTTTTGGTTCTTTTTTTTCAAAAAAGAAGATTTTTCTCAACCCTGCTTGATGTGGCGGAAATTGGCCCCGGCTTGGCCTTGGGCGCGGTTGACGGGTGGGGAGGGCGGGGCCATGTGACGGATGCTCGTTGTGATGGAGCTGCCCATGACCGATCTTACGGCGATATTTCTCGCGCGTTTGCAATTTGCTTTCACTCTCGGCTTTCACATTGTTTTTCCCGCATTTTCGATTGGTCTCGCGAGCTACCTCATGGTCTTGGAGGCGCTGTGGCTGCGAACCGCGCGGCAGGTTTATCTCGATCTTTTTCATTACTGGATAAAAATATTCGCCATCGGTTTCGCGATGGGCGTCGTCTCCGGTGTGGTCATGTCCTATCAGTTTGGCACCAACTGGGGAAGTTTTTCCGACAAGGCCGGCCCCGTCATCGGTCCGCTCATGGGCTATGAGGTGCTGACCGCGTTCTTCCTCGAAGCCGGTTTCCTCGGCGTGATGCTGTTTGGCATGAACAGGGTCGGGCGCGGCTTGCATTTCCTCGCGACCTGTCTTGTTGCGCTCGGCACGTTGATCAGCGCCTTTTGGATCCTCTCGGTCAATTCCTGGATGCAAACCCCGGCCGGCTTCACGACGACACCGGATGGGCGGTTCATGCCGGCGGATTGGTTCGCGATCATTTTCAACCCCTCCTTCCCGTATCGCCTCGTCCATATGGTGCTCGCGACCTATCTCAGCGTCGCTTTCCTCGTCGGCGCGGTGGGGGCGTGGCATTTGCTGCGCGATCGCCGCAACGAGGGCGCGCGGGTGATGTTTTCGATGGCGCTGTGGATGGCGCTTCTGGTCGCGCCGGTTCAGATTCTCGCCGGCGATGCCCATGGTCTCAATACGCTCGAACATCAGCCGGTGAAGGTCGCGGCGATGGAGGGGGATTGGGCAGACCCGGTCAATGGTGAGGGCGACCCGTTGGTGCTGTTTGCATGGCCGGATGAAAAAGCGGCGACCAATCGGGCGGAAATCGCCATTCCGCATCTCGGCTCGCTGATCCTGACCCATAGCTGGTCGGGATCGATCAAGGGAATGCGTGATTTCCCCCCGGGCGATCGCCCGCCAGTGCCGGTGGTTTTCTTTGCCTTTCGTATCATGGTCGCGCTCGGTTTTTTGATGGCCGCGGTCGGGCTGCTCGGGGCGGTTCTACGCTGGCGTGGTCGGCTTTTTGATACGCGCTGGCTCCATTGGATCATGGTCGCGATGGCGCCCACGGGTTTTGTCTCGGTGCTCGCTGGCTGGACGGTGACCGAAGTCGGGCGGCAGCCTTTCACGGTTTATGGCCTGCTCCGCACCGTCGATAGCGCCTCGCCGATTGCGGCCCCGGGGGTTGCGACCTCGCTCGTCGCCTTCGTCATCGTCTATTTTACGGTCTATGGCGCAGGGATCACATTTCTCCTGCGCCAAATGGCGCGCCCGCCGCTTCCTGGCGAGGGCGGCGCATCGAAATCGCCCTCGCGTGCCGCTGGCCTGATGCCAGGCCCCGCCGGCGCGATCGTGGATATCCCGCCCACCGCCGCGGAGTAAGCGCCATGGCCGCTATGCTACCACTGATCTGGGCTGGATTATTAGCCTTCGCGATCATCGCCTATGTCGTCCTCGATGGTTTCGACCTTGGCGTCGGCATCCTGTTTCTCGTCGAGCATGACGAGGAAGATCGCGATGTGATGATGAATACCGTGGCGCCGGTGTGGGACGGCAACGAGACTTGGCTGGTGCTTGGTGGTGGCGGGTTGTTTGCGGTGTTTCCGCTGGCTTACGCGGTGGTGATGCCGGCGCTCTATGCGGCGATCATCGGCATGTTGCTCGCGCTCGTCTTACGCGGCGTCGCCTTTGAGTTCCGCTTCAAGGCGCGCACGCGCGGCGGGCGCCGGCTGTGGAGCCTCGCCTTTACCGCCGGCTCCCTGATCGCCGCGATCTGTCAGGGGCTTGCCCTCGGCGGGCTGGTGCAAGGCATTCATATCGCCAACCGCGCCTATGCCGGCGGGTGGTGGGATTGGGTGACCGGATTTACCATCCTCTGCGGTTTCGCGGTTGCTGCTGGCTATGCGTTGCTTGGCGCGACCTGGCTGATCTGGCGCACCGACGGCGCATTGCAGGCGCGCTGCCGGCGCCATGCGCGCGCGCTCGGGGTTGGCGTGCTGTCGCTGATCATCGTCGTCAGCCTGTGGACGCCGATGCTCAACCCGCGTTTCACGGCACGCTGGTTCGCCTGGCCCGAGATCGCGCTCACGAGCCCGGTGCCAATCCTGGTTGCGCTGCTCGCTTGGATGTTCTGGCATGGGCTCTCGCGCCGGCATGACGCGACGCCGTTCTTTGCCGTGCTCGGCTGGTTTGTGCTTTGCTATGTCGGGCTCGGGATCAGCTTATTTCCCTATATCGTGCCGCCCGATCTCACCATCTGGCAGGCAGCGGCACCGCCGGCGAGCCAGGGCTTTCTCTTGGTCGGCGCTGCGGTACTGGTGCCGATCATCCTCGCCTATACGGGGTATGCCTATTGGGTGTTCCGTGGCAAGGTGCGGCCCGGAATGCATTATCATTGATGGCCCGGCGGCTCGCCTGGTTCCTCGGCCTTTGGGCCCTGGGCGCGGGAGTAACGATCGCCGTGGCCGGCCTGTTGCGCTGGCTCTTGCTCGGCAAAGGGCTATGATTCGTCAAACGGTCGTTCATCGCCGCCACGCGATAGGATGCGACAAAAAACATGATCAAAAAAATGGAGGGAACTATGACCATCAAGAATGTTCTGGATAGGGTTTTCACCCAGGCGGTCGAAGCGGGAGAGGTGCCGGGCGTTGCGGCCTTCGCCGCCGACCGCAACGGCATGATTTACGAAGGCGCCTTTGGCGTGCGCGATCGCGCCGAGGGCGGCGCGATGACGACGGATAGCGTTTTCTGGATCGCCTCGATGACCAAAGCCATCACCTCGGTCGCGGCCATGCAGTTGGTTGAGCGTGGGAAATTGGCGCTCGATGCGCCGATTGCCGATGTCCTGCCCGACCTCGCCGATCGTCCGGTGCTGGAGGGTTTCGATGCCGCGGGCAAGCCGCGCCTGCGCCCGGCCAAGCGCCCGATTACCCTTCGCCATCTACTAACCCACACCGCTGGCTTCGGATACGATATTTGGAACGCCGATCTCGGGCGCTATATGGCCCAAAAGGAAATCCCAGGGATCATCTCCTGCGCCAATGCCGCGCTAACGACGCCGCTCACCTCCGACCCTGGCGAGAAATGGCAATATGGCATCAATATTGATTTTGTGGGCAAGGCAGTGGAGAAGGCGTCCGGCGAAACGCTCGAAACCTATTTCCGCAATCACATTTTTTCCCCGCTGGAGATGAAGACGACCGGCTTCATCCTTGATCAGACGCGGCGGGAGCGGCTGGTTCGCATGCATGTGCGCGGCGCGGATGGCTCACTCACGCCGATTGCGTTCGAAATCCCGCAAACCCCGGAGTTTTTCATGGGCGGCGGCGGGCTTTATGGCTCCGGTCGGGATTATCTTCGTTTTACGCGGATGCTGCTCAATGGCGGCACACTCGATGGCGTACAGATTCTGAAGCCGGAGACGGTCTCGACCATGGCGCAAAACCAGATTGGCGGTCTCGAGGCCGGGGTGATGGCAACGGCTTTGCCGGACTCATCGAATGACGTGAATTTCTTCCCCGGGATGAGCCAGAAATGGGGTCTCGGGTTCCTCATCAATACCGAAGACACGATCGGCGGCCGCAAGGCGGGCAGCCTTGCTTGGGCGGGCTTGGGCAACACGTATTTCTGGATCGACCGCGATGCAGGCCTGACCGGCGTCATCCTCTCGCAAATTCTTCCCTTTGCTGATCACAAGGCGGTCGCCCTTTATGGCGCCTTCGAGCGCGCGCTTTATCAAGCCTATCAAGAATAAATCGCTTTGCGTTGCGGCGCTCGCGAGCGCGGTCAGGTTTCCTTCGCTGGCAGCGCGGTGGGAATACGCTCGAGCCGCCGGTCATGGCCGAGGATGAGGACGACGACCCCTGACACCACCACCGGGAGCGCGATGGCGACGAGCGCGATCATGTCGTTGCCGGTCGCGTCTTTGACTAGGCCGTAGATATAGGGGCCGGCGAAGCCGCCGAGATTGCCGACCGAGTTGATCAGCGCGATCCCGCCCGCCGCGGCGACGCCGGTCAGCATCGCGGTCGGCAGGGACCAGAAGGTGGGCGAAATGCTCGCCTGACCCATCTGCGCGAAAATCAACGCGAGCATCAAGAGAACCGGCGAGTTGTGAATGAAGATGCAAACCGAAAGCCCGATTGCGGCGACGAAGCAGGCAATGGCGACGTGCCAGCTCCGCTCGCCGGTATGGTCCGAATGCCAGCCCCAGGCGAGCATCGCGAAGGCGGCGAACACGAAGGGAATGGCGCCGATCACCCCGGTCATGCCGTAGCTCACGCCGAACGCCTTGATGATCTGCGGCAGAAATATCAGAAACCCGTAATTGGAGAGATTCTGGCCGAAATAAACCAGCGTCAGCCACCAAACGCGCGGGTTGCGCAGCGCCTCGCCGAGTTCGAAGCGCCGGATGTCCTCGCGCTGACTCTGCTCCTCGGCCAAGCGCTTGGCGAGCCAGGCGCGCTGATCGGGGCGGAGCCATTTCGCCTCCTCCGGCCGGTCGGTGAGATAGCGGAGCGTGACGAAGGCCATCACGATCGCCGGCACCGCCTCGACGATGAACAGCCATTTCCAGCCGGCGATGCCGAGCCAGCCATCGAGTTCGAGCAACTGCCCCGAGACCAGCGGCCCAATGATGAGCGAAATCACGCTCGCCAGCATGAAAAACGCCATCATGCGGGTGCGGTAATAGGAGGGGAACCACCAGGTGAGAAAGAGAACGACGCCTGGATAATATCCCGCCTCGGCAAGCCCGAGCAGAAAGCGGATGCCATAGAAACTCCAATCGTTCCAGACGAACGCGGTAAGGCCCGAGATCACACCCCAGGTCAGCAAAATGCGCGCGATCCAGCGCCGCGCGCCGAATTTGGCGAGCACCAGATTGCTCGGCAATTCGAACAGGAAATAGCCGAAGAAGAAAATACCGGAGCCGAAGCCGAACACGCTCGAGGAGAAGCCGAGCGCCTTGTTCATCTGCAACCCGGCATAGCCGACATTGACGCGGTCGAGATAGGCGCAGAAATAGCCGAGCATGAGGAGCGGCATCAGGCGCCAGGCGACGCGGCGGATGGTTTCCCGCTCCAATGGGTCGATCGTCGCGGGTTTGGTCATCGGCATCGCCGGCGGCATCTTTTCCTCCCCTTGTCGGCGCAACCCTTCGGCCGTCGCCGAGATCAGCTTAGCGTCGCCAGCGCCGCGCACAACCCATCAGGGCGAATTCCTCCGCGATGCCGCCCAACTGGCCTCCCGCCGCCGCGCCTTTTTCACTGAAGGGGCCGGTTCGCGGTCTCGGGGGCGAGGAAAATGACGGGAAGGCCGAGCACATAAATCAGCGACAGCGCGCTGATGGTTATGGGATAGCTCCCGATCAGGGCGCTCAGGGCGCCGATCAAGGTCGGCCCGGCCGCGCCGAACAGGCGACCGAAGCTGAACGCAAAGCCCGAGCCGGTGCCACGCAAGCACCCCGGGAACATTTCCGGGAGCCAAATCGTATAAAGCGCAAAAACACCGTTGGTAAAAAACCCGAGAAGGGGCAATAGCGCGATGAACAGTACAAGATCATCGAGCCACGCAATCGCGACATAATAGGATAAAACCACACTCACCATGGCGCCGAGGAAAAATAGCGCCGCCGTTTTCCGCCGGCCGCCAATGACGGAGGTGAGCCAAGGCATGAGGAGACACCCGGCGAGGGTTCCAACATTGGTCACGAGACCGCAAACCGCACCCATAGTCTGTGCCGTCGCGGCAGTTTTTCCCTGCGCGAGAAGCCGCGTCGCCACCACCGTCGGCGCCCAGAAATTCGATGACCAGAGACCAAAAATGATGCAGGCCATCATTAGCGCCGCCGACCAGGTTATTCGCGCCTGGCCTCGGGCGAAGAGGGCGCTGAAACGCTTCGGCGGCTCGCCTTCCGCGCGTTGCGGCTCGGGAATGTTGGTACGCAGATAGAGCGTAAGCAGCGCCGGCAGGATTCCGAGCAGGAACATCCCGCGCCAGCCCAGCGTATTGACAGCGATCAGCGTGACGAAAGCGGCAAGGAAGAGCCCGGTTGGCGTCGCCGTGTGCAACCATCCCGCAAGGCGCACGCGTAGCCGCTCGGGCACCGATTCCTGCAATAGCGGTGTGCCCGCCGCCCATTCCCCGCCAATGCCAAATCCCGCCAAAAAGCGAAAAACGGCGAAGAGCGCGATCCCGTTCGCGAGCCCGCAAAGCCCGGTAAACAGAGAATAGACCAAGATGGTCCAGGTCATGACGCGCACCCGCCCGACGCGATCCGCAGCCCACCCCCAGAACATCGAACAGGCCCAGCCGAGCATGAACAGCGAAAACAGAACCCCGCCATAGAGGCCGATATTGGCGCGGCTCGCGGCAACGCCGCTCCGCGGCAAAAGATCGGTTAGGGCCGCGACCAGAAGATAGCCATACATCGAGGAATCGAAGCCATCGAGCATCCAGCCAAGCCAAGTCGCCCAAAACACGCGTTGCGGCGAGACGGCGCTGGTCAAAAGATTTCCCCCGATTTTTTCACCCAACGACGCTCAAGAGCATGGATCAACCCACGCCCCTTCATTCACGTTTTCAAAAACCGACCTATCGTCAAAAACGAGGCTATATCATCGCCGCCGCTCGTGTCCTATTTCAGAAATTCGCAAGCGAATGTCATGGATGCTCGCTCTTTGCTTTCGGTGGCCTGCTGATCCCTGAAATGCCAAAGCATTTCAGGGGCAGGATACGCGCTCTTTGTTTTTAGTGGCCTGCTGATCCCTGAAATGCCAAAGCATTTCAGGGGCAGGACACGCGCTCTTTGTTTTTAGTGGCCTGCTGATCCCTGAAATGCCAAAGCATTTCAGGGGCAGGACACTAGGCCGCCGCGTCCACGAGATGCATCATCTGTCGGCGCATCAATTCGCGGTAGAGGCCCGGCGCTTGCTCGAGTTCGAGCGGGCTGCCGTCTTGGATGATCTGGCCAGCCTGCATCACCACGATGCGGTCGAAATCCTTGAGCGTCGCCAGCCGGTGGGCAACGGCGATCACCGTGCGCCCGATCATCAGCCGCGTCAGCGCCTCTTGCACCGCCTGCTCGGATTCGCTGTCGAGCGCGCTCGTCGCTTCATCGAGGAGCAGCACCGGCGCATCGCAAAGAAAGGCGCGGGCGATGGCGATACGCTGGCGCTGCCCGCCCGAGAGCTTGGTGCCGCGATCGCCGACGACGGTGTCATACCCCTCCGGCAGCGCCATGATGAACTCATGGCAGCCGGCTGCCTCGGCGGCGGCGCGAACCTCCTCGTCGCTCGCCTCAGGGCGCCCATAGCGGATATTCTCGCGCACGCTGCGATGAAACATCAGCACGTCCTGGGGCACGACCGAAATCGCCCGGTGCAGGCTTTCCTGCGTGAGATCGGCGATGCTTTGTCCATCGATCAAAATCTCGCCGCCGCCGACGTCACGGAAGCGCTGCAGCAGGGTGAGCACGGTGGTCTTGCCCGAACCCGAGCGCCCAACCAGGCCAAGCCGCGTCCCCGGCGCGATGCGCAGATCGAAATCCTTCAAAACCGACTGCCCGCCGGGATAAGCGAAGGACACGCCGCGGAATTCAACCAGCCCACGCGGCGCGGCAAGCGTGCCGGCATCCGCGGCATCGCGCAGATCATGGGGCAGAAGTAGCGTCGAGAGCGCCTCCGAAAGCCGCGCGACATGCTGCACCATGTCCACCAGCGCGACGGCGAGATCACGCGTGCCGTGCAGGATGATGAAGCCGAGCGTGCTGACCAGAACCATATCGCCGGCGCTAGCCGCACCGCGCTGCCAAAGCAGAATGCCCCAGGCGAGGATGCCGGCGGTCAGCAACGCCGTGGTGACGGCGTGAAATACCCGCAAGCGCTCGAGATAGCGCAAACTCTCGCCACGGGCGCGCATCTCGCCCTCGATACGGCGGCCAAACCGTGCCTGCTCGCGGCCAAAGGCGCCGAACGCGCGCACCAGCGAGATATTGTTGATGACATCGACCATCTCGCCGTCCACCGCGGCGGCCTCGGCGGCGTAGCGATGATGCAGCCGATTGCCGCGGCTCGCCAGGCGAACGAGGAAGGTCGCCAGCGAGAACGCGATCACCGCGAGAACCAGCGCCATCACCGGATCAACAGAGGCGAGAAAGCAAATCGCGAGGATGACCGCAAGGCATGGCGGCATGACGTTCCAGGAGAAGAGATTTTCGACCGTGAAAATCGCGTTGGCGGTGGTCGTGATGCGCCCGGCGAGGGTGCCAGGCTGGCGGTCGGCGAAGAAAGCGGGCGCGTGGCCGGTGAGATGGGCGAAAAGATCGCGCCGGACATCGCCGGTGACGGCCACGAAAACATAGGACGCGACCCAGCCGGCAAGCCGCCAGGTGAGATTGTCGGCGGCGATCACCCCGGCGAGCATCCCGAACGCCCACCAGACGGCGGCGACATGATGCGCCATCAACGTATCGACCAGATGCTTCAGCGCATATTGCGAGGAGACGGAGAACCCGACGGCGCACATGACGGCGCCGATGACCACCGCGTGCTGGAATTTATGGCGCAGCACGTAAGAGAAAATGAAGGCGAGCGGCCGGCGCGCGAGGCGCTCCAGCGCGACGGGGTCGGGATGGGATTGGCGGGCGGGCAGGGAGATGCGTGACATGGTGCCTGGCGTCTTTCCCAGAAAGGGGCCGAGAGGGAGCCCAGCGGAGGCTCAGAAGGGATAATTTCGACGCTCTTTTTGCGCGGCATTGCGGCAGAGTTAAGGCAAACCCCGCCCTAGATTTGCCCGTTTCGTATCCCTAACTCTCGCCATCGCTCGGCGCCCGACCGAGACCACGACCGAGACCACGACCGAGACGACCGGGCACCAAACGAAACCGCGAACCGAGACCTCAAGCCGAAAAGCAAGGAAAAGAAAATGCGCATCGCCCAGATCGCCCCTCTTTACGAAGCGGTGCCGCCGAAATTCTATGGCGGGACCGAGCGTGTCGTCTCTTACCTGACCGAGGAGCTGGTCGCGCTCGGCCATGAGGTGACGCTGTTCGCCAGCGGTGACTCGATTACCGCGGCTAAGCTGGCGGCGGCCTGGCCGCGCGCGTTACGCCTTGATCCTGCGATCCGCGACCCGATCGCGCCGCATGCGTTATTGATGGAGCAGGTGATGCAGCGCGCGGGCGAGTTCGACGTGCTGCATTTCCACAATGAATACCTTCCCTTTAGCCTCTTCAGCCGCCAGCCGACGCCATGGCTGAACACGCTGCACGGCCGGCTCGACATGATCGAGTATCAGGGGATTTTCGATATTTTCTCGCAAGTGCCGCTGGTCTCGATTTCGGACTCGCAGCGCCGCCCCCTGCCGCAGGCCAATTTCGTCGGCACCGTCCTGCATGGCCTGCCCGAGACCCTTCTCACCCCGCAGCCGGTAACCCCGAGTTATCTCGCCTTTCTCGGCCGCATTTCGCCGGAAAAGCGCCCCGACCGCGCGATCCGCATCGCGCGCGCGGCGGGTATTCCGCTGAAAATCGCGGCCAAAGTGGACAACGCCGATCGTGCTTATTTCGAATCGGTGATCAAGCCCCTGCTCGATGGGCCGGGCGTCGAGATGATCGGTGAGATCAACGAGGCACAGAAACCAGACTTCCTCTCCGGCGCGGTAGGACTTCTGATGCCGATCGACTGGCCGGAGCCATTCGGCCTGGTCATGATCGAGGCGATGGCCTGCGGGACACCGGTGATCGCGATCAATCGCGGGTCAGTGCCGGAGGTGATCGATGACGGCATCTCTGGCTTCATCGTCGAGGACGAGACCGGGGCGATCGGCGCCGTGGCGCGTCTTGGTGAGCTCGATCGCCAGCGTGTGCGCGCCCAGTTCGAACAGCGCTTCACCGCCAAGCGCATGGCGCTCGACTACCTCGCCCTTTATCGCGAAATCGCTGAGCCGCGCGTGCGCCTACGCGCCGTCGTCTGAGGTGCTCGCGAGGGCGGCAAAGAGCGGGTCTAGGGCTTCGCCATAGACCCGCCAGCGCCCAATCGAGCTGGAGAAAAGCGGCGAGCGGACCTGTACAACGCTCGCCGTCCGCACCGTGCGTTCGGTGGCGAAAAAGCGCAGGCACCGCTCGTCCCACGCGAGACCGCAAAAATCGACCAAGCGCCGCGCCTCAGCGGCAAAATCGGCAACGAAATCCTCATAGCGGAGGTCAAAGAGCACGCCCTCGGGCAAAACCGCCCGCCAATGCGCCATCACCCGCTCATAGGCGCGGTAATAGCGGCCGAGCTCGCCCAAATCATAGGTGAAATCGAGCGCGCCGGAAAAAAGCTTGGCGAAGCACGAGACACAGGTGTCGCGCGGGTCGCGAAATACATGGATGAATTTCGCCCCCGGTAGGGCGCGATGCAGCAGACCGAGATAGCGGAAATTGAGCGGCACTTTGTTGATGATGCGGAGCGCCCCGGGGGCCAACGGGCGGATGCGTGAGAGGTAATCCGCGGCAAGGTCACGCCAGCCAGCCTCATCGAGCCGTTCCGGCGCGGGGAAAGCGATCAGGGTTTTATCGAGCGCATCCATCTCATCCCCGCCGTAAACGCCGGGAATGCTCGCGAGCACTTGCTCGACCAGCGTCGTCCCCGAGCGCGGCATGCCGACGATAAAAATCGGCAGCGGATCGGGGTCGCCGCCACCGGCGCGGACGAGTGGGGCCGGAAAGCGCACAGGAAGGGCCGCGAGCGCCGCCAATTCCGCTGCCTCGTCATAGCGCACGAAGCGGCGTTTGATGGCATTGCCGGCGAGATAATGCGCCATCGCCGCGTCGTAGTGGCGGCAATCGTTTTCGGCTTTGGCGAGGGCGAAATGGGCATCGATCTGCTCGGCGGGCGACAAGCTTTCGAGCCGCGCGCCGAGCCGGGCGATCGCCTGATAGTCGGTGTCACCCTCGCGGATTGTCGCAAGGTCGGCGAGATAGCGATGATAGACGGCGACCATCGGCCCCAAGGCGATCGCCTGGCGGAGTGCTGCGCGCGCGCCCTCGAGATCGCCAAGGGCGGCGCGGGTGGTGCCGAGATTGCACCAGGTATTGGCCATGTCGGGGCGCAGGGCGAGCGCCCGCTCGTAACACGCCAGCGCCTCCGCCAATGAGCCTTCGGCGTGACGCAGGGTGCCGAGATTGTGGTGGGTATCGGCGTAATCGGGCGCGAATTTGAGCGCGCGCGCGAAATACAGGTTCGCCTCGAGGAGGCGGCCAAGGTTTTTCAGCGCGACGGCAAGATTATTGAGGGTCGGAATATTCCCGGGCTGAATGGCGAGAACGCGCTCGAAATAGGAAACCGCCTCGGCCTCGCGGCTCTGTTCGACGAGGAAAGTGCCATAATTAAAAAGCGGGCTGGTCGCCATCGGCTCGAGCGCGATGGCGCGGCGATAGCTGGACTCGGCGCCGGAAAAATCCCCGAGCCGCTTGAGGACGCCCGCTAGATTGTTGTGGGCTGCAACCATCCCCGGGTGCAGCGCGATCGCCGCGCGGAATTGCGCCTGCGCTGCGTCAAGCGCGCCGAGCTTTTCGAGCGCGTTGCCATAATTATTGAGGGCTTCGGGGAAATTGGGTCGTAGCCTCAGCGTTGTCTCAAAAGCCGAGGCGGCTTCGGCGAGGCGCCCCGCGCCAGCGAGCGCATTCCCGTAATTATTGAGGAGTTCGGGATGGGTTGGAAACCGGCGCACGCCGCGGGTCAAAACCGCGAGCGCCGCCTCGTTCTGCCCGGCGGCCATTAGCCGCGCAGCCTCGGTCGCGACGGCGCCAGGATCCACACCCTGAGGGGGGCGGGAGCGGGGCTGATCACGCCCCGCCGCGATTTCCGCGGGAGCGGGCTGGTATTTGCCGTGGGCGGGCTTGCGCATCCGAGGGCTTGCGTGCATGGCCGCACTTTATCTCTACGATCGCTAATAAAGTCTTACCCGCGCAGGGTTGGCGTGGCGGCTGCGCGCAAAATCAAGCGCGCAGGGTTGGTTTGGCGGCTGCGCGCCAAATCAAACAAATACCAGCCAGATGTCCTGAAATGGCCGGTCATTCCTGCGGCCGGCTGGTATAAAGACAGCATGAAACCAGCGCTTTCGCATTTAATCGCGGCCGAGGCCGCCTTCGCGCCGTTGATTGCGCGTATCGGCCCGCCGCGGCTTCGCCCCGAGCGTGGCCGCAGCCCTTATGAGGCCTTGCTCCGCGCCATCACCCACCAACAGCTCCACGGGCGCGCGGCGGAAGCCATTCTCGGCCGGTTTTGTGCCCTTTACCAGCCCCCGTTCCCGCACCCCGAGGCGGTTTTGGCAACCCCCGAGGCGGTGCTGCGCGCAACCGGACTTTCGCTCAGCAAGATCGCCGCGATCCGCGATCTTTGCGCGCGTGTGAAAGATGGCACCGTGCCAAGCCGGCGCCTTGCCACGCGGCTTTCGGATGCGGCACTGATCGAGCGGCTGACGACGATCCGCGGGATCGGTCGCTGGACGGTGGAAATGCTGCTGATTTTCACTCTTGGGCGCCCAGACGTGCTGCCGGTGGATGATTTCGGTGTTCGCGAAGGCTGGCGCTTGCTACTCGGCCTTACCGAGCAGCCCAAGCCGAGGGAGCTCGCGGCGCGCGGTGCCGCCTTCGCCCCCTATCGTAGTACCGCTGCTTGGTATCTTTGGCGCGCCGCCGATGAGGGGAAGAAAATCAAGCCCGTCGTCTGACGGTGCTGCCGCAACCCAGCACTTCCACAGGTCCAGCGTTTCCCCGGCCCTGGGCTTCCCCGACCTTGGGCTTCCCCGACCTTGGGCTTCCCCGACCTTGGGCTTCCCCGACCTTCGGCTTCCCCGCCCCTGGGCTTCGGTGCGCCCAAAAGTCGCGCTTTAGGTGAATTCCTGACATGCATTTCATGCATATCTACCTGTGGATAAAATTATCCACAGGCTGTTAGTAAGTATTCTCAAGAAACTCTTCCAACAGATTCCAAAGACTCGCAATCCCTAAGATCGAAAAACTTCCTCATTTCCCCCACCGTGAACAATATCTCCATCTATTAACGCTACACTTTTGATCTATTTCCTGGTTTCGGCTTGAATCTGACGAATCAACGCGATGAAATAACTACTCATGGTTAAATTACTCCTTCCAATTTCCCCTTATAGGAGATATAGAGCGGGGCTTAGACAATCTCTGCAAGTGGGTTTGTGTGGGAGAACATTTCAATGCGTGAGTTTCGCTCCCTCGATGCTCTGGTGCGCGCGCGTTTACAGAAATGGCCGCAACGGCCACCAGGCCTCGCGCAGCGGCTGCACGGGCTCGACAAATGGTTACGAGGGAGACCAGACGTGAAATCTGGCACTTGCAACCCATTCCTGAAATTTCCTGGAAGCGATCGCCTGCGCACCTTGCCTGACGGGCTGTGGTTGAATTTCGGTGGTACGCCTGTGGAGCCTTATGTGGATATTTTTGCCATCGAGGCTTGCGGTTCGCTGCAAAACTTGCTCGATAAACGCTCCCGTTTCGCGCCCAGCACGCAATCGCTGCTCGCGGTCTGCCCAATCCCGTGGCTGCTCGCTTCGGTCAGCGAGGCCGATGAAACACCGCGCTGGCAGGCGATCGGGCTCTGGCGTCGCGAGCCGACAATCCCGCTGGTTCTGCCCGTGCGCGACCTTCGCGTGCTTTACGGTCTCAAAACCCGCCATTACCAGGGCTTCGCCGCGAGCCAAATCCCCCACCCGCACGAATATTTCGTGCCGATGGATGCGCTGACCGACGAACACGGCGCCGAAAATCCAGCTCTCCGCGCCATCGTCGGACGCGCGTCGGCGGCGGTGAATTTCTTCGACCAACCCGTGGCCGGAGGCCAGGCGGAAGGCGCGATCAGTGGCTGACGCTGACCCGCCCTCGCACCCGGCCGCTCGCGAGATCGATCACCACCACCCGATCCGGCCCACCGCCATGCAGGAGAAGTGCGACCTCGCCCGGCCCCGCGCTCGCGATCGCCGCGATCGCACTTCCCGCCGGCTCATCGAGGCCAACCGCCACCTCCCGCCCTGGCGCCGGTGACACCGCAGAGACGCGTCGCACAATCAGGAAAGCGAGCGTCACCGTGCCAACGACGATCATCACCGCCATGATGATGGTGATCGCTTTCAGCGCCCGCATGTCGCCCCATGATGCGCTGGCGCCATCTCCGCGTGCGATGGCGAATATGCTATATCGTTGTTCATGTGCCCGTCCTTAACCGAACCGGCCCCGGAGCGCGAGATGGTGGGCGGGAGCGCGCGCGGGGCCGATTGCGGCGCGCTCACCATTCTCGCCCCGCGTGACGCCGCCGGACAGCGGGTGGACAGGTTTCTCGCCGCGTCCTTCCCCGCCTTCTCGCGCGCCCGCATTCAGGCGCTGATCGCCGGTGGCGCCGTGCACTGTGGTGAAGCCGCGCTTCTTGACGCGGCCACGCCGGTTCGCGCCGGCGAGCGCTACAGCCTCACCCCGCCGCCGCCCGCACCGGCGCGGCCGGCACCGCAAGCGATCCCCTTCCCGATCCTGTTCGAGGACGAGGAATTGCTGGTGCTCGACAAGCCCGCCGGCCTCGTCGTTCATCCCGCGCCGGGCAATCAAGACGGCACCCTGGTCAACGCCCTCCTCGCCCATTGCGGCGCCGCGTTCGCCGGCATCGGCGGCGAAAAGCGGCCCGGCATCGTCCATCGCCTGGACAAGGACACGTCCGGGGTTATGGTGGTCGCGAAGACTGAATGGATGATGGCGCGACTTGGCGAAATTTTCGCAACCCGCACGCTGGAACGCGCCTATCTCGCCCTCGCCTGGGGCCTGCCCGCCCCCGCCGCCGGCAGTATCGAAGGCGCGATCGGGCGTGACCCGCGCGATCGCAAGCGCATGGCGGTGCGCGCCACTGGCGGCAAGCCGGCGCTGACCCATTATCGCCTGCGCCAAAGCTGGTTCGGCGCGGTCTCGCTGCTCGAATGCCGGCTCACGACCGGGCGGACGCACCAGATCCGGGTGCATCTCGCGACGCACGGCCACCCCCTGATTGGCGATCCGCTTTATCTTCGCCGCGTGCCCGGGGCGGCAAAAGCGGTGCCGGCGGAAATTCGCGCGCGCCTGCTCGACTTCCCTCGCCAGGCACTGCACGCCGCCGAACTTGGCTTCATCCACCCGAGAAGCGGCGCCAAACTGGCGTTTTCAACCCGGCCGCCGGCCGATTTCCAGGCCCTCGTAGGAATACTAGGAGCGGGGGGTTACTGAGAGAGAGACGGAATTCTTAATTCCTATCCATCATGTCGGGTTTTGCTTGACCGGACCGAGTTGGTCCTGTATCGCCTTCAGCAACGAATGTGCGACTATGTTCGCCCACCCCCCGCACTCGGGGTGGATTGGGAACCAAAGCCCGAACCGACAGGTTTTGTCTGAAGCGGTCGGGTTCGGGTTGATTTGGCTCAAGGCGCATCGTCGCGAGACCTTTATCCATGGGCAATGGTGCATTCCGCCCCTGCCCGCATCAGACGAAAGGAGCCTTCCATCATGGCCTCTGCCGTCGCCAATCTTGCCCCTGAGGGCAACCTTGCGCGCTATCTTCAGGAAATCCGTAAGTTTCCGATGCTTACGGCGGAAGAAGAACTGGCGCTCGCCCATCGCTGGCGCGATCAGCAGGACACCGAAGCCGCGCATAAGCTGGTGACCTCCCATCTCCGCCTCGTCGCCAAGATCGCCATGGGCTATCGCGGCTATGGCTTGCCTATGGGCGAGCTGATCAGCGAGGGCAATGTCGGTATGATGCAGGCGGTCAAGCGCTTCGACCCCGATCGCGGCTTCCGCCTCGCGACCTATGCGATGTGGTGGATCCGCGCCGCCATCCAGGAATACATCCTCCATAGCTGGTCGCTGGTCAAAATGGGCACAACCGCGGCGCAGAAGAAATTGTTCTTCAACCTCCGCCGGCTCAAGGGCCAGATGCAGGCGTTCGAGGATGGCGATCTCCAGCCCGAGCAAGTCGCCAAAATCGCCCATGCGCTCGATGTCCCCGAGCAGGACGTGGTCAACATGAACCGCCGCCTGACGGCGCCCGACCACAGCCTCAACGCCCCGCTCCGCGCCGACAGCGAGGGCGAGGGTGAATGGCAGGATTGGCTGGTCGATGACAGCGACAATCAGGAAACCGTCATCGCCGATCAGGAGGAAGTATCGGGGCGCCGGGCCTTGCTGACCGCGGCACTCAAGACCCTCAACGACCGCGAGCGTCACATCCTGATCGAGCGGCGCCTGCGTGACAACGCGACTACGCTCGAGGATCTTTCGCACCAATACAATATCTCGCGCGAGCGGGTGCGCCAGATCGAGGTGCGCGCCTTCGAGAAGCTGCAAAAGGCAATGAAGACGGAAATCGCCGAGCGCCGGCGGGCGCTGCCGACAGCGGTTTAACCAGCGGGGTGAGCACGCGCGCGGTTCATCCGCGCGCGCATCTCGGCGACCACGGCGGCGATGCCATCGAAAATCGCCTGGCCGATCAGAAAATGGCCGATATTGAGTTCGCGCACCTCGGGCAGAGCGGCAACGGGGGCGACGTTGTCGTAAGTCAGACCGTGCCCGGCATGGCATTCGAGGCCGAGTTTGGCGGTCAATGCCGCGGCCTCGCGCAGGCGCGCGAGTTCGCCGGCGCGGCCCTCGGCATAGGCGCCGGTATGCAGCTCGACCACCGGCGCGCCGATCGCCGCCGCTGCGCGAAGCTGCGCCGGATCGGGATCGATGAACAGCGAGACCCGGATCCCCGCCGCCACCAATGACGCGACCACCGGCGCCAGGGCGGCGCGTTGTCCCGCGACATCGAGCCCGCCTTCGGTGGTGACTTCCTGCCGGCGCTCGGGCACCAGGCAGACGGCGTGCGGGCAAAGCGCGCGGGCGATCGCGACCATCTCCGCCGTCGCTGCCATTTCCATGTTGAGGGGCGCTGCGATCTCGGCGCGGAGGCGCGCCATATCGGCGTCGCGCATATGCCGCCGATCCTCGCGCAGATGCGCGGTAATGCCATCCGCCCCGGCGCGAAGGGCCGCTTTGGCAAGCGCCACCGGATCGGGATGGGCGCCGCCGCGCGCATTCCGAACGGTCGCGACATGATCGATATTGACCCCTAGCCTGAGCGTCGTCATCGGTTCCTCATCCGGTTGGCCCTGAGTGTGGCGGCAAGGCGCAGGGCGGCGATCAGGCTCGCGGGATCGGCGCGGCCCTGTCCCGCGATATCGAACGCCGTGCCGTGATCGGGCGAAGTGCGGATGATCGAAAGCCCGAGCGTCACGTTCACGCCGCCATCCATGTCCAGCGTTTTCAAAGGGATCAGCGCCTGGTCATGATACATGCAGAGCGCCGCATCATAGCCGGCGCGGGCGCGGGCAGTGAATAGGGTGTCGGGCGGTAGCGGGCCGAAAGCGTCGATCCCGGCAGCGCGGAGCGCCGTGATCGCCGGCACGATCAGTGTTTCCTCCTCATCGCCCATCGCGCCGCCTTCCCCGGCATGCGGGTTGAGGCCAGCGACCGCCAGGCGCGGGGAGGGGAGGGCGAAATCCTCGCGCAAGGCCGCCGCGGTGATGCGCCCCGCGGTTTCGATCGCCGCCGTTGTCAGGCTCAGGAGGGCGGCCCGGAGCGCGAGATGCACGGTGACCGGAACGACGCGCAGCATGGGCGAGGCGAGCATCATGATCGGCGTCGCAGCCCCGGTGAGGGCGGCAAGAAATTCGGTGTGGCCGGGATGGGGAAAACCGGCGGCATACAGCACCGATTTACTGATCGGGTTGGTGACCAATGCCGCCGTCCGCCCGGCCAGCGTGAGCGCGACCGCGCGCTCGATCGCCGCAATCACGCTCGGCGCATTGGCCGGGTCAGGCTTACCGGGCCGCGCCGGGGCGGCGAGTGCGAGGGGGAGGATCGGCAGCGCGTCCGGGAAACAGGAAAGCGCTTCCTCAGGTTCGGCGATCGCGCGGGTCGGCACCTCGGAGCCGGAAAACAGCGCC
>JAJYXY010000159.1 GCA_021801465.1 Pseudomonadota bacterium
CAGCAAAATGTTCGTCTCCGGCGGGTTCGCGGAGGTCACCCCCGAGCGCTGCACCGTGCTCGCGAGTGAAGTCATGCCACTCGCCGAGGTCTCGAAAAGCGCTGCCGAAGCCCGGGTGAAGCAGGCTGAGGCCGCGTACGCCGCCGTAGACAAGACGGATATCACCGCGCGCGATGCGACGCTCGATCATTTGCAGTCGGCGCGGGCGATGGCGAGCATTGCCGAGGCGCCATGACAGCGCGTGCCTAATACCGGTCAGCGAGATCGCTGACCGGTATGCGCGCAGGGTTGGTGTGGCGGCTGCGCGCAAAATCAAGCGCGCAGGGTTGGTGTGGCGGCTGCGCGCAAAATCAGATCAATACCGGTCAGCGAGATCGCTGACCGGTATAAGTGCGGTTTCTGATCAAAGCGCGTCGGGATACGCCAAGCGCGCGCGGCAATCTTGCCGCTTTACCTGATCCCGATCGAATAACCGCCGGCCGAGTTCGTCGACCGGCGGTTAAGAAGCGGGTTGCTAACGCTGCACGGTTGCCTCGCGCGACATTGTTCGCTCAATCTCAAGCATGTAGTCGCGCGCGATCGGCAAAGCATAGGGTGAGCGGGTCATCTGGATCTGAAAATTCATGTGATCCTGGCGGCGGAAAGCGAGTTCTGAGCCGGCGAGGTAAAATTCGAACATGCGGCAAAAACGCTCGTCATAAAGCGAGGCGATGGCATCGCGATTGGCGGCGAAGCGGCGGCGCCAATGGCGCAGCGTCTCGGCGTAATGCAGGCGAAGAATTTCGATATCGGTGATCCAGAGGCCGGCGCGCTCGATATGCGGGACGACCTCGCTCAGCGCCGGCGAATAGCCGCCTGGGAAAATATATTTTCTGAGCCAGGGATTGGTGCTGCCTGGGCCGGCGGCGCGGCCGATCGAGTGCAGGAGTGCGACGCCATCGGGCTGGAGGCAGCGCTGCACGGTCGCGAAAAACTGCCGGTAATGGTCGACCCCGACATGCTCGAACATGCCGACCGAGACGATGCGGTCAAACGGTTCGGCGAGCGCGCGATAATCCAGCAATTCGAAGCGCACGCGATCGGCGAGCCCCTCGGCTTCGGCGCGGGCACGGGCTTCGGTGAGCTGCTCGGTCGAAAGCGTGATGCCGGTGACGCGGGCGCCGTAATCGCGCGCGAGGGTGAGCGCGAGCCCGCCCCAGCCGCTGCCGATATCGAGCACGGTGAGCCCCTCGCGATCGAGTTTGAGCTTTGCCGCGATGTGGCGTTTCTTGAGCGCTTGCGCCTCTTCCAGGGTCTCTTGGCCGGTCGGAAAATAGGCGCAGGAATATTGCCGGTCGCGATCAAGGAAGAGGCTATAGAGCCTGCCGTTGAGATCATAATGGTGAGCGACATTGCGCTGGGATCGCGATGCTGGGTTGAATTGGCGCAGCCGCCGCAGCAGCCACCCCCCGGCGGCGTGAAGGCGCATGAGAGGGTGGGCGGAGAGATTGATCTCCGAATTGCGGACCAAAACATCCATCATCGTATAAAACGAACAATCCATCGGGCGGACTCGCTCCGCCATATAGGCCTCGCCAAAGGCCAGCGACGGGTTGAGAACCAAGCGGCGCACCGTCGCCCAATCATCGATGATCAGGCCCGCTTTTGGCCCATCCTTCTCGCCGATGAAGTCGCTGGTCGTGCCGTCGGGCCAGCGCAGCGTGAGCTGCCCTTCGGTGATCATCCGTTTAAGAAAAGCTTGCAAAACAGCACGCATGTCACCACCCGTTCGTCAGCGGATCGTTTCGAGCTATCTGTAATAATAATGACGTAAAATCAGCCGCGCCGTCAAAGTTTTCTTGAGGTGCGGGTTGCGCCTTGATTTATCTGGGCCAAATGCGAAGATCACCAGGCGTTTGCGGCGGTTTCGGGGGGCGATCGGATGACATTTCTTAAAGTTTGGGCGCGCGTGGGGCTGATATGCGCGTTTTCGATGGCTCTGGCGTTGGCCGCGTCGGCGTCTCTGCGGGCCGAGGATCATGTCGCGTTCGGCCTCGATTGGAAAGCAGAAGCCGAGTATGGCGGCTATTACCAGGCGCTGGCGAGCGGGATCTATCGCCGCCACGGGCTCGACGTCACCATCCGCCAAGGCGGGCCGCAGGTGAACCAGACCCAGCTCCTGCTCGCCGGGCGGCTCGATTTCACCATCTCCTCGAACAGCTTCCTCGCCCTCAATTTCGTCCAGCAGAAGCTGCCTTTCGTCGCCGTCGCCGCGATGTTCCAGAAAGATCCCTCGGTGCTCATCGCCCATCGCGGTCAGGGCCATGACAGTTTCGCAGCACTCCGCGGCCAGCCGATCATGATCGGCGCCGATACCCGCGCCGGCTGGTGGAATTTCCTGCGCGCCAAATTCGGCTATAGCGACAGCCAGATCCGCCCCTACACCTTCAATCTCGCGCCCTTCCTGCATGATAAAGCGGCCGTCCAGGAGGGCTATCTCGGTTCTGAGCCGTTTTCGATCGAGGAAGCGACGGGGGAAAAGCCGGTGGTGCTTTTGGTCGCCGATGCCGGGTTCGCGGGCTATGCCAGCCTGATCGCGACCAGCCGCAAGCTTACCGAGGACAAGCCCGAACTCGTCCAGCGCTTCCTCGATGCCTCGATCGAGGGCTGGTATGCCTATCTCTACAATGACCCGACGCCGGGCAATGCCTTGATGAAGAAGGAAAATCCGGAAATGACCCAGCCCCTGCTCGACTATGGGCGGAGGGTGCTGAAACAACATGGCATCGTCGATTCGGGCGATACCGAAAAACTCGGGATCGGCGCCATGACCGCCGCACGCTGGCTCGAATTCTTCCAAAGCATGCAGCAGGCCGGGCTCTATCCGCAGGACATGGACTGGCGCAGCGCCTATACGCTGCGCTTCGTCGACAAGGGGGTTGGCCTGCAGATGCGACCGAAAACGCCCTGAGCGTCTCGCCGGCCTTGCTCTCCCTTGACGCGGTGGGCCGCCGCTTTGCGAGCGGCACCGAAGCTTTGCGCGGGGTTTCGCTCACGATCGCGGCGGGTGATTTCATCACCCTGCTCGGCCCTTCGGGCTGCGGCAAATCGACGCTGCTGCGGCTGCTGGCCGGGCTC
>JAJYXY010000232.1 GCA_021801465.1 Pseudomonadota bacterium
TCTCATTCCGCTCTGCCACCCGCTGCCGCTCGATTCGGTGACGGTCGATCTGATCGCCGCGCCGCCGGATGCGGTCGAGATCACCGCAACCGTGCGCACCACCGGGCGCACCGGGGTCGAGATGGAAGCGCTGACGGCGGCCAGTGTGGCGGCGCTCACGGTCTATGACATGTGCAAGGCGGTCGATCGCGGCATGCGTATCGAGGCGGTGCGCCTCGTCGCCAAATCCGGCGGCAAGTCTGGTGATTTCGCGCAAAGCTGAGGCAGCGATGATCAGCATCGAAGACGCCCGCGCCCGCATCCTTGCCGCCTTCGCCCCGGTCGGCGCCGAGACGGTGGCTCTCGCCGAGGCGTGCGGGCGGATCAGCGCGGCCGCAGTGATCGCGCGCCGGACCCAACCGCCGGCCGATGTCTCGGCGATGGACGGCTATGCCGTCCGCGCCGAGGACGCGCGCGACGGCGCTACCCTTCGCGTGATCGGCAGTGCCCCGGCCGGTCATCCCTTCGCCGGGCGCATCGGCGCCGGCGAGACGGTGCGGATTTTCACCGGCAGCATCCTCCCTGAAGGCGCCGATGCCGTGCTGCTGCAAGAAGATGCGGAGGTCGAGGGCGAGACCGTGCGGGTGCGCGAGAGCGCGCGGCCGGGCCGGCATATTCGCCGCATGGGCGAGGATTTCGCGCGCGATGAGCCGATCATCGCCGCCGGGCGGCGGCTTTCGCCGCGCGATATCGGCCTCGCGGCTGCGGCCAATCACCCCTGGCTCCAGGTTCATCGCCGCCCGCGCGTCGCGGTGCTTGCGACCGGCGATGAAATCGCGCTCCCCGGCGAGCCGATCCCCCAAGGCGGGATCGTCAGCTCGAACGCCCACGCGCTGGCAGCGATGCTCACATCGCTCGGCGCCGTTGCGAGCGTTTTGCCGATCGCGGCGGACGATCCCGACGCCATCGCCCAGGCGGCGGATGCCGCCCGCGGCTTCGATCTGTTGCTTACGACCGGCGGCGCCAGCGTCGGCGCGCATGATCTGGTGCAAGCGGGTCTCGCGCGGCGGGGTCTCGCGGTCGATTTCTGGAAGATCGCGATGCGGCCGGGCAAGCCGCTGATGTTCGGGCGCCTCGGTGAGATGCCGGTGCTCGGCCTGCCCGGCAACCCGGTCGCGGCGTTCGTCTGCGGCCTGCTCTTCGTCCGCCCGGCGGTGCTGCGGCTGGCCGGCCTTGCGGGCGCGCCACTCCCGATGGTGACGGCAGAGACCGCGACTTCACTCGCAGCCAATGATCGGCGTTTCGACTTTCTCCGCGCCCGTCTGCGCGACGAGCCGGGCGGGCGGTGCGTCGTGGAGGCGTTCGCGGTTCAGGATTCGGCGATGCAGGCGGTGCTCGCGCGGGCCGACGCGCTCATCCTCCGCCCGCCTTTCGCCCCGGCGCTTGCGGCGGGTGCGGCGGTCGAGATCATCCGCTTCGATCGCCTCGGGCTGTGACCAAGCCGGCTGGGGTAATGTCATGAATTGGTAAGAATCTCGCCTCTGTCATCATAGTTTCTCGGATTTCATTTTAGTTTCATTGGCGGAGACTAGGCCATATGGCGTAACGAGGCCGGTATGACAAGCATTCCGGCGCGCCCCGCCTACCGCAGCGTCTTCCTCTCTGACACCCATCTCGGCACCAAAGAGTGCCGCGCCGATTTCCTCGCCGATTTTCTCCGCCGCGTCTCCGCCGAGCATTTCTATCTGGTGGGAGACATCATCGATGGCTGGCGGCTGCGGCGCGGCTGGCACTGGGACCGGCATCACGACGCGGTCTTGACGGAGATCCTTCGCCATGCCCGCGCTGGCGCCAAAGTCACCTATATCGCCGGCAATCACGACGAGGCGCTGCGGCGTTTTCTTCCGCTCGGGCTCGAGATCGTCGGCGTCACGCTTGCCGACGAAGCCGCGCATGTCACCGCCGATGGCCGGCGCCTCCTCGTTTTGCATGGCGATCAGTTCGACTCGGTGGTGTGCTATGCGCGCATCCTCGCTTTGCTCGGCGATGGTGCGTACAGCCTCGCGCTCCGGCTCAACCGCTATTTCAACCTGATCCGCGCCCGGCTCGGCTATCCTTACTGGTCGCTCTCGGCCTATCTCAAGCGCCAGGTCAAGGGCGCGGTGAAGGCGATCGACCGGTTTGAGGTCGCACTGGCCGCCGATGCCACGCGGCGTGGCTTCGACGGCGTGGTCTGCGGCCATATCCACCATGCCGAGATGCGCGAGGTCGGCGGCAAGCTCTATCTCAACGCCGGGGACTGGGTGGAAAGCTGCACCGCCCTCGTCGAGCATCGCGACGGGCGGCTGGAATTGCTCGACTGGGCAGCGCTCAACGGCCTCTCTTTCCTTACCCGGCCAAAGACCGCGCTGAATGCCGCCACCGTCTGAGGTCGATCCGGCGCGGCGGCGAATCGCGATCGTCAGCGATGCCTGGCATCCGCAAATCAACGGCGTCGTCCGCACCCTCGCCAAGGTCACCGCCGAGCTGCGCGCCGCCGGCCATCAGGTGTTGGTGATCGGACCCGACCGGTTTTGCACCATGCCCTGTCCGTTCTACCCGGAGATCCGGCTCGCCCTCTGGCCGCGCCAGCGTCTGGCCGCGCTGCTTGCCGCATTCGCCCCCGATTCGATCCATATTGCGACCGAAGGGCCGCTCGGCCTTGCCGCCGCTTCCCTTGCCCGCCGCGCTGGCTGGGCCTTCACCACCGCCTACCACACGCATTTCCCCGATTATCTCGCGGCCCGCTCAGGGCTGCCTCGCGCCCTCACCTATCGCTGGCTGCGGGGCTTTCACGGGCGCGGGGCGGGGATGATGGTCGCAACGAGCGGGCTCGCCGCAGACCTCGCCGCGCGCGGCTTTCGCGACACGCAATTATGGTCGCGCGGCGTCGATCTCGCCTTGTTTCATCCCAGCAAGGCGGCGCCGCTTCCCTATCCGCGGCCGATTTTCCTCTCGGTCGGGCGGCTTGCGGTCGAGAAAAACCTTCCCGCCTTCCTCGGCCTCGATCTGCCGGGAAGCAAACTCGTGATCGGCGACGGGCCAGCGCGGGCCGCGTTGCAGCGCGC
>JAJYXY010000268.1 GCA_021801465.1 Pseudomonadota bacterium
GGGTGTTGCGCGCCCGTCAATGGCCCATCCAACGCACGCGCCAGAGTGTGCCGTTGGCGTCTTCGCTGAACAAAAGCGCGCCTTCGCGGGTAATGGTGACGCCCACCGGGCGGCCGCAAACATGATCGTCATCGAGCACGAATCCGGTGAGGAAATCCTGATAGGCGCCGGTCGGCGCGCCATCGTGAAACAAGAGCCGCACGAGCTTATAGCCGGTGCGGAGTGCCCGGTTCCACGAGCCATGGAAGGTGGCGAAGGCATCGCCGTGATATTCGGCGGGGAAATTCCCGCTCGCGTAAAACACCAGACCGAGCGGGGCGGAATGGGGCTGGAACAAGACGTCTGGCACCGTGACGTGGCCGGCGAGATCGGGCCGGCGGCCGGCAAGGCGGGGGTCTTCATGGTCGCCGATATAGAACCACGGCCAGCCGTAAAACCCCCCGGGCGTGAGGTGCGTCGCGTAATCGGGTGGCAGATTATCACCCAGCATGTCGCGCTCGTTGACGACGCACCAGAGATTACCCGTGTGGGGCGCGATCGCGAGGCCGGAGCAGTTGCGGAGCCCCGTGGCATAGGCGTGCGCCTGGCGGCCGTCAGGGTCGAAAACCCGCACCTCGGCGCGCCCCGTCTCCGCCCCCCAGGCGCCGCCCCACGGTGTCGCCTCGCCTTCCGCGGCGGCGAAGGCGGCGAGGCCGCCGGGCGGCGCGGGCGGCATTTCTTCCCCGAGATTGGAGGCTGAGCCGATCGCGACATAAAGATGCTGGCCATCGGGCGCGGCGGCGAGATCGCGCGTCCAGTGCCCGCCTCGTGGAAGGTCGGCGATGATCGTTTCCGCCGGCCCTGCCGCCCGTATCTGGCCCGGGTGATAGGGAAAGCGCAGCACGCGTCCGCTTTCCCCGACATAAACGAAGGCCGGCGCGGGGCCGGGCGGGAAGAAGGCGATACCGTAGGGCTGATCGAGACCTTCGGCGAAGACGCGCGCCGCGCCGCCATGGATCGCGATATCAGGCGGGAAGACGAGAATCCGCCCGGCGCCGGTTTCGGCGAGGAAGATCGTGCCGTCGGGCGCTGTGCGCAGGGTGCGCGGCTCGGAAAGCCCCCGCGCGATGCGATCGACCGCGAAACCCGCCGGTACGCGGGGCGAAAATCCGGGCGGGCAGGGGACGATGCTGGCGCTGTTGCTCGCGACCGCCTGCGTCCCCGAAAGGCGCATATCGGCTGCGGTGAAATGGCGGGTGAGGCCCGGGCGATCGTCGCGCCAGCCGCCATAGGCGGCGTTGCCATCACGCTCGTCACCCGCGTGCGCTTGGGCTGCGCAAAGCACCAAAAGGCCGATGATCGCAAGGCGCATGGTGGTCTCCCCGGCCTTTCCACCGGTCAACCCGGCGGGTCGATCTTAGGCAAAAACGTGCCGCCCTCTCGCACCAAATGTTCCCACAAAGCGCGTGCCGCCGGCAAGAGCCGCTTCTCGCGCCGCCGGACGAGATACCATTGCCGCAAAATCGGCAACCCGACGACGTCGAGAACGGCGATCCGCCGGTCTGCCCATTCGGCGGCGATCGTATGGGCGGAGATCAGGGCAATACCCATGTCGGCCATGACGGCCTGCTTGATCGTCTCGTTGCTGCCGATCTCCATGCCGCCGGCAGGGTCGAGCCCGGCGCTCTCGAACAGGCGTTGCACCAGAGCGCGCGTTCCCGAGCCCGGCTCGCGAAGCAGAAACGTCTGATCGAGGAGTGCCGCCGGCGGAATGGCGGCGCGCCCGGCGAGCGGATGGTCGGGGGCGGCGATGATGACATGCGGGTGTGGCCCGATGGCGATTTCGGTGACCTCGAAATGCTCGGGCGGGCGGCCCATGATGGCGAAATCAATATCGAAGCGTTCCAGCGCCGCCACCGTTTCGCCGCGATTGCCGACCTTGAGGCGAAGATCGATCTCGGGATGGGCGCGCTTGAAGGCGGCAAGTGCGCTCGGCGCGAAATATTTCGCGGTGCTGATCACCCCGACCGCGACCTGGCCGCGCCGCATGCCGGCGAGGGCCGCGATGGCTTCGAGACAATCGTCGATTTCGGTTTCGATGCGGGCCACGGTGGCGAGGATCTCGCGCCCGGCCTGGGTCGGGATTGCCCTGCCGTTGCCGCGCTCGAGGAGCGGCAGGCCGAGACCATCCTCGATTTCGCGGAGCTGATGCAGGATCGCCGGCGGGGTCACACCGATGGCGGCGGCGGCCCCGGTGATGGTGCCGTGTTCGACGATCGCGGCGAAACCGCGCATCTGCTTCAGGGTGAGGCGGCGGCGCGCCTGATTCAAAAAATTTTTCATCTATCGAAATTTAATTAAACTCGCTTTCATCGGCAAGAACGACTATTCATGTCTTCTAAGAGAATGTGCGCGAACGATCATTGCGCCGCCGCCCGGATCACGGAAATTTTGATCCCAAGGACGAGGAAGCGATGAAACAGACCCTGGAAGACCATCTCACCTATTGGGCGGCGCGTGATCCGGCGCGCGAAGATGTCGCGGCGACCGTTCTCGCCTGCGCCGAAGCCGGGCGGAAGCTCGCCGAGCTCTGCGCCCTCGGCCCGCTCGCCGGCGATCTCGCCGCGGCCCTCGACGCCAATCCGGGTGGTGATGCACAAAAAGAACTCGACCGCCGCGCCCAGGAGATTTTCATCGCCGCCCTGCGCCACGCGCCGGTTGCGGTGCTCGGCTCGGAAGAGGCCGAGGCGCCGCTTGTGCTGCGTACCGATGGGCGCCTCGCCGTCGCCATCGACCCGCTCGACGGGTCTTCCAACATCGCCGTCAATGCCCCGGTCGGCAGCATTTTCTCGATCCTGCCGGCCGATCCTGCGCTTTCGCCGGCGCGGCAATTCTTGCGCCCAGGGAGTGCCCAGCGCGCCGCCGGATTTCTGATCTACGGACCGGAGACAGCGCTGGTGCTGAGCCTTGGCAACGGCACCGACATCTTCACGCTGCATCCGCCGAGCGGGGTATTCATGCTGACCCACGCCGCCATCCGCCTGCCCCGCGGGACCAACGAATACGCGATCAACGGTTCCAATTATCGCCATTGGGAGG
>JAJYXY010000040.1 GCA_021801465.1 Pseudomonadota bacterium
GGTGCGATCGGCCCCGCGATCGCGCCTGCCTGCCGTGAGCCAGTGCTGAATGCGCTTCTTGGCGAAAGTGCCGCGGCGCGCACAGAGCTTCGCCAGACGCTTTCGGAACTTCTCGCGGAGCGCGCAAAGCCGCGCCCGGAATGGTTGCACACGATGGCCTCTTCTGTGCTCCATCTGCCGGCGCGGATCGGTGATTACACCGATTTTTTCGCCGGCATCCATCACGCGACCAATACCGGCCGGCAATTCCGCCCCGATAATCCGCTGCTGGCGAATTACAAATATGTGCCGGTCGCCTATCATGGGCGGGCCTCGTCGGTGGTTGTCTCCGGACACGAGGTGCGGCGGCCGAACGGGCAAAGAAAGCCCGCGGCCGAGACGGTGCCGAGTTTCGGTGCGAGCCGCAATCTCGATTACGAACTCGAACTCGGCATCTGGGTTGGGCCGGGCAATGCGCTTGGCGAGCCCATCACTATTGCCGAAGCGGCTGATCATATCGCCGGCTTTTCTCTCTTGAACGATTGGTCGGCGCGCGACATTCAGGGCTGGGAATATCAGCCACTCGGCCCGTTTCTCGCCAAGAATTTCGCAACCACCATTTCGCCCTGGATCGTCACCACCGAAGCGCTGGCGCCGTTTCGCATCCCGCAGGCGCCGCGCCCGGCCGGCGATCCGGCGCCGCTCGCTTATCTTTCCGACCCTCGTGATCAGGCAAACGGCGCCTTCGCGATCGTTCTCGAGATTTTGCTGCAGACCCCGGCGATGCGTGCTGCGGGGCAAGCGCCGCAGCCGCTGGCGCATTCGAACACGCGCTATCTCTACTGGACGGTCGCGCAAATGCTCGCCCATCACACCAGCAATGGCTGTAATCTCTCGCCGGGTGATCTCTTTGGCTCGGGCACCGTCTCTGGGCCGAGCCCGGAGAGCTATGGCAGCCTGCTCGAGATCACCGAGGGCGGGCGAAAGCCATTGACCTTGCCTTCGGGCGAGACACGGCGCTTTCTTGAAGATGGCGACGAGGTGATTTTCCGCGCCCATGCCACGCGCGAGGGGTTTGCTTGCATCGGCTTTGGCGAGTGTCGCGGCGTGATCTTGCCGGCACCCGCCCGCGGCGGATCATTGCGCGAGTAAACGGGCGAGTGTCGGCTCCATCGCCGCCGCCATCCTCCTCTGGCCCTCGGCGTTGGGGTGCAAGGGCGGTTCCGGCGGGGTGAGCAGGGGGTCAAGAAAAAGGCTGCGATCGAGGGCGCCATTTTTCATGAAGACGCCGCTGAGATCGAGAAACGTCACCATTGATGCGGCGCGATAACGCTCGGCGAGGGCGTGGTTGACGACGATCGTCGTCGCGCTCGCCCACGCTGAGCGGTCGCTTGGCAGAATGCCGAGGAGCAGGATACGGGTTTTCGGCAAGCGCTCGCGAAGGGCCGCGACATCGGCGGCGATGCCGGCGATCGTGTCTTCCGCCGACCAATGCAGCCGGCCGAGATTGTTGGCGCCGATCAGAACCACTGCCACTTTCGGCGCGATGCCGCTCGCCTCGCCATGGGTGATCCGCCAGAGCAGGCTCGCGGTGGTATCGCCCTTGAAGCCGAGATTGATGGCGTGGCGCGCGCCGTAATAATGCTGCCAGATCGGGGCGAAATCGCGCCATGGCTCGGGGCCGGCGCGCTCGTAATCCTCGGTGATGGAATCGCCGTAAAAGACCAGATCGATCGGGGCTTTGCGCAGTTCCGCGGCTTTCTTTTCGAATCGCGCTCGCCACCAGGGGAGATCGAGGCGGGCGATCGGGGTCGCGGCGAGGACGATCCGGCGTTGCTCGGGCGCTGCGGCGGCAAGCCAAACCAGGGCGAGCGCGGCGAGGATGATCCGGCGGCTCAAGAGATCAGCGCCAGCGCCGCCAGTGCCGCCGCGCCGAGTGCGATGCAGTAATAAGCGAAGGGATTGAGCGCCCACGCGTCATGGCGGCGGAAATAGCGCATCAGGAAGGCGGTCGAGGCAAATGCGGTGATCCCAGCCGCGATCGCTGCGATGGTCGCGATCGCCAAGACGCCCGGTGGCATGCCCTGATGATGCAGTTTTGGCACTTCGAGCACGGTCGCGCCGAGAATGATCGGGGTTGCGATGAGGAAGGAGAAATGCGCCGCGCCCTCATGGTCGATCCCGCGCAAGAGGGCGCCGACGATGGTCGCGCCGGAGCGCGAAATGCCGGGGATCAGCGCCGTGCATTGCCAGAGCCCGATGGCGAGCGCATCGCCCGGCGACAGCGTCGAGAGCGGACGATGGCCGCCTTCGCGCAGGCGCTCGCCAAACAGCAGCAAGCCGCCATTGACGATCAAAAACGCCGCCGCGACCATGGGTGAGGCGAAGAGATCGCGAAAAAAATGCTCGAACACGAATCCGATCACCACCGCCGGCAACGTCGCAATGACGATCAGGATAAAGACGCGCCGGGCCTCGCGCACCTGATGCGCGCCCTCGAAGCCGATCACCCCGCGCGCCAGCGCCCACCAATCGCGCCAGAAATAAAGCAGCAACGCGGTCGCGGTGCCGAGATGGAGCATCACCAGGAAGGGCAGGAACGAGGGGGCATGCTCGTCGAGCTTCATGCCGAGAACCGCCGGCAGCACGACCGCATGGCCGAGGCTGCTTACGGGGAATAATTCCGTCGCCCCCTGGAGGATGGCGACGGCAATCGCGTGCAGCAGATCCATGCGGTTCTCGGCTCCTGGCGGCAGGGGACTTCGCGCTTGGTGGCGGAAACCGGCGCGGTTGACAAGCGGGAAGGCGCACCGCCCGATGCCGCTTTGCCGTTCACTCCGTCGCCGCGCGAGGACCCATGACGCTTGAGCAATTGCGGATTTTCGTCGCCGTCGCCGAGCGCGAGCACGTGACGCGGGCGAGTGCTGCGCTCAACCTCACCCAGTCGGCGGTGAGTGCCGCGATCCAGACGCTGGAGGGGCAATTTCAGGTGAAATTGTTCCACCGCGTCGGGCGCAATATCACGCTCAGCGAGGCGGGGCGGGT
>JAJYXY010000237.1 GCA_021801465.1 Pseudomonadota bacterium
CACCGCGATGATGGGTAATCGCCGTGCCCGGCCTTCGGCACACCAATAAGCGGCGGGCTTTTCGGCAAGCTTGGGCACGAAGCGCGCCTCAAGCCGCGCCGCCTGCGCCAAGCGCTCAGCGCCGGTGACGAGAGTGGGATCGTTCGCGAGATCCTCGAGCCCGAGCAGCCGGCAGAACGTGGCCCACTGCGCCGGCGTCACCAATGTCACACCAATCCAGCCATCGGCGGCACGATAGATGCCGAGCGGATAGGTCGGGCTAAAACGGTTACGCCCAATACGCGGCTGCCGCACGCCCTGCATCCAGGAATCCGCGGTCTGCAATTCGGCAAGCGCGATCGCCGCTTCCTGAACACTGACTTCGACAATTCGTGTCTCGCCTGCCGTGCCCGCCAGCAACACGGCGAGGGCTGCCGAAAATGCAACGAGGCCGCCGACGATCGCGGCCTGGAAATCCGAGATGGCAAGCGGCGGCCCTTCTACCGGGCCAACCGGCTGAATGAGGCCAGCGAGCGCGCGGCAGACGAGATCGCTGCCGCCAAATTCGGCATAGGGGCCGCTACGACCAAACCAAGTGACATCGATGAGAGCTGGTGCGGGCTGCGCATGTGCGAGTTCTGCCAGTGCGGCGCGATCAAGCGCACCTGCAATACAGAGGTCAAAGCCGCCGGGCACACCATCGGCCGCTGCTATCCGGCGTTTGCCGAAATTTAGAAAAGCCTCGGCAGCGCGATCATAATCCCCTTCCGCCACCGTGTGATTTGCGGGGACGATTTTGGTCACCTCGGCGCCGAAATCGGCGAACAGCCGCGCGCCATAGCCAGCCGCCGGCAGATCACCGCATTCGAGGATGCGTATTCCAGCAAGGGCTTCTGGCACCCGTTTCTCCCAGACTTGTCGTTTTTATCCCGCTCGGCGGCACTTTGGCGCCAAAGCAGGTATTTAAAGCTTGTCTTGATGCAGAGAATAAACCTAAAATCCGCGAACAACAAGCAGAATTAAATTCCGCATAGCGGAACTAACGGAAGTGCGTTTCGTAGATTAAGCGTAGGGAGTGGCGCCGTGCGGCGCATCAGATGAAGCCTCAGTCCTCACGCGTCACATCAGCCGGGCAATCCCGCGGCAATGCTGGGCCACGGGAAGCGGTCCCCGATCGGGAATTCGTGAACGCCGTGGCGCGCGCGCTTGCCATTTTGCACAGCTTCGATGGCGCCGAGGTGGTGCTCGGCAATCACCAGATCGCAGCACGCACCGGTCTTGCGAAATCCACCGTCGCGCGTCTCACTCATACTTTGCTCCGGACCGGCCATCTCGCGCGGGTGCCCCACGGCGACGGGTATCGTCTCGGTATTGGCACGCTGACATTTGCTAGCACGGCATTGCGGGGTCTGGAGTTGCGCCGGGTTATCCGTGGCTGTCTCGCCGAGATTGCCGCCCTCGTGCCCGGCACGATCGGGCTTGCCGCACGTGATGGGCTGGAGATGGTCTATCTCGACTATGCCCGGGCCGCACATGTGTTGAGCCTGCATTCCACCATCGGCTCGCGGGTGCCGCTCGCCGAGACTGCCGCCGGGCGCGCCTGGATCATCGCTCAGCCGCGATCCGAGCAAGAAAGCGTGTTGGCCTCGCTCGCGGAACGCGACGCTGCAGCGGCGCGCGCGCTCAGCACTTGGCTTGACGATTATCGGAGTCGCTTCACGCGCGATGGCTACGTCATTTCGTGCGGTGCGTGGAACCCTTACGTCAATGGAGTCGGCGTCCCAGTATTTTTTCCCACCTATGGGGCAACAATGGTGCTTGTCGCGGGCGTGCTCGCAGCGGAATATGATCGGGAGCGGCTTGACCGCGAAGTGGCGCCGCTACTGCGTGATCTTGCAACCCGGCTCGGCCGTCTTGAAGATCAAGTTAAATGACGTCTGTATAGCGGGAGGTCGAGCATGAACTGGCAGCCAGAACTTGATGAATTGCGCCGGCGCGAATCGCTGGCGCAAGCACTGGGCGGCGCGGAAAAGGTCGCGCGTCAGCACCAGGCCGGGCGGCTCGACGTGCGTGCGCGCATTTTACATCTCCTCGATCGCGGAAGTTTTCACGAGATCGGTGCCATCGCCGGCAAGGCGCAGTACGACGACAACAATGATCTTCTGTCCTTCACGCCCTCCAATTGCGTGATGGGTCGCGGCAGCATCGATGGCCGGCCAGTCATGGTGGTGGGTGATGACTTCACCGTGCGCGGTGGCTCGGCGGATGCCACTATCCGTGAAAAACCCTTGCTTGCCGAACGTATGGCCAGCGAGTTCCGACTGCCGATCCTGCGCATCATTGAGGGCTCGGGCGGCGGTGGCTCGGTCAAGACGATCGAAACCACCGGGCGTGCCAACTTGCCGGGCGGCATCGGCTCAGCACTCGGTTTTTACTATGCTACCGCGAACATGGCGCTGGTGCCGGTGGTGGCGCTCGGACTGGGCTCGGTTGCCGGCCTCGGCGCCGCCAGGCTCGCGGCCAGTCATTACTCGGTCATGACGAAATCGTCGGCAATGTTTGTCGCCGGCCCTCCCGTGGTCGCCCGCCTCGGGCAGGCGCTCGGAAAACAAGAGCTGGGCGGCTGGCAAATCCAAACCCGGAGTGGCGCCGTCGACGATGCCGTCGAGACCGAGGAAGAAGCGTTTGCGCGCGCTCGGCGCTTCCTTTCCTACCTGCCGAGTTCGGTTTTTGAAGTGCCACCGGTAATGGCCTGCGCCGACGATCCGGCCCGCCGCGACGAGGCCTTGATGGAGGCCATCCCACGCGATCCGCGCAAAGTCTACAAAATGCGCCCGATCATCGAGACGTTGGTCGATCACGGCAGTTTCTTCGAAACGGGCATGTTCTTCGGCCGTCCAATCATCACCGGACTGGCGCGCTTGCATGGCCGCCCCGTCGCCGTCATGGCAGGCGATCCCTATCATTATGGTGGGTCGTGGACTGCGGAGGCGTGTCAGAAAATCGTCCGCCTCATCGATCTC
>JAJYXY010000145.1 GCA_021801465.1 Pseudomonadota bacterium
TGATCGCGGCGATGGCGACGGCGGCGTTGTCGATGATGCGGTTGATGATCATCGCCGCGACGTCTTTCTCCACCGCGACTTTGTCGGCGGCGACGGCGGCGATCTTCCAGGCAAGCTGGTCTTCGCGCTTGAGCGGTGATTTCGAGGGATGGACGCGGACTTCGTGCATCTGCATGCGGGGCTCCTCCTTATTGGCAGGTCACGATCGTTGTTCGGCCAAAATGCCTCAGGCCACGGCCTTCGTAGGAGCGAGCCGGCGGCTAGGCAAGCCGTGACGCGGGTTTACGAAAGCAATCTCTCTCGCGCGCGTCGCACCTCAAAGATCTGCCAGACAAGCAGCACCGGCACCCCAATCATGAGATCACGCGCGCGGCGGATCAGCGAGATTGCGAGCGTGATATCGGGCGAGATACCAAACAAGCTGCCAAGCCCCGCGAGCACCGCTTCCTGGATGCCGAAATAGCCGGGCACCAGAACCGCGAAATTGAGCCCGACTTGCAAAATCGCCTCGAGCGCCATCCCCCCAGCGGCATCGATCTCGACCCCAAGCAGGCGAAGTGCAAGCCACGTAGAAAGACCAGCGCAGAGCCAGCTCACGAAATGGATCGACGCCGCGAGCGCAAGCCACAGCACACGATCATATATGTCACGCAATTCTTCCTCGAGGGCGCCGATGCGGTCGCTCTGGCTAACAAGCCAACCTGCGGAAATCCGCGCCGCGACCGCACGAAAGATCGGGCCGACCCCGCGCTGCAAGGCGATAAACACCGCGCTACCAAGAACTGCCCCGATGAGCCCGATGGCAAGCGGCCACACCAGAGCTGAGTCGGGCATGCGGAAAATCAGGACGAGGAGACCGAATGTCGCAAACGCCAGTTGGGCGAGAAACTCAACCGTGACATCGACCAACGTCGAGGCAACGGCACGCCGCGCCGGAACACCGTGCAATGTAATCGCCCGCGCACCGAGCACGAAGCCGCCCATCTGCGAAAATGGCAAAAGGTTGCCGGCCGCATCGCGCACCATCCTTCCCCAGATGTAAATTAGGGGTGTGCCAGCGGCGAGCAATGTGCGCCAAGCCAAACCGAGCAAGACGAAAATGCCGAGCTGCGCGAGAATGAGGACGACAAATCCCCTCCAGCCAAGCGAGAGCGCGGCATCAAGCACTCCGCCCACGCCGAACCAACCGATCAGCACAGTCGCGAGCGCGAGGCCACCAAGAGCGAGGATCAGGGAGAGCTTTTTCACGAATACTGCGCCTCTGCCGAAATGCCGGGAGCCCCTACACCTTCGCCGCTGTTTGAGGAAGAGCGGCGATCCTGTAAGAGAAGCCAGCGCCGCAGGAATTTCGCCTATGCATCTCGCGGCGCGCGATCGGATTAGAGGTATGCATGAGTGACTTGGGGCCGGTTTTCCTGACTGGCGCGACCGGTTTCGTCGGCGCTGCGGTGGCGCGTGCGCTGATTGCGCGGGGCTTTGCCGTGCGGGCGCTGGCGCGCCCGGGAAGCCCGCGCGATAATATCGCCGGGCTCGCGCTCGAGCCCGTCACCGGCGATCTCGAAGACCCGGCGAGCCTTGCGCGGGGCGTTGCCGGCTGCCGTTATCTCTTTCATGTCGCGGCCGATTACCGGCTCTGGGTGCCAGACCCGGCGAGCATGATGCGGGTCAATGTCGAGGGCACGCGGGCGCTCATGCGGGCCGCCCGGCAAGCCGGGGTCGAGCGCATCGTCTATTGCAGCAGCGTCGCCGCCCTCGGCCATACCCGGGATGGGTCCCCCGCCGATGAGGCAACCCCGGTCATCGAGGCCGAGATCATCGGCCCTTATAAGCGTTCGAAATATCTCGCCGAGCAGGCGGTGCTGGCGATGGTGCGCGAGGAGGGGCTGCCGGCGGTGATCGTCAATCCCTCGACCCCGGTCGGCCCGCGCGACATCAAGCCGACGCCGACCGGGCGCATGATCCTCGATGCCGCCGCCGGGCGCATGCCGGGCTATCTCGAAACCGGCCTCAATATCGTCCATGTCGACGATGTCGCCGAGGGCCATCTTCTGGCGCTCGAACGCGGCGTGATCGGCGAGCGCTACATTCTCGGCGGCGAGAACATGAAGCTCGGCGATATTTTTGCGCGGGCGGCGCGCCTGGCCGGCACGCGCCCACCCCGCTTCAAGCTGTCTGAGGGGGTGCTGTGGCCGGTCGCGCTTGCCTGCGAGGGGTTGGCGCGCGCCTTCGGCATTCCGCCCTTGGTGACGCGCGAACATCTGCGTATGGCGCGAACGCCGATGTATTTCTCCTCGGCCAAGGCGATCGAGGGGCTCGGCTATCGGCCGCGCCCGGCCGAGGCGGCGCTTGCCGATGCGATCGCTTGGTTTCGCGCCAGTGGCAAATTGCGCCCGGCCAAGGCACGCCGGTCGGCATGATCGGCACCATTGCGGCGTTGTCCGCTGTGATCTGGGTCTATCTGCTGTTTTTTCACGGCCGCTTCTGGCAGGCGGGGCCGATTCTCGCGCCGCCGCCGAGGCCACTCGCCGAGCCCCCGGCGATCACCGTGATCGTGCCGGCGCGCAACGAGGCAGCGGTGATCACGGAGACCCTCGCCTCCTTGCTCGCGCAGGATTATCCGCGGTTTTCGGTGATCCTGGTCGATGACGAGAGCAGCGATGACACCGCCGCCCGCGCCCGTGCGCTCGCCGATCAGCGTCTGACGGTGATCGCGGGGGCAACGCGCCCGGCGGGCTGGAGCGGCAAGCTCTGGGCGCTGGCGCAAGGGGTCGCGGCCAGCCAGACGCCGCTGCTCTTTTTCACCGACGCCGATATCCGCCACGCGCCGGGCCATCTTTCGGCGCTGGCCGCTAAGCTCGAAGCGGGCCGGCTCGATATGGTTTCGGAAATGGTGCGGCTCCGCTGTCAGAGTTTTTCCGAACGCGCTTTGGTGCCGGCCTTCGTGTTCTTTTTTCAGATGCTCTACCCCTTCGCCCGGGTGA
>JAJYXY010000210.1 GCA_021801465.1 Pseudomonadota bacterium
GGTGCGTTGGCGGGAATAGCCCATGACATGGCGGAGACGGTTGATCCCGTCACGCTGCACGAGGCCCATGGTGCCGGCGTAGTAATAGGGCCAGACCGCTTCCGCGCCATGGCGAGCGGTAATGTCATTGAACGCGCCGGCGACGCGATCGAGCGCCTCGTCCCACGAGATCGGGGTGAACTGGCCCGATCCCTTGGGGCCGGTGCGTAAAAGGGGGGTGGTCAGCCGCGCGGGGTGGTGGATACGCTCGGCATAGCGCGAGACCTTGGCGCAGATGACGCCAGCCGTGTAGGAATTGGCCGCCGCCCCGCGCACCGCGCCGATCCGAGATCCGTCATGGACCTCGACCTCGAGCGCGCAGGTGGAAGGGCAGTCATGCGGGCAGACCGAGGAGCGGGTTTCGCGCATTTCGCACTCTTTTGCGATGGGGGCAGCAAAACTCTAAGCCGCGCGGCAACGCTTGGCAACGCGCACCGCATTGGCTAGGAGAGCGCGGCGTTTGCCCGCCATTCGCTCGTTTTTTGGGAGACTCCCATGCGCCGGCGCCATTTTCTGCTCGTCCCCGCCCTGATCGCCGCATCACCCGCTTCGTTCGCGCAATCGGTCGCCCATGGCGGCATCCTCGTCCAGCACGCGTGGGCGCGGGCGGCGGCGGAAGAAGGGATGACGAGCGTCGTCTATCTCACCATCGTCAATCGCGGCGGCGACGACACCCTGACCCATGCGCATACCCCGGTGGCGACGGCGTCGGTTTTGCACCAGACACGCAACGATGGCGGCGTGATGCGGATGCTGTCGGTCGCCAACATCCCGCTTCCATCGGGCCAGCGCGTTGCCCTAAAACCCGGCGGCTATCACATCATGCTGGTCGGGCTCGTGAAGCCGCTCAAGCCCGGCGATAAATTTCCGCTGTCGCTGACCTTCGGCCATGCCGGGACATTGATCGTGCAGGTGCATGTGTTAAAGCCGGGTGCGACCGGGATCACCCCTGACGACGAAAAAAGCACCGATGGAGATGAGAACGGCGGTGACCATAACGGCATGTCGCACGGCGATATGGGCGATATGGGTGGGATGGACATGAAATAACGCCGGCACGGCGCGCGATTTTCGCTGAGGCCCCCACCTGAAAAAGCCCCCCCCTTGAAAAAGCCCCGCCGGGCATGGCTCGGCGGGGCAGTCAACAGGGAGGCTTCACACCCGGACAATGAAGGGGGGAACTCGTCCGGGCTGCCCGGCGGGAGCGCCGGGCCGAGCCACCATCATCCCTCTCTTGGCGCCTTGAAAGACATTGCTTCGAGAGACAGCGAGACTCAGAGACGCCGTGACGTAACGTGAAGTCCCTTGCTAGGTGAACGCTACGTGCAGTCTGCCAATCCGTCAGTGTCTTGGCCTGTCAGTCGGCCGGTCTCTAAACCCCGCGTTGAGCTGGCGGCAGAGGAAAATTACGCCGCGAGTGTGCCCGTCACCACGACAAAATCATGACAGCATCCATGCCGGAAACGCATGGCGCCGGAAACGCATGGCCGGCGGCGCGCGCCTCACGCCATTTCGGCCAGGCGGGCGAGGAGAAAGTCGCGGAACACGGCGACGCGCTTGGAATTTCGCAATTCCTCGGGATAGACGAAGAACACGTCGACGGTCGGCGCTTTCACCTCCGCGAGGATGCGAACCACGTCCTCGGTCTCGGTCGCGAGATAATCGGGCATGGCCGCGATACCGAGCCCAGAGCGCACGGCGAGCAGCATGGCATGCAGGCTATTGACCTCGAGCAAGGGCTTGCGCCGGCCGCCATCGCGCCGCCCGGCCGCAGCCAGCCAGTTGATGTCGGCAACTGGGGGGCGATAATCGCCAAACAGAATGAGGCGGTGTTGGTCGAGATCCTCGATACTTTGCGGCGTGCCGAATTTCGCGAGATAGCCCGGCGAGGCGCAAATATGCCAATGCATCGACATCAAATGGCGCTGCACGAGATCGGGCTGCTTTGGCGGATGCATGCGGATTGCGACATCGGCCTCGCGCATGGCGAGATCGAGATCGGTATCGTCGAGCAGAAGGCTTACCGTAACATCCGGGTAGGCTTCGAGAAAAGTCTGCAGCCGGGGCGCAAGCCAGGAAGAGCCAAAGCTCACCGTGGTGGTGATTTTGAGCCGCCCGGCCGGTTTTTCCTTGCTCTCGGTGAGCAAGGCCTCGGTCATCGCGAGCTTGGCGAACACCTCGCGCACCGTGCGGTTCAAGCTTTCGCCTTGCTCGGTGAGGATCAGGCCGCGCGCATGGCGATGAAAGAGCGGCACTTGCAGCGCCTCCTCGAGCGCCGAGATCTGCCGCGATACCGCCGATTGGCTAAGCCCGAGCGTATCACCGGCATGGGTGAAGCTGCCGGCCTCGGCGACGGCGTGAAACACCCGCAACTTGTCCCAATCCATGCTCAAATTCCCCCGCCGCCTACCGCACCTTATCGTGTTTATCGCGATTTCGCACGCGCCATGCTCAGGCGGATATCTCGCCCATGGCTGCGTTGCGGGCGGCGAGGAATTTTTCCACCTCCAGCGCCGCCATGCAGCCTGTCCCCGCGGCGGTGACGGCTTGGCGAAATATTTTATCTTGGACATCGCCGGCCGCGAACACGCCCGGGCGCGAGGTGCGGGTGCTGCCGGGCGTGGTGATGATATACCCCTCCTCGTCCATCGCCAGCGCGCCCTTGAAAATCCCGGTATTTGGTGTGTGCCCGATGGCGACGAAGACGCCGTCGGTCGGCAGATCGGAAACGGCGCCGCTCTGGGTGTCGCGAAGACGCACGCCGGTGACGTGTTCGGGCGTGCCGCCGCCGAGGATTTCGACAACGACACTGTTCCAGCGGATGCTTATCTTGGGATGGGCGAAAAGCCGCTCTTGCAGGATGCGTTCGGCGCGAAGCTGATCGCGGCGATGGATCAGGGTGACCGATTGGGCATGATGGGTGAGATAGAGCGCCTCCTCGACCGCGCTATTGCCGCCGCCGACGACAACGACGTTTTTGCCGCGAAAGAAGAACCCATCGCAGGTCGCGCAGGCCGAAACCCCGGCGCCGGCGAGTTTTTTTTCGGAAGGAAGGCCAAGCCAGCGCGCCTCGGCGCCGGTCGCGATGATCACCGCCGCGGCGAGATAATGGGCGCCGCTATCGCCAGTCGCACGAAAGGGCGAGGCGGCGAAATCGACCTCGGTGATGATGTCGTCGATGAGGCGCGCGCCCATTTTTTGCGCTTGCGCCGCCATCTGCTCCATCAGCCACGGCCCCTGGATGATGTCGGCGAAGCCGGGAAAATTCTCGACATCGGTGGTGATGGTGAGCTGGCCACCCGGTTGCAGCCCACGCACCAAAACCGGGGCGAGGCCGGCGCGCGCGGCGTAAATCGCCGCGGTATAGCCCGCCGGGCCCGCGCCAATGATCAAGACAGGGGTCGAAAGCGGAGAGGAGACATTCATCAGCACGGTTCGCCTGAGATTTTTTGCGTCGACACAATATCGACCCCGATGGGGGAGAAGCAAGCGATCATGCATCCCGTGGGTTGACATCCCCCCTTGCCCTTCGCGGCCAACGCAATATTATTTCGCCGATGCCGAGATCAAGGAAACGCCCGCTTGCGGTGACGTGGAACCATGCCCGATGAAAACCCCAGCTTCAGGCCCGCGCCCCGCTGAGACGCCGGAGATCGATGCCGTCGATCGCCGCATTTTGGCTGAGCTGCAGGCGGATGGCCGCATTACCAATGTCGATCTCGCGCGCCGCACCGGGCTCTCGCCGCCGCCATGTCTGCGCCGCGTGCGCCGCTTGGAGGAAGCCGGGTTCATTCGCGGCTATCATGCCGATATCGATGCTCAGCTTCTCGGCTGGCAAATCATGTTTTTCGCCATCGTCGGCCTCGATAGCCAAAAGGAGGCGGTGTTGAGCGAATTCGAGCGCATCGTTGCCGACTGGCCGGAACTGCGCGAGTGCCACATGATCCGGGGTGGCGGCGATTTTCTCTTGCGGCTGGTCGCGCGCGACGCCGCCCATGAAAACGCGCTCACCGAGCGGCTGATCGGCTTGGAGCGGGTAAGCCGCGTCCAAACCCTGCAAACCATCCGCACCAGCCACGCGCGCGCTGGCGTGCCGCTCTGATCTTGGCCGCCCCGCCGATGACCAGCCCCCCCCTGCCGGCGCGGCTCAGCGTCGTCGTGCCGTGCTTTAATGAACGGGCGAATGTCGCGCCTTTGGTCGCGCGACTCGAGGCGGCACTGGCCGGCATCGCGTGGGAGGCGGTGTTCGTCGATGACAATAGCCCCGACGGGACGGCCGCGGCTGCGCGCGCGATCGCCGCCCGTGACCCGCGCATCCGCTGTTTGCGCCGAATTGGCCGGCGCGGCCTCTCGTCGGCGGTGATCGAGGGGGCCTTGTCATCCTCGGCCGAGTTCGTCGCCGTCATCGATGGCGACATGCAGCATGACGAAACCCGTCTGCCGCTGATGCTCACGCGCTTGGCGGCCGGCGAGGGCGATATCGCGATCGGCACGCGCTATGCCAAGGGCGGGGATGCGGGCGGGCTTGCGGGCGGGTTTCGCCAGCGTCTTTCGCGGCTCGGCATCGCCTTCGCGCAGCTTTTCCTGCCAAGCCCGGTAAGCGACCCGATGAGCGGGTTTTTCATGATGCGACGGGAGCATTTCGAGGAGATCGCGCCGCGGCTCGCCGGCAGCGGCTTCAAGATTCTCCTCGATCTCCTGTTCAATGCCCGCCCGCCGCTCAAAGTGATCGAAATTCCGTATGAATTCCGCGCCCGCGCCTTTGGCGAGAGCAAGCTCGATGCGCTGGTGCTGGCGCAATTTGCCGGTCTGCTGATCGATCGCGTGCTGCACGGCGCGGTGCCGCTCCGCTTCATCGCCTTTTCCGGCGTCGGCCTCGTTGGCGTCATCGCCAATCTCGCCGCACTCGCCGCGGGCCGCGCGCTGGGGCTCGGGTTTTCGCCAGCCCAGGCAATCGCGACGGTGATCGCGATGGTGGTCAATTTTCAGCTCAATAACAGCCTCACCTATCGCGATCAGCGGCTGCGCGGCGCCCGGCTATGGCGTGGCCTCGCCCTGTTTTTACTGTTTTGCGGGATCGGCGCGGTGGCCGATCTCGGTATCGCGCGCACGCTTTATGAGGACCATAACTCCCTCACCGTTTCTGGCGCCGCCGGCGCCATCGTCGCTGTGGTGTGGAATTACGCCATTTCGGCAACCCTGGTCTGGCGCACGCGATGACGGCGGATGGCGCCGGCGCCGCGCCCGATCCCCAACGCGCGCCGCTCTTTTCACGCATATTTCTGCTCGCCCTTCTCGCCCTGACCGCGATCAGGCTTTGGGTCGCCGCCCGCACCCCCCTCTCCCCCGATGAGGCCTATTACTGGGTGTGGTCGCGCGCGCTGGCGCCGGGCTATCTCGACCACCCGCCGATGGTGGCGCTCTTCATCCGCGCCGGCACTTCGTTGGCGGGTGAAACAACGCTCGGGGTGCGGTTGCTCGCCCCGCTTTCGGCCCTGCTCGGCTCCTGGCTCCTCGCCGACGCGGCCGAGCGGCTTTTTCCCGGCCGGCGCGCCGGCGAAACCGCGCCCTTGCTCTTCAATGCGACCTTGGTGATGGCGGCAGGTGCCGTGGTGATGACCCCGGATACCCCGCTTTTGCTGTTCTGGACGGCGAGTTTCTGGGCGCTGGCACGCTTTTCGGCGCGCCCGCGCGGCGGCTGGTGGTGGCTTGCCGGCCTATTCGCCGGGCTTGCCTTGCTGAGCAAATATACCGCGCTGTTTCTTCTGCTCGGCGGCTTGGTGTGGCTCCTTTCGGTGCCGTTGCTGCGGCCGTGGCTCATGCGCTGGCCGGTTTGGGCGGGACTCGCGCTCGCGGCCTTGCTGTTTGCCCCGACGCTTGCCTGGAACGCCGCCCATGGCTGGGCGAGCTTTCTCAAACAAGGCGGGCGCAACGCCGTTTGGCATCCGAGCCCGCGCTTTCTCGGCGAATTGATCGCGGGCCAGGCGGGATTGGCAACCCCGCTGATTTTTCTCCTCGCCATCGCCGCTATGGCGTGGATGGCGCGCGCATTTTGGCGCAGCCGCACCGCCGGGCCCGGGCTCGTGCTTGCGCTCTCCCTGCTGCCGGCTTTGGTCTTTCTCGAACACGCGATCGGTGACCGGGTGCAGGCGAACTGGCCGGCGATTTGCTATCCGGCGGCGCTGGTCGCGGCGGCGGCGTGCGGCGCGCGGTGGCGGCGGGCCGTCATACCGGCGGCGGCGCTCGGGTTTGCGCTTGCCGGCCTCGTCTATTGGCAGGCGCTGGCGGCGCCGTTTCCCCTTCCGCGCGCCCTCGACCCGACGCTCGCGCGGCTTAGCGGCTGGCGCGCATGGGCCGATGGCATCGAGGCGGCGCGGCAGGCATCGGGTGCCGCTTTCGTTGCCGATGAGAATTACGGCGAGGCGGCGATGCTCGCCTGGCTATTGCCGCGCGATGTCGTGGTGGTTGGACTCGCGCCGCGCTGGGCGCTGTTTTCGCTCCCGCCCGCCGGGGGTGCGCTCGCGGCGGCGCCGGGGCTGCTGGTCGAGAGCGCCCGGCGCGCGCCCAGCGCGCCCACTCGAGGCCTCGCCCTCACTCCGCTCGGCGAGGTCGCCCGCGCGCGCCGCGGCGTGACCGCAGAGCGCTACCGGTTGTATCGTCTGCACCTTGGCGAAGAGGCACCGCCCACGGCGCTGCTGCCCCGACCGCGAGAGAGGTTCTGATGGCCGAAATTTTGCCGACTTATGCCGACGTCCTCGCTGCTGGCGCGCGCTTGGCCGGCCGCGTCGTCGCGACGCCGCTGCTTTCGCACCCACGCCTCGATGAGATCACGGGCGGGCGAATTTTCCTCAAAGCCGAGCCGCTCCAGCGCACCGGCAGCTTCAAATTCCGTGGCGCGACGAATGCCGTGCTGCAGCTCCCCGAGGGTGCGCGGGCGGGGGGAATCGTCACCTATTCTTCCGGCAATCATGGCCAGGCGGTTGCTGCCGCCGCCGCTGCCGCGGGGTTGGCTGCCCATGTTTTCATGCCCGCCGATGCCCCTGCGATCAAACGCGAAAGCACCAGGCGCTGGGGGGCGGAGATCCGGCTCTATGACCGCGCCCGCGAAGACCGCGAAGCCCTTGCCCGCGCCTTCGCCGAGGCGCACGGCGCGACCATCATCCCGCCTTTCGATCACCCGGCGGTAATTGCAGGCCAAGGGACGTTGGCGCTCGAGATCTTTGCCGAATGCCGCGCGCGCGGCGAAGCGCCGGAAGCGCTGCTGGTTTGCACCGGCGGCGGCGGGTTGATCGCCGGCTGCGCCCTGGCCGCCTCAGGGGCTGCGTCTGAAACCAGGGTCTATGCCGTCGAGCCGGAAGGGTGGGATGACACCAGGCGCTCGCTCGCTGCCGGCGAGCGGCTGGCCAACCCGCAAGGTGGATCGACATTTTGCGATGCGCTGCTCGCGCCAACCCCCGGGCGGCTGACCTTCGAGGTCAACCGCCGCTTGCTCGCCGGCGGAATTGCTGTGAGCGAGGCGGAGGTACGGGCGGCGATGGCGTTCGCGTTTCGCCATCTGAAGCTGGTGGTCGAGCCCGGTGGCGCGGTGGCGCTCGCGGCCTTGCTCGCGGGCAAATTTCCCGCCAAGGGTCGTGTGGTTGCCGCGGTGATCAGTGGCGGCAATGTCGATCCTGGCGTTTTCGCCTCGGTCATCGGCGCGCAATCTCCCGGCGAGGAAGGATAGCCGCTTGTTTTTTATGAAAAAGCCACTTCTATCCGGCCCGCCAATTACCCGTGCAGGCAGTCCCGAGGAAAATTTCGCCCCAATAAATCATGAAAAAAGTCTTTTTGCTTCTTTTTCTTCAGAAAAAGAAGCGCTTTATTTTATCCCCCCACCGCCAGCTTCAGGAGAAGCGCATGAGCACCGCTGAACTCAAGCAAATTTATGATCGTGATTTCTTTCTCGGCCATGCCGAAGGGGCGGCGGAGGCTGCGGCTGCGGTGGCGCCCATCATCCTGGAGATGGTGCCGGGGCTTAGCAGCGTCGTTGATATCGGCTGCGGCGCCGGGCAGTGGCTGGCTGCTTTCGCCCATCTCGGGGTTGGCGAGATTCTCGGCCTTGATGGCGGCGAAATCAGGGCCGCGCTCGCCATTGCCCCGGCGCAGTTCCGCGAGACCGATTTGACGCAGCCGATTACGCTCGCGCGGCGCTTCGATCTCGCCGTTTCGCTGGAAGTGGCCGAGCATTTGCCCGCCGGCCGTGGCGAGAGTTTCATCGCCGATCTTTGCGCGCTGTCTGATATCGTTGCGTTCAGCGCCGCCATCCCCGGCCAGGACGGGACGCACCATATCAACGAGCGCTGGCCGGGCTATTGGGCGGCGCTGTTTGCGGCGCATTTTTATCAGCCCCTCGATGTGATCCGCCCGCGCATCTGGAAAATGCAGGGAATTCCCTTCTGGTATCGGCAAAACATGTTTTTATACGCCAATGCCGCCGGGCGGGCGCGGCTGCGAAACGAAGCCCTGATCGGCTGGTCGCGTGATGAGACCATCGATCTCGTCCATCCCGATCTTTTTTCGTTCCATAATGACGATCTCGAGGCGCATCGGCGCGCCGAAACCCCGGCGACGCGCTATCTGATGCGCCTCGAACGCCAGCTCCATGCGACCGAGAATCGCCTCGCCGCGGTGACCATCGAGCACAAGGCGGCACGCTATGATGTCTATCTCCGCGAATGTGACATCGAAAAGCGCGACCAAGAGATCGCCGCGCTGAAGGCCCAGTTGGCGGCGGTCAATGCCTTGCTCGCCAAAGGTTTCGCGCCCGCCCCGGCCGCGCGCGGGGCTGGGCTCGCGGCAAAATTGCGCCAGCGGCTCAAAAGGGGCTGACCCGCCGCGACAAGCCGCCTATATCTCGCCCGAGACCATGATCGCCTCTGAAAAAGATGGGCCTGCACCGTGCCTGCGAAAAAGGCCCGGCGCGCGCCGGCAGGAAAGGACAAGCCCATGAGCGGCGAACAGCCGGACGATGACGACGGCGATGAAGATTTCGAACTCGAAAATCTCGGCCAAGCGGGCGCGGTTATTCAGCACGCCATAAGCTATTTGCTGGAAAAGAAAATCGATGAACTGGCCATCGCTTCGGCCCTTCTCGGCGGCGCGTTGAGCGTGCTGTCGCATGTGCTCGATGCCGAGGCGATCGAGCGCATCCTAACCAACGCGATCGCCAGCGTGCGCGCCGGCGAACTTTCTGACCCGGACATAGCGGACGAGTGAGGCCGCGCGTTCAGCGGCGAAACACCCCTTCGGCGGAGTCGCGATAGTGGGATTTGCGCGCGATCTCGGCCTCGGTGCGGGTAATCTCGTCGGCAAGCTCGGCGATATAGGCGCGAAGCTCGGCGATCCCGAGGGTATCGAGCGCCAGCGGCACGAGGCGTTGGCGCGGCGCTTTGGGCTGGTCGTCATCATCCCACATGGCCCGGGTTCCTCCCTTGGCGGTGGCATCTTCCGTGGTGCTTTTCGCTTTGTAAGAGAGCACGGGCATGCGGATCAACGGTAAGATGTGGCGCCGATGAACCGGGCGACGGCGACCGGCGGGATCGCCATTCTGCTTTGGGCGAGCCTTGCCGCGCTCGCCGTGGTAACGCGGCGGCTTCCCCCTTTCGAGACGCTCACGCTGAGCTTCGCGATCGCGGCCTGTGGCGGGATCGCGCTGCTCGCGGCACGCGGGCGATTGGGGCGGCTGTGCCAGGGTGTGCGCGCCTGGACGGTCGGATTTTTGGGTATTTTTTTCTATCACGCATTCTATTTCGTCGCCCTCGACCGCGCACCGGCGGCCGAGGCGAGCCTGATCAACTATCTTTGGCCCCTGTTGATCGTGCTGTTTTCCGCGCGCCTTCCCGGTGAGCGGCTGCGGGCGCGGCATCTCGCGGGGGCGGCACTCGGGCTGTGCGGCACGGCGGTCATCGTGTTGATGCGGCCCGGGCAGTCTGGGGCGGAGCGCGGGGCGGAGAGTGGGGCCGCGCTCGGCTATGCTTGCGCCTTCGCCGCCGCCTTCATCTGGGCCGCCTATTCGGTCGCCAATCGCCGGTTGCGCGCCACTCCGAGCGATCTCATCGCCGGCATCGCGGGCTTGGTCGCGCTTGCCGCCGCCCTCGTTCATCTTGCCGCCGAGCCGACGCTGATGCCGCGCGCGCCGGAATGGGCGGCCCTCGTCGCGCTCGGCCTGGGGCCGGTCGGGCTCGCCTTTTTCTTCTGGGATCACGCGACCAAACATGGCGATCTCGCCATGCTCGGGACACTCTCTTACGCGACCCCGCTGCTTTCGACCGGGCTTTTGGTGCTCTGCGGCGAGGCCCGCGCCGGGCTCACGCTTGCCCTCGCCGCCGCGCTGATCGTTGGCGGCGCGGTGGTCTCGGTCGGCTGGCCGTCGCCTGCGTCGCTCAGCCGTCGCCCCGCCGCGTCCAATCCGCCGCGTTGATGCGCGGCATCTCGAAGCGGTCGGTGGTGCGGGCATACCAGCCGCGGCCATGCATGCGGCCGATGAGATCGAGTTTGGGCGTGTCAACATAGCATTTCTGCGCGTCGAGCACGGCGTCATCGCGGATATGCATCGCGAGCACCCGGCCGAGTACCAGCGCGCGCTCATTGCCGATTTCGAGGGTGGTGAAGCGCTCGCATTCCAGCGCGACCGGGCTTTCCTTGATGCGCGGCGGCTTGACCTTGACCGAAGGCAGGGTCGAAAGCCCGGCCTCGGTCAGCTCATCGACGTCGGGGCCGAACTCGATCGCGGTGATGTTCATCTGCTCGGCGTTCTCGGCCGCGACGAGATTGACGACGAATTCCCCACTGTTGCGGATATTGGCGCCGGTATCCTTGATTTCACCCGGCCCACGCCCGCCGATGCCGATGCAGATCACGGGCGGGTCGCCGGAAAACGCGTTGAAAAAGGAATAGGGCGCGGCGTTGCGCCGGCCTTGCGCATCGAGCGTCACCACCCAGGCGATCGGGCGCGGGACGATGGTGGAGACAAGGAGCTTATAGCGGTTATTGGCATCGAGGGTGGCGAAATCAAACAGCATGGCGCTTCGTCCTTTGTGACCATTCGGGGCTCAGGCACGATCGCGCCAAAGCGCGATGCCGCCGGTGATACCTGCTTCGTTGGCGACGATCTCGACATTGGCGGGCAGCGTGCCCTTGATATGCCGCGCATTACCGCCGCCGATATAGAGTTTGTCGAACAAGACGACGCGCATCAAAATGTCGATCGCCACCCGCACGCGTTTGTTCCAGTGCCTGGGGCCAATTTTCTTCAGCGTCTCATCGCCGAGATACTGGTCATAGGTGAGGTCTTTATGGACCGGGTGCTGGGAGAGTTCGATATGCGGCGTCACCCGGCCATCGAGGAAAATACCGATGCCAGCGCCGGTGCCGAGCGTCAGGATCACCTCCATGCCGTTTCCGCCGATCACCCCGAGCCCTTGGACCTCGGCGTCATTGAGCACGCGTGCCGGGCGATGGAAGCGCTCGCTCAATGCCTCGGCGAGCGGAAACCCGGCCCAGCTCTTGGAGCCGAGATTGGGGGCGGTCAGCACCCTGCCGCCACGCACGGCACCGGGGAACCCGGCGGAGATGCGCTGAAACGCCGGCAGCGCGCGCACCATTTCGGCAACTGCGGCGAGCAACGCCTCGGGCGGGCAAGGATGCGGGGTTGGCACATGGCGGCGCGGCGCCGCCATCTCGCCGCGATGATCGAGGACGGACGCCTTGATCCCGGTGCCGCCGACATCGATCGCGAGCGTAAACGGGCCGCCTGCCGAAGCCGAAGCCGGGGCCGAAGCCGGGGCCGAAGCCGGGGCTTTAGCGCCCGTACTCACGAGTGATTCCACACATAGCGCAGGCGATAGCGCGTCTGGCACGCGCCCGATGAGACCAGGAGATCGAGCCGCTTTTGCACCACCCGGCCTTCGATCCTCGTGCCTTCGACGGTCTGGTGCAGCGCGCCGTCGGCGGCAACGGGGACGGAGAAGATCACCCCCGGCCGATAGGGAAGGGTGAGCGTCGCATCGCCGATTTCGGCCACACCATAGCCATTTTTCGGGCAATCCGCGGCGTTGGCGCCGACCGCGCGCACCTTTCCCTGATAACTGCCATCAAACAGGCTGACCGGGGTCGGCGTGTGCGGCGCCGGCGGCAGCGCCTGGCCGCCAAAGGGCACGGTGCAGGCGCCAACCAAGCCGGCGGCAACGAGCATGAGCGCGGTGCGACGGAAAATTGTGACGAGACGGTAAGGCTTGGGCATGAGAGATCTCCGCCGGAAACAACGAGCGCTTCGGATCACGAGGCTGAAATGATAGACGGAGGAGCGCCAAGACGCCAAGCCGGCCCCGCACCGCACCGGGCCGAGTGCGGCGCCGATCGGCGAGGCCGCGAGCCACCTATGTCACGACCAATGCCCAGGCACCCACACCCAAGCCCCGGCGTCGCGCTTCCAATAGCCTTCCATCCACATCGTGCTATGGCCATCGCGCAGCACCCATTTCCCCGCGATCCAGTCATAATCATGGCCATTCCAGTCCCAATGGCCGGGCTGCCAGACCAGCGCCTGTTCGGAGACCGGCGGCTTGGGCATCGCTTCTTCGCGCAGCGGCGGCACCGGCGGGAATGGCGGGGCCGCAACCGGCGGTGGCGTCGCGCAGCCGGCAAGCATGGCGAGTAGCAGGGCGGCGGCGGCGCCGGCGCACTTCGGCCTCTTCAACATGGTCATCTTCCTTCGTTCGCGGCGGATTTTCGCCTCTCGACGCGCGCGCGGTTTCGAGATAAAAACCCGCGTTATCTTACGGGAGCGAAGTTTATCCCGCGAGACCCCATAACCCCTACGCGATTTCCGAGGAGCTCTCTCATGGCGAAAATCCTGGTTCTTTATTACTCGACCTATGGCCATATCGAAAAGATGGCGGAAGCCGTCGCCGCGGGCGCGCGCTCGGTCGCGGGCAGCGCCGTCACCATCAAGCGGGTGCCGGAACTGATGCCGCGCGACGTCGCCGAGAAAGCGCATGTCAAGCTCGACCAGGCGGCGCCGGTCGCGACACCCGACGAACTCGCCGACTATGACGCGGTGATTTTCGGCACCCCGACGCGCTTTGGCAACATGGCGGCGCAGATGCGCAATTTCCTCGACCAGACCGGTGGGCTCTGGGCGCAGGGCAAGCTGATCGGCAAAATCGGCAGCGTTTTCGCCTCCACCGCCTCCCAGCATGGCGGTCAGGAAACTACCATCACCTCGTTTCACACGACGCTTCTCCATCATGGCATGATCATCGTTGGCGTGCCTTATTCCGAGCCCGGGCTCACCATCCTGAGCGAGATGAGCGGCGGCACGCCCTATGGCGCGACCACCATCGCCGCCGGCGACGGCTCGCGCCAGCCCTCCGAGAACGAGCTGAAAATCGCCCGTTTCCAGGGCGCCCATGTCGCTGGGATCGCGGCCAAGCTGTTCGGCTGACCAAAGGGCGGCCATCCCCAGCGACGATCGGGGGATGGCCGCGCCCAACAAACACCCGACAAACGCCTGGCCGATCTCGCCGGGCACGATTATTCTTCCCCGATGTCGAAGCCCGTGATCGCTACGGTTTTGCCGCCGAGCGAGATTTTTTCCCCGCAATCGGCCGGCGCCATCGCGCTCATGGTGGCCCGCCTCTTTGCCCGAAGCGAGCGCTTCGCCCCGGTGGTGCTGGGCCCGGCGAGCCCCTTGCCGCCATTCACCGGCGTCTCGTTTCAGGCGGTACGCCCGGCTTTTCGCCCGCTGCGGCGCGCGCTGCGTTACGCGATGGGCGTGCGGCGCATGGTGCGCGCCCTCGCGCCCGCCCTGATCGAGGTTCATAATCGGCCCGATATCGCGGATTTTCTCGCCCGCGTAAGCGCGGTGCCGATCGTGCTCTGCCTCCAGAACGACCCGCAAGACATGCGCGCAACGAAAACCGCGGCCGCGCGGGCGGCGCTTATCGCGCGCCTCGCCGGGGTGATCGTTGCTTCGTCCTTTCTCCGTGCGCGTTTCCTCGAAGGCCTGCCGCCGGATGCCGCCACGCGGGTTTGCGTCGTTCCAAACTGCCTCGATCTCGCGGCGCTGCCGCAAGCGGCCCAGACACGCGCGCCGGAAATCCTCTATGTCGGCCGGGTGGTCGCCGATAAGGGCGTGGACGGGTTCGCGGCCGCCTGCGCCAGCGCCTTGCCGCGCCTTCCCGGCTGGCGGGCGAGCATCATCGGCGCCGATCGCTTTGGCGCGGGAAGCCCGGAGACACCGTTTCTCCGCGCCATCCGCGCGCAGGCGGCGCGCGCAGGGATCGTCATGCAGGGCTATCGCACCCATGACCAGGTGCTGGCGGCGATGGCACAGGCGGCGATCATCGCCGTGCCGAGCCGCTGGGCCGAGCCGTTCGGCTTGACCGCGATCGAGGCGATGGCGAGTGGTGCTGCGCTGATGACGACGCGGCGCGGCGCGCTCCCTGATCTTGCCGGTGACGCAGCGGTCTATATCGACCCCGATGATCCCGACGGGATGGCAGCGGCGATGGTTGCGCTCGCCAATGACCCGGAGCGCCGGGCGGCGCTGGCCGCGCATGGGCGGGCGGCCGTGCGGCGGTTCGATTGCGCCGCCATCCTTCCAGAGCTCGAGCAGGTGCGCCAGGAGCTGATGGCCGCACGCGCGACGATGCCCTGACCAGAGTCCCCCTGGCGCCCCCTTGGCGTCCCCTGGCGCTCCCCCGACTGGCTCCCCCGACTGGCGCCCCCGACTGGTGCCCCCGACTGGCGCCCCCGACTCGCGCCCCCGACTGCCCCCCGGCGCGCGGCGCCGGCGATGGACTTATGCTTGCGAAAGCCATTGTGCATGTGCACAATGGCGCACATGAATGATGCCGTCCCCCGCCCTTGCCCAACCGCGGCGAGCGATGACATCGCTGCCGACCTGCTCGCGACCTTCGCCGCGATACGCGCGCGGGCGGCGGATGAGCCATTCGGCAATCCGGTGCTCGCCTTCGCGCTTGCGATCAGCCGGCGTATCGATCAGGGGGCGCTGGATACGCCGAAACTGGCCGCCCTGATCCGTGATCTTCGCGACCGCGCCTTCGCCGACCGTGCGCGCCGGCTTGCCGATTATGTCGGCGGCACGGCGCCGGATGAAACCGCGGCTTCGTTCACGCATCTCGCCCAACGCCTGATCCGCCCCGACCCTGCCGATAGCCCCCTCCCCTACGCCGCGTTCGCCGCGGCGATTTCTCGCCCGTGCTTTGCTGCCGTCTTTACCGCGCACCCGACCTTCTCGCTCCCGCCCGAGGTTGCGCACGCGCTCGCCGCGCGCGCCTCGGGCCACAGCGGCGGCGATTTTGATTTTCCGACCCATCGCAGCGCGGCACCGCCGCGCCTCGCCGACGAATTTGCCCAAGCCGCGGCCGCCATCACCCATGCGCGCGATGCTCTGGATCAGCTCCATGCCGCCCTTCTCGATGCCGCGCGCGCGACGTGGCCGGATCGCTGGGCGGCGCTGGTTCCTTGCCCGATCTTGGTTGCGAGCTGGGTTGGCTATGACACCGACGGACGCACCGATATTCATTGGTGGGATACGCTTCGTCTGCGCCTGACGATGAAGCGCTTGCAGCTCGCGCGGGTTGTCGCTCAGCTCGCCCCGCTCGCGGTGCCGGCACTCAGCGCGCGCCTCGCCGCGGCGGAGGCGATGGTTGCCGAGCAGATCGCCCTTTGTCCCAGCGCCGCCGACCCTGATCAGGTGAGCCGGTTTGCCCATGCGCTCGTCGCCGGGCGCGAGACGGCGCTGACCACGCCGGCGCCGCTGCTCGCCGAATTCGCCGAGGCGATCGCCGCCGCGCCGGCCGCGGAGGCGCTCGCGCTCACGGTGGCGCGAGCCGGCCTCGTCTCGCATGGGCTGGCACTCGCGCATACCCATCTTCGCCTCAATGCAACGCAAATCCACAATGTCATCCGGCTGCGCCTGGGCCTCGCCGATTCGCCCCATGATCCGGCGCGCCGGCGCGGCCTGCTGGCGGCGATCAACGCCGCGCTCGATGAGGTCGCGGCGGTGCCGGTCGATTTCGGCGGTTTGCTCGCCGAGCGCGCGTCGGCGGCGCGGCTGATGATGGTCGCGGCGCAAATCATCAAGCATATCGATGGCGCGGTGCCGATCCGCTTTCTCATCGCCGAAACCGAAAGCGGCTATACGCTGCTTGGCGCGCTGTGGCTGGCGCGGCTTTTCGGCATTGCCGACCGGGTGGAAATTTCGCCGCTTTTCGAGACCGCCGACGCGCTCGAACGCGGCGTCAGGATTTTGGAAGAGGCGCTGCGCAGCGCGCATTTCCGCGCCTATCTCCGCGCGATGGGGCGGATATGCCTGCAATTCGGCTATTCCGATTCGGGGCGTTTCGTCGGCCAGCTCGCGGCGAGCTATCTGATAGAGCGGCTGCGCCTCAAAATCGCCGAGACGCTGGCGCGCCATGGTCTCGCCGACCTCGAGGTGGTTTTTTTTGACACCCACGGCGAGAGTATCGGCCGCGGCGCGCATCCCGGCTCACTCTCCGCGCGGCTCGACTATCTCTCCCCGCCGGAGAGCCGCAGGGCGCTCGCCGCGGCCGGTTTGCGCCTTCGCCAAGAGACCTCGTTTCAGGGCGGCGATGGCTATCTGCTGTTTGCGACCCCCGAACTCGCCGGCGCGAGCATTGCCCGCATCGCCCGCCACAGCCTGACGCCCCCCTCGGGTGAGGGCGACCCGGTTTACGAGGAAGCCGATTTCGCCGCCGATTTCTTCGCAACCATTCGTAGCGCGATGGCAGAATTGCTCGAGGATCCGGGCTATGCGGCGCTGCTTGGCATGTTTGGCCCGGCGCTGATTGAGCGCGCGGGCTCGCGGCCGGCGGCGCGGGCAGCAGAGGGCATGGCGGGGCCGGCGCGCATTCGCCATCCGCGTGAGCTTCGCGCCATTCCCAACAACGCCATCCTCCAGCAGATCGGCTGGTGCGCGAACACGCTGCACGGTCTCGGCGCAGCACTCACCCGCCAGCCGGAATTGGCCGAGGATCTGCGTCGCGCGAGCCCGCGTTTTCGCCGCGCCCTCGATCTCGCCCGCCACGCCCTCACCCATTCCGATATCGAGGTCTTGCGCGCGGTCACCGCCCTTTTCGACTCGGGCGCCTGGCTCGATCGCGCCGGCGCAGCACGCGCGCCGGTGGGGCGGCGGGCGCAGTTGCTACGCGTCGCCCGCGCGGTCGAGCGCCTCGGGCTGACCGCCCCGGTGCAGCGGCTGTTTCGCCGGCTGCAGGCCGATCATCTCGCCTTACGCGGCGTCTGGGCCGACGCGCCGAGCATGCCGGCGCGCGAAGTGCTGCTGCACGCGCTGCGGCTTGCGCTGATCAGCCGGATCTGGCTCCTCGAGACCGAAATCCCCGATTTCGCCCCGCGTGAGGGCACGACGCGCAGTACGATCGAAATCCGCGTGCTCCAGCTCGATATCCCAGCCTCGCTCGCGGTGCTTTCGGAGATTTTCCCGCCCGATGCCGACCCCGCGCAGGAGCGTGACTTCGCCGAGCCCCATGATCGCCACGCCCCGATCGCCTATGCCCGTGAGCACAGCGAGATTTTCGCACCCATGGCCGATTTGTTCGATCTGGTGCGTGAAATCGGCGTCGCCTTGACCCATGAAATCGGCGCCTTCGGCTAACGGGATGGATGATCCGGCACCCTCGCCCGCGCCGGGCCGCGCCTAAATCACCTCGCTCAGCGCGATGGCGGCGCGGCAGCCGGCTTTGATCACGGCGGAGAGAAGATGATAGCCGGGCGTACGTTCGGCGCCGTGTGCAAGGCCGATATCGCGGTGCTCGCACTCCTCGGCGCGGAAGGTTTCGATGGTTTGGCGAAGCGCCGCCTCCTCCGGGCCGAGCGCCGCCGCTTGCCGGGCGTAATGGGCATCGATGGTTTCCTCGACGGCGACGGTGCAGGCCATGGCGGCATGTTCGCCGAGCGCCGCAGTGATCGCGCCGAGCGCAAAGCCCGCGACATGCCAAAGCGGCAACAGCGCGGTCGGGCGTACCCGGCGTTCGGCGATCAGGGCGGAGAATGTCTCGAGATGCTGTTTCTCCTGCGCCTCCATATGCGCAAGCAGCGCATTACTCGCGCCATTGCGCAGCATCGCGCGCTGGCCGGCATAGATCCGCATCGCACCATACTCGCCGGCATGATCGACGCGGATCATACGCGCGATCGCCTTGCGTTGTGGG
>JAJYXY010000066.1 GCA_021801465.1 Pseudomonadota bacterium
GGAAGCGAAACCGCGCCTTCTCCGGCGCCGCAAGGCTCGCCCAATAGTCTCGCGCCGCTTCCAAAAGCACGAAAGTGCCGGTGACGTTGGTTGCAATGAACGCCGCCGGCCCGTCGATCGAGCGGTCGACATGGCTTTCTGCGGCAAGATGCATGACCGCGTCCGGCCGATATTCCGCGAAAATCGCCCGCATCGCCGCGGCATCCGTGATATCGGCGCGGATCAGGGTGTGGCGTGGGTCAGAGCGCGCGCCCTCGAGCGCCGCTTCGGACGCGGCATAGGTCATTTTATCGACCGTCACGATCTCATGCCCGGTCGCAGCCAGCGCATGGCGCACCACCGCCGAGCCGATGAAGCCACATCCGCCGGTCAGCAAAATCCGCATGGGTATCAAAATTCCTCATTCATATCAGCCGACCGAAAGAATTTGCTTAACCGCTTTGCGCGATGCGGTCCAGCGCCGGAGTCTCACGCAAGCGCCGCGAGAAGCCGTTTCGGCAACGGCCAGAGCGCATCGATGGTGAGATCGAGATCGAACGGGTAGGGCGGGCGCGACTCGGTCGCGAGAAGGGCGGCAAGGGCGTCGGCGATCGGTGGCGCGGCGAGGCTGAAATCGAGCACATTTTCTCGTGGCAGGTCGGCGAACCCCTGGTGTAGCGCCATCAGCTCGGCATCGGGCGCGCGTTGCCAGGGTGCTGCCGCCGGATCGGCCCAGGGCATGGCGCGGGTTTTGGCGAGGCGCCGGAGGCCGAGGTCGCGATCGATCCAGCGCAGATGGATGAGATAGAGTGGCGCGAAGGTGATCTCGGCGTCGGCGCCGTGAAACCCGGGCGCCCAGTTAACGGCGCGGCGGATTAAAAGCGGCTTGCACATCGCGGAGGAGAATCGCACCCAGCGCCGCTGCGCACCGAGCGGGCGGGTGGGATCGAGCGGTGGCTCCTCTGTCATGTGGTGGAGATTGAAGCCGATCGCGCTGATCACGTCGGCGCGCATCGCCGCGCACAGGGCCGCAAGATCGGGGTAGAGCCGCGGATCGGGAACCAGCAGCTCATCGACATCGGAATAGAGCACCCAATCGTACCATTCCAAAAGCCCGGCGCAGAAGCGCGAGATAAAGCGCGCGCGGCGGGCGTCGTCTTGCGGCGAGCGCGGCAGACGGAGGCGATTGACCGGGCCGAGAGCATCGGTGCTGCCGTCATCGGAGCCATGGTCGATGACGTGGCAATGCTCGGCCCCGACGAGGCGCGCGTAATGGGTGAGCCAGCGCGGCAAGAAATCCGGCTCGTTATAGACCATGGTGACAGCGGCGATGCGAGGCGGCATGGGGTTTCGCTCAGTGTGTTCATCGCCGAGAATAGCAGACGGGAGAAAACCTGCCATGCGCACGGCCCGGTATTTCCCGCTTGCCAAGCCCGGCACGAGACCGTCAGGATCGGCGCTCGCATCCTGCAGGCATGAAGGGGTAAAAGCCGATGGCGGTCTGGCTCGCGCGGCGTCTCGCGGTGGCGGAGATACATTACGCCTGGGTGATGGCGGCGGTGACGTTTCTCGTCATGCTGGCCACCGCCGCGGCGATGGGGCTGCCGGGTGTTCTCATCGTGCCGCTGGAACAGGCGATGGGCTGGAGTGCTGCCGATATTTCCGGCCCGCTCGCGCTCCGTCTCTTGCTGTTCGGCCTGACGGCGCCGTTTGCGGCCGCACTTTTGCAGCGTTTCGGCCTGCGCCGCGTGGTGTTCGCCGCCCTCGTTCTGATCATCGCCGGCCTCACGTTGGCCGCGTTCGCAACCCGGCTTTGGCAGATCTGGCTCGGCTGGGGGGTGATGGTCGGGTTTGGCACCGGGATGACGGCGATCGTGCTTGGGGCGACGGTCGCCAATCGCTGGTTCGTCGCCCGGCGCGGCCTCGTCATCGGGATGCTGACCGCGAGCACGGCGACCGGGCAATTGCTGTTCCTGCCGGTCGGCGCGTTTCTCGCAACCCATCTCGGCTGGCGCGCGGCAGTGCTGCCCGCGGCCGGCATATGTCTGTTCGCCGGGGCGCTGATGCTGCTTTTCGGGCGTGACCATCCGGGTGAACTCGGCCTTCCCGCCTATGGCGAGAATGTCGTCGAGCCGCCGCCGGAAAATCGCGGCAACCCCGCCCGCGCCGCCCTCTCGACGCTCGCCGATGCCAGCGTCTCGCCGATTTTCTGGATGCTGTTTTTCACCTTTTTCGTCTGCGGGCTTTCGACCAACGGCCTCGTGCAGACGCATTTCATCCCGCTTTGTCACGATTTCGGCCTGCCCGAGGTGACCGCCGCCTCGATGCTGGCGGCGATCGGCGTGTTCGATTTCATCGGCACGATCTTTTCCGGCTGGCTTACCGACCGGTTCGACAGCCGCGTTCTGCTCGGCTGGTATTACGGGCTGCGCGGGCTTTCGCTGCTCTGGCTGCCGTCGTCGAACTTCACGTTTTACGGGCTGTCGCTGTTCGCCGTGTTTTACGGGCTCGATTGGGTGGCAACCGTGCCGCCGACGGTGCGGCTCTCAGGGGCGACGTTCGGGCGCGAACGCGCAGGCATGGTGTTCGGCTGGGTGTTCATGGCACATCAGTTGGGTGCCGCGACGGCGGCCTATGGCGGCGGTCTCTCGCGGAGCCTAACGGCAAGCTATCTGCCGGCGTTTTATACCGCCGGGATAGCCTGCCTTCTTGCCGCGCTCACAGCGATTCTGGCGCGCAGGCGGCCGGCGCCAGCGCTCGCGTGAGCGCGCCCTCTCCGCGACCTCGCTGACCGGCCTCAGCCTTCGTGAGCGCCGGGCGGTGTTTGTAGCATGGCGAGCAGCTCGCGCCGTGTCGTCGGGTCATCGCGAAACGCCCCGAGCATCCGGCTCGTCGTCATGGTGACGCCGGGCTTGTGGACGCCGCGCGTCGTCATGCATTGATGCACCGCCTCGACCACCACCGCGACCCCGCGCGGCTCGAGAACTTCGGCGATCGTCGCGGCGATCTGCGCCGTCAGCTTCTCCTGGATCTGGAGGCGCTTGCCATAGGCCTCGACGACGCGGGCGAGCTTGCTGATGCCAACCACACGCCGGTCGGGGAGATAAGCGACATGCACACGCCCGATGATCGGCGCCATATGGTGCTCGCACACGCTTTCCAGCCGGATATTGCGCAGCAATACGATCTCGTCATAGCCCTCGACCTCCTCGAAGGTGCGGGCGAGCAGCGCCACCGGGTCGGTCCCGTAGCCGGAAAAATACTCCTCATAGGCCCGCGCCACCCGTGCCGGCGTATCGCGCAGCCCCTCGCGCGCGGGATCATCCCCGGCCCAGCGCAGCAGCGTGCGCACCGCCTCCTCCGCCTCCTTGCGTGAGGGACGATCGACGCTCGCCGGCGCGCGGCGCTTCGATGGTTCGGTCACGATGTTCACGTCGCGCAATTCCTCTCTCTTCCTCGTTCCTCGATAGCGGCCAGTCTTGTCGGTGACGCTGCTTGAAAACTTTTTCGCATATGGCCCCGCCGGCGAAACCCGCAAGCGGTTCAGGCCGAGGCGCCGCGCCCCGCGGTGCCGCCGAGCCGCGAGAGACTGGCAATCGTCGCGGCGACGCCAGCAATGGTTGCAAGCGCGAGCGCGACCCTCGGCCCTCGCGCATGCGCCACAGCGAAGCAGAGCGCGACCAGCGCCGCGCCGGTGGTCTGGCCGAGCAAGCGCGCCGTCGCCAGCATCCCGCTCGCCCCGCCGCTCCGCTCACGCGGGGCTGCGGTGAGCATCGCACGATTATTCGGGGAATTGAAAAACCCGAAGCCGAGCCCGCACAGCATCATCGGCGCGATGATCGCGACAGGCCCGGGATGGCGCGGCAGAAGGGTGAGAAAAATGAGGCCAATCGTCATCGCCGTGAGGCCAATGCCGCCCAAAACGCCGGCCGCATAGCGATCGGCCAGGCGCCCGGCGAATGGCGCGATCAGCGCGACGGCGACCGGCCACGGCGTCATCAAAAGCCCGGTGCTCGCATCATTGAATCCGAAATTATTTTCAAATAAAAACGGAAGCGACACGAACGCGAGGCTCTGCGCGGCAAAGGTCGTGACGGATGTGGCAACGGAAAGCCCAAACAGCGGAATGCGCAAGAGATCAACCGGCAATAGCGGCGCCGTCTGCGACATCTGGCGGGCAAACAACAGGGCGCCCGCCGCCACCGCGCCCAGCAACTCCCCGGCGATGACGAAACGCCCCTGGCCATGCGCGGCGCCATCGATGCCGATGATGAGAAGGCCAAAAGTGAGCGCGTTCAGCCCGGCGCTTGCTAGGTCGAAACGCTGCGCCGAACGCGGCGTCGGCGGCAAGGCGCGGGCGGCGATCGCCAACGCGATCACGCCGAGCGGCAAATTGATCGCAAACAGCCATTGCCATGGTGCGACAGAAAGGATGCCCGCGGCCACCGTCGGCCCACCGGCGGCCGACACCGAGGCCACCATCGAATTGAGCCCGAGCCCCTGCCCCATCAGCCGCCGGGGATAAATAAACCGCACCAACGCCCCGTTCACGCTCATGATCCCGGCGGCGCCAAACCCCTGCAGCACGCGCGCCAGCGTCAGCGCGGTGAGGCTGCGCGAGAGTGCGCAAGCGGCGGAGGCGACGATGAACACCCCAAGGCCGGCCCAATAAATCCGCCGATAGCCATGCCGCTCGCCCAAGGCGGCAAGCGGCAGGAGCGAAATAGTGACCGCGAGCTGATAGGCGTTGACCACCCATACCGCCGCCGCCGGATCGGCGTGGACATCCCGCGCGATGGCAGGCAGCGCGACATTGGCAATGGCGCCATCCAACACCGCGAGCGTGAGGCCAAGCCAGATGGTCAGCGCGCCCCAGAATCGCTGGGGCTGCTCCAAACCGTCGCCCATCTCCATCGCCGCGCCGCTCTCCTTACGCTCGCGCGAAGCTTAACAGGCGCAAAGAAGGCGCGACAAGGCATCTCGGCCCCCTCTTACACGCGGGTTCAGTAAAGATTTGTTCTTTTTTGAAAAAAAGAACCAAAAAACTTTTACGCGGCAATCCTCGCCCGTGCGAAACGCCGTGGCGCGGCGAGATAGCGCAGCGAGGTTTTGCCCATGGTTACGAAAAGACGGCCAGGGCCGGCAAGATGACGCGGCCGGACCCAGCCCAGCGGTATTTCGCTCTCGCCCGCACTCCAGCGCGAGGAGCCCTCAGCCGGGGTTTCCAACGCATGCCAGCCGGCGCCGAGGGTGGCCAGCGGTATTTCCGCCCCGCGCCCCCGCCCGCGCCAGAGCAAGCGCTGCACATTGACGCCGAGCGGGCGATGATCGGCGCAATCGGGCAAAATTTCGCCCGGGATGGCGATGCGTGAGACGAGCCAAAGCGGCGCCTCGGGTGCCTCGGGGATCGGAAAAAGGAGGGTCGTGCGCCCCTCCTCGCGCGTGATCGCGGCGGCGTCGATCCTTCGCGTGCCAAGACGGAGATGAAGATCAGGGTCCGCCGTCTCGATCGCCCCCAACGCCAAAAGCCGCGCCCGCAAGCGCCTTCGCGCCTCGTGCCAATGCGGCCCATCCCATACCAAGGGCGCGCAACCCGCCCGCCAATCCGCCGGCCGGGGCGAGAAATCGGGGTGCAAGACCATCCCCGTCCCCTCGAAATCGCGCCGGTTGCCGATGTCGAGATAGCTCTCACTCGGGCAATTTTCAGAAAACAGAATAGCATGCTGGTCGAGTTCGACATGGAAATACTCGACCACGGCAACAGATTCGCGCACGATGCTGATGCCGTTCAAAAGATGCTCGGCCGGGATAAGAACGCCATTCAAATACATGCCATGCCCGGGCGAGACGCAAAGATCACGCGCCGGCATATCATCAGCGAAAGCGCCGGCGCGGATGCGGATGGGCTGCACGGTCTCGGGTCGCGGATGGCGGGAAATCTCGATCCGCCGCCGCCCGAGCCAGATGACCGGACGCAACCCGCCATCCCGCGTCATTACGCGATCGCCGAGCCGCAAATCCTCGACCGCGACCTCCCCGCGCTCGGTCCTGATGCGGGTTCCGCGCACGAAGCACGGGATGGTGCTGGTGATCGCCTCGCTGCCGCCGGCATTGATCAGGGAAAAATCACTGCTCGCATAAGCCCCGCCCGGCGCGAGCTGCAATGCGGCGAGTGCGCCAGACGCGCCCGAGAGATCGAGAGCATTGCCCACCCCGAGCGTAAGCTGGTCGGTGCTGCTATAGGGGTCATTGGTCAGAACGATGGTATCGCCGGCAACGAAATGATCTATCGTGCCGGCAAACCCGATCGGGCTCGCAAGGCCGAGCGTCCCGCCATTACCGAGCACGAAGGTTTCACCCGCGGCAACGTCTCCCGACAAGGTCCAATCCGCACCACTCGCCTCGGTGATGGTCTGGAAATTACGGTACTCCCCGCCCCCACCGATCGCGCCGCTGACCGTCCCCGCGCTCGCCGCCGAGGCGAGCGTGATGCTGTTCGTCGTGCTCGAGTCAGCCACAACATAGCCACGAAATTTTGCGCCGGGGTCGAGCGTCAAACTGGCGTTGACGTCGCCAAAGCTGACCGCGGTTCCCGGGGTTCCGGCGCGGCTTTCGATCGTGCCGGCATTGAGCAGAGAGGCGGCATCGAGGGTACTGCCCGAAATCGCAACGCCAACAACCCCCAATATGAACCCGCCGGGCGCGTTGCTAACCTCCCCACCCCCGAGGAGCGACACACCAAAGCCACTGGCCACGGCGCCGCTGATGCTGCCGCTATTGATGATCGTCGCGGGATCGGCCACGACATCGACGCCACTGCCGCCAGAGATAACCGCGCCGACATTGTTGGTGAGGGTGCCGCCGCCGATGAAAATCGCCTTGCCCGCGCCGCCCCCTTCGATCACCCCATCATTGGTGATCGTCGCCATCATCATCGGCCGGGTGTCAATGCCCATATAGCCGGTGATGGTGCCGGTCGCGGCGTTGGCGATGACACCGCCGCTGGTGAGAGCGATCCCCACACCGTTGGTGCCGATAGCCGCGATCGTCCCGGAGTTTATTACTGTCCCCCCCGCGCCGCCGCCGGAAGGGGTGGTGGCGCTGATGCCGGCAGGGGCGCTTGCATCGAAAATCGGCGTGCCGAACGTCACACCCGCGCCAAAGGAGCCGGTTGCGGTAATCGTGCCGCTATTGATGATCGTGCCTGCTTCCGCCCCGGGGACACCGTTGCTGATTACGATAATGCCGTTCAATCCCGTGATTTGTCCCGAGGCGGCATTGCTCACGAGCCCGCCGGCGAGTTCAATGCCAACCGAATTGAACGTGCTTGTGCCCGCGATGGCGCCGCTATTGGTGATCGTCCCCGCGCTATAGAGCGTCACGCCGACATCATAGCCGATGATGGCGCCGCTATTGCTGACGCTACCACCGCCGAGAAGGATGCCGCTCGCGGTCTCGGTGATGGTTCCTACATTATTGATGCGGGAGCCATCGCCGAGGACAATCCCGACGCCAGTTGTTCCGCTGCCGCTGATCGTGCCGGAATTATCGATGCTGGCGGCGGAGCCAAATATGCCCCCGTTGCTGCCAATCGCGCTGAGGCCGGAAATACTGGCACCGGCCTCGTTGGTGATCGTTCCGCCCGCCGCGAGATAAACGCCGAACCCGTCAGAGGCCCCGGTTGCCGTGATCGCGCCAAAATTGACGAGCGTTCCGGCTACGTTTTGGAAATCGACCCCTTCATAGCCGCTGATCTGTCCTCCCGCTGCGTTGGTGACGTTGCCGCCATCTTCGAGCAGCACGCCGGCAAAGGGGCTCACGCCGGGCGCAAGGGTGCCAGTTGCGGCGATGCTGCCTTGGTTCGAGATCACCACCCCGCCCGCGCTCGCCCCGGCATAGACGGCGGATGTCCCGGCGGTGTCGATCGTCCCGAGCGATGTGATCGTGAGTGTCTCGCCCGCGCTTACGACCACGGGTTGCGTGGTGGTGGCGGTCACGCTCGTGCTCGACATGCTCACATCTCCCCGTCATCTCGTTCGCGTCATCTCGGCGCTGTCATCTCGCTACCGCCATCTCGGCGCTGCGGACATAAATTCGTAAAAGAAAAAAATCAGCAACGTCCACGCCGGCGCCGTTATTTTCGCGTCTGACGCAGACGATTATTTTTTTTACGAGACCATACTCATCCTCTGCCTCGAGAGGTTAAACAAAAATTTACGCTTTTCCAATGGAAATTGTCGAGGAAAATAAACCAGTCCGCTTCAGGCCAGTCCGCCTCAGGGATGCCAGACGATGCGCTCCGGTGGCGGGGCTGCGGGGTCGCAGCGGCGCCATTCGCCGTTAGCGATGCTTTCGCCGGTCAGCGCCAGGATGAACCCCCAATGGGCAACGACCAGCACCTCGCGCCAGTCGGGCAGTGCTGCGATCTCAGCGCGAAAGCGCGCGGCGCGGCCGGTGATGCTCTCTTGGGTCTCCTCCATCGCCGGCCACCAGACTTCCTCGAGCGCGGAAAAATCATGCGCCGGCCAAGCGCGCGCCAATTCGCTCGCCGGCGTGCCGATATCGCAGGCGAAGGCGTAACGCTCGCGCACCAAGGGCGAGACGACGGCCGGCACGCCGAGGCGGCGAATGATCGGGGCAGCGGTTTGTAGCGCGCGGGTATAGGGGGAGACGATGATGCGGCTGATCCGCTCGCCGGCGAGGGATTTCGCCGCCGCCTCGGCCTGGGCGTGGCCCAGCGGGGTCAAGGCCGCGTCGCGAATACCGGGATCGCGCCGTGTCTCGGTGAAGTGGGCGTTGAACAGGCTCTGGCCGTGGCGGAGCAGGATCATGCGTGGCCGATGAAACCAACCAGGCGTTCGGCCTCGGCGACGATGGGATCGGCGATCGCGGCCGCCCGGCGCGCCCCCGCGCGCAACACCGCCTCGATCGCGCCGGGATCGGCGAGAAGCCGGCTGGTCTCGGCGGCGATCGGCGCGAGATGCGCGATCACCAGCGCCGCCAGCGCCTCCTTGAAAGCGCCAAACCCTCTGCCGCCATGCTCCGCGAGCACAGCGGCGACCGGCAGATCGGCCAAGGCGGCGTAGATGCCAACGAGATTGCGCGCCTCCGGCCGCCCCTCCAGCCCCGCCGGCTCGCTCGGCAAGGGCGCGGGATCGGTCTTGGCGCGGCGGATCTTGAGCGCGATCGCGTCATTGTCATCGGTGAGATTGATGCGCGACTGCTCAGAGGGGTCGGATTTCGACATTTTCTTGCTGCCATCCCGCAAGCTCATCACCCGCGCCGCCGGCCCCATGATCAGCGGTTCGATCGCTGGGAAGAAATCAACCCCGTAATCATGGTTGAATTTCTGCGCGATATCGTTTGCGAGTTCGAGATGCTGCTTCTGGTCGTCGCCGACCGGAACCCTCGTTGCGTGATAGGCGAGGATGTCGGCCGCCATCAGGTTGGGATAGACATAGAGCCCGGCCGATGCCGCCTCGCGGTCTTTCCCCGCTTTGTCCTTGAACTGGGTCATCCGGTTGAGCCAGCCGAGGCGCGCGACGCAGTTGAAAATCCAGGCGAGCTGCGCGTGCGCGCGCACCGCTGATTGGTGAAACAGGATGTGGCGCTCGGGGTCGATGCCGCAGGCAATGAGGCTCGCCGCCATTTCGCGGGTTTGTGACGCCAAGACGCGCGGCTCCTGCCAGACGGTGATGGCGTGGAGATCGACGACACAGAAAATACATTCGTGCCCCGCCTGCAAATGCACCCAGTTGCGGAGCGCGCCGAGATAATTGCCAAGCGTCGGGACGCCGGAGGGCTGGATACCAGAAAAAATCCGGGGAAGTTGGCTATTTGCGTTCATGGCGGCCTCTTTTCCGGCCTCTTGCCGGCGCGGTCAACCCGGATTACGCCTTTTCCTCGAGGCAAGGGAGAAAGCGATGAACGGGATGCAGCGTTTCGAGGGCCAAGGCGCCATCATCACCGGCGGCGCGGCGGGAATCGGCTTTGCCTGCGCCGAACGCCTGGCGTCCGAGGGCGCGCGGGTCAGTATTTGGGACAAGGACGAGGCGGCCCTGGCCGCGGCGCGGCGCGCGCTCGGCGCCGAAGCCCACAGCGTCGCCGTCGATGTCACCGATGCCGAGGCGGTAATGGCGGCGGCCAAAGCCAGTGCCGCGGCACTCGGGCGGCTCGATATTCTGGTCGCGAGCGCCGGCATCTCCGGCCCCAACGTGCCGAGTTGGGAGTATCCGCTGGATGCCTGGCGGCGGGTGATCGATATCAATCTCCACGGCGTCTTTCATAGCTGCCGTGCCGTAGTGCCCTTCATGCGCGAGGCCGGCTATGGCCGCATCGTCAATATCGCCTCGATCGCGGGAAAAGAAGGCAACCCCAACGCCGCCGCCTATTCCGCCTCGAAAGCGGCGGTCATCGGGCTCACCAAGTCGCTGGGCAAGGAACTCGCAAACACCGACATTCGCGTCAACTGCATCACGCCGGCGGCGGTACGGACAGCGATTTTCGACCAAATGACCGAGCAGCACATCAATTACATGCTCTCGAAAATTCCGCTCGGGCGTTTCGGCGAAGTCGGCGAGATTGCGTCCCTCGTCGCATGGCTTGCCTCGCGCGAGGCGAGCTTCTCGACCGGCGCCGTGTTCGACATCTCCGGCGGCCGCGCGACCTACTGAGCGCGGGGGCGAGAGGGAGCGCGCGCCTCACCCGCCCCCCATATCCTGATGCCGGGCTTCGCGGCCGAAGCCGATGAGAACCGCGATCGTCACCGCGACGATGCCGGCAACACCGGCCAAGGCATAGCTATAATCATGGCCCATATGATCGGCGATGGTCGATTGCAGCGTCGCGTTGGCGGACGCGAAAAAATTGCCGAGCTGATAGACGAGACCCGGGAAAGTGCCACGAATATCGGGTGGCGATATTTCATTGAGATGCGCGGGGATGACCCCCCACGCGCCCTGGACGCAAATCTGCATCAGAAATGCGCCGAGACCGAGGGTGAGCGGCGTCGTCCCAAAAGCCCACAGCGGCAAAACCGGCAGCGATAGCAGCGCCGCCAGCACGATCGCAGCGCGCCGGCCAATCCGTTGCGAGAGCGTGCCAAATAGCAGGCCGCCGGCCATCGCGCCAAGATTGTAAATCATGGCGATGGTCGAGATGGTCGCGACTGAGAATTTATGCTGCCCGCCGAGGAAGGCGCTCGGATAGAGATCTTGCGTACCATGGCTGAAGAAATTGAACGCCGTCATGGTGATGATGGCATAGATCGTAAGCGGCAGATGGCGCCCGAGGGTCGCGATGAAGCCAACCCGCGGGCGTTCCTGTCGCGCCTGCCAATCCGGGCTTTCGGGGACGTTGCGGCGGATGAAAAACACCAAAAGCGCGGGCAGCACGCCAACCATGAACATCCCCCGCCAGCCGATCAGCGGCATGGCGAGATAAAGGAGAGAGGCGAGGAAATAGCCGGAAGGATATCCGGCTTGCAGAATTCCAGAGACGGTGCCGCGCCAGCGCGTCGGGATGCTCTCCATGGTGAGCGAGGCGCCAACCCCCCACTCCCCGCCCATGGCGATGCCATAGAGCGCACGCAGCACGATGAACACGGTGAGGTCTGGGGCAAAGCCGGAGGCGAATTCGAGCACGGAATAGGTGAGCACATTCGCCATCAGGGTTGGCCGGCGGCCAAAGCGATCAGCGAGGCGGCCGAAAAGAAATGCCCCGACCGGGCGCATCGCGAGCGTAAGCGTGATCGCCCAGGTGACCGCGGTGACCGAGGTCACGAATTCACGCGCGATGTCGCGCAAGACGAAAACCATGATAAAGAAATCAAACGCATCGAGCGTCCAGCCGAGATAGCAGGCGACGACGACATTGCGCTGCTGGCGGAGTTTATCGCTCATCAAATTCCTCCTCTGTCCCCGATCGGCGATACAACCCGCTGCTGATCGGCGCAAGCGGATGCGTGCGGCTTCATCTCTCATGCCGGCGTGTGAGACACTGACGGCGCTCTGGTATGAAACGCCTGCGTCAGCCCCGCATCCACGAAAGCAAGGCGCGCGTCAGCCGGGGGCGGCGGAGAGCGCCGATCAGCAGCGATTGCGCGATGTCGCGCGGGCCCGCCCGCCACTCCCCGAGCAAGGCTGGGTGGCCGCGATAGTCGCGGAGGGCGGCCGGGCTGCCGGCGCGAAGGGTTGCGCGCGCAAGGCGCCACCAGAGGCACCCGGCATGGCTCTCAATCGCGCGGCGCGCGGCGGGATCGAGGGGATGCGCTTGGCAAAAACCTGCAAGCACGCGTTCCAGCACATCGCCCGCCGCGCGCAGCGCCGCGAGATCGGGCGGCCTTCTGCGGCCGGAGAAATGACGCGCGGCAAGCGCCCCCGCGCGCGCCGCATCTTCCCCAAACCAGGGTTTATAGGCGCGTTCGAAAATACGGGCGGCACTCTCGATCAGCGCGCCGCGCGCGATGTGCGACGCGCTCGCGCCATGAAGACGAAAATGGGTGAGCGGCGTCTCGAGGCGCGCGATATCGCCTAACGCAAGAAGCCGATGATAGAGATCGAAATCGTCGGAATACTGAAATTCCGCATCCATGAACGCGCCGAGACGACGTATCGCCTCGAGACGGACCATGACCGAGGACCAGGTGAGCGGATTATCGACATGCAGCATCCAGCGCATCAGCACCGGATCACCGCCGCGCGCGTGATGCTCTGTGCGCAAGCGCCCATCCTCGATCACGCGAATTTCGCTCGCCGCCAAAACCACCTGCGGATGCGCATCAAGATAGGCGCATTGCGTGCCAAGACGCGCCGGCGTGCTGACATCGTCGTGGTCGAGCGCGGCGAGATAGGTGCCGCGGGCGGTCGCAAACCCGAAATTGCGCGCCCCGACCACCCCGAGATTGCGCGGCGTGCGCAGGATGCGAAGGCGGGGGTCGTTATAGGTGGCGAGGATCGCGGGGGTCGCGTCGGTGGAGCCGTCATCGACGATGATGAATTCGAAATCCGTAAAATCCTGCGCGAGCACCGAGTCGATGCTTTCGCGAAGATAGGCCGCACCGTTGAACGTCGTCATGAGGACACTGACGCGGGGCGGGCAACAGGCCACGAACGCGCCCCCTAGGCGCCGCGGGTCAGATTGACGCCGAAAAAGCGGCGCGGGCACAAAAGCCGCAAATCATGCCGCGAGCGATGCAGCAAACGACGCGAAAACAGCGCGCGATCAGGCGCGCCCATGGCAATGCTTGTATTTTTTCCCCGAACCACAGGGGCAAGGCGCATTACGCGGCGTTGCGGCCCATGGATCGCGCGCGCTTTCCTCGGCCGCGCTCAGGGTGAGAGTCGCGAGCGCGCCAGCTTCCGGATCCAGGGCGTCGAGAGACGAGGAAATCCCCGCAGGCGAGGGATGGCGTTCGGTCATCGGGCTCGGTTGCGGCTGAAAATCCGGCGTCGGCGGCGCGTCCGGCGACAGCTCGACGCGCGAGAGCAGCATCGTCACCCGCTCCTTCAACTCGTCGAGCATGGCATTGAACAGCGCGAACGCCTCGCTTTTGTATTCGTTCAGCGGATCGCGCTGGCCGTAGGCGCGCAGACCGATGCCCTGGCGCAAATGATCGAGCGCCAGCAAATGCTCTTTCCATGCCTGATCGAGCACTTGCAGAAGCAGCGATTTCTCGATGAATCGCATCAGATCGGGGCCGACATTGGAGGCTTTGGCGGCGAGATGGGCTTCCGCCGCGCGCTTGATGCGGCGCTCCACTTCCTCGCCGGTGATATTCTCTTCCTTCGCCCATTCGCCGATGGGGAGATCGAGATTGAGCACCCGGCGAACATCGTCGGCGAGTTCGGCGCTTTGCCATTGCTCGGCGAAGCTGCGCTCGGAAATGCGACGCGTGATCAGGGTCGCAATCACCTCTTCGCGCATATCGTTGATGGTTTCGTTGACATCCTCGGTGTGCATGAATTCGCGGCGCTGGGCATAGACTTCTTTCCGCTGCGCGTTCACCACATCGTCGTAACGCAAAACATTCTTGCGCATGTCGAAATTGCGCGCTTCGACTTTTTTCTGCGCTTTTTCGAGGGCCTTGTTGATCCACGGATGGACGATCGCCTCGCCATCCTTGAGGCCGAGCTTCTGCAGCAATCCGCCCATGCGATCAGAGCCGAAGATGCGCATGAGATCGTCTTCGAGGGAGAGGAAAAACCGTGAGGCGCCCGGATCGCCCTGGCGGCCGGAGCGGCCGCGCAGCTGATTGTCGATGCGCCGGCTCTCATGCCGCTCGGTGCCGATCACGAACAGCCCGCCGGCTTGCTTGACGATCGCCTCGGCGGCGGCGATTTCGGCGCGGATCGCCTCGGCGCGGGCGGTCCGGGCGGCATCATCGGCGATGTCGGCGAGCTCGTGCTTGAGCCGCATCTCGAGATTGCCGCCGAGCTTGATGTCGGTGCCGCGCCCGGCCATGTTGGTCGCGATGGTGACGGCGCCAGGGGCGCCGGCTTGCGCCACGATCTCCGCTTCCTGTTCGTGAAAGCGGGCGTTGAGGACGGCGTGGGGAATTTTTTTCTTCTTGAGAAGACCGCTCAGGATTTCGCTTTTCTCGATACTGACGGTGCCGACCAGGACGGGCTGGCGGCGGGCGCGGCATTCGGCGATGAGCTTGGCCACCGCCTCATATTTTTCCGCAGCCGTGCGATAGACCTCGTCATCCTGGTCATCGCGCGTCACCGCAACATTGGTCGGGATTTCGACGACGTCGAGCTTATAGATCTCGGCGAATTCGTCGGCTTCGGTCATCGCGGTGCCGGTCATGCCGGCGAGCTTGGGATAGAGGCGAAAATAATTCTGGAAGGTGATCGAGGCCAGGGTCTGATTCTCAGGCTGAATCTCGACATGCTCTTTGGCTTCGAGTGCCTGATGCAGACCCTCCGAATAGCGCCTGCCCTCCATCATGCGGCCGGTGAACTCATCGATGATGATGACCTTGCCCTGGCGCACGATGTAATCGACGTCGCGGGTGAACAGCACATGGGCACGGAGCGACTGCTGGACGTGATGGACGAGGGTGACGTTGAAAATATCGTAGAGATTGCCCTCGGTCAGGATGCCGGCGGCCCGCAGCGCGTCCTCGACGACGCCGGCGCCGGCTTCGGTCAGCGTCGCGGTGCGGAGTTTTTCGTCCTTGTCGAAATTGCTCGGCTCCTTGACGAGCACGGCGACGACTTCATCGACGCGGCGATAGAGATCAGAGGAATCCTCGGCCGGGCCGGAGATGATCAGCGGGGTGCGCGCCTCGTCGATCAAGATACTGTCAACCTCGTCGACGATGGCGTAGCTGAAATCGCGCTGCACCATGTCCTCGAGCCGGTATTTCATGTTGTCGCGCAGATAGTCGAAGCCGAATTCGTTATTGGTGCCGTAGGTGATGTCGGCGGCATAGGCGGCACGGCGCTCGGCATCGTCGAGCCCATGGATGATGACCCCGGTGGTCATGCCGAGAAAACCATAGATCTGGCCCATCCATTCGGCGTCGCGGCGGGCGAGATAGTCGTTCACCGTCACCACATGCACGCCGTTGCCGGCCAGCGCGTTGAGATAGACAGGCAAGGTCGCGACCAGGGTTTTGCCCTCGCCGGTTTTCATCTCGGCGATCTTGCCGTCATGCAGCACCATGCCGCCGATCAGCTGCACGTCGAAATGGCGGAGGCCAAGCACGCGCTTAGCTGCCTCGCGCACGGTCGCGAAGGCTTCCGGCAGGATATCGTCGAGACTCGCCCCCTCACTGAGGCGGGCGCGGAGCGCTGGGGTCTGGCCGCGCAAGGCCTCATCCGAGAGGGCGGCGAGACTGGGCTCCAAGGCGTTGATCTCAGGCACCCGGCGCTGATACGCCTTAAGTGAGCGGTCATTGGCCGTGCCGAACAAGGAGCGGGCGATGCGGGCAAACATGCGATAGCCTTCCAGGTCAGGCGCTGACGAAAGCAACCCCCCATCCCCGCGCCTTGGCCGGGATGGGGCTACTGCCGTCAGATAAGGCCGCCCCTCGCGCCGGTCAACGCGCCCGCCCCCTCAGCCGCGCCGGAAAACACGCCTGCGGGTGTAGAAAAGCCCCGTCAGCGCGCTGCCGAAGAGCACGGCGCTCGCCGGCTCTGGCACGGTATCATAGCCAATCGCCTGCAAGGCGAGCACCTCGGGGGACGCCAGAGTCAGCGCGACATTGGCACCGCTGCCAAACGCATCCTGGACTTCGGGGGTCACAGTCGTCCCCCAATCGCCGTAATCGCCGGACGAGTTCTGATTGAAGGGCTCGATATTGGTGTGCCCGCCATCGAGGGAAAAATACGACGTCGCCGAGCCCGCGCTGTTGTAGCTCGGCGTTCCCGAGGCGGCATAGCGGAAGAGATCGAGCGGGCCAATGGTCGGCTCGCCGTTGATGATCGGCGCACCGACCGCGTTCGCGGCGCTGCCGCCGCTGTTCACGAGGTAATTCAACGTCGATCCGGCGCCGCCGATCCCGAGCACTTCGTCGATCTCGTGCTGAATGGCCGGGTTGGGGGCATAACTGCCGGAGCCGCCGAAACCATCGAGATAATAGCTGCTGAGGGTGATCGTCCCGCCGAAAGCCCCGTCCGGCACGCTGAGACCGAGCGCGCGCAAATCAGCGCTGGTCGCCATGATTTGCGGCGCCTGATTGCCGGTCGCGAGATGATCATAGCCGCCAAGTTCCACCGCGTTCTGATTTGCAGTGGCGTTGGCAAGAAGGGCGGCGGTGTAGCTCGCATAGGATGTGGTCCCTACCACCGACTGGCTCTGGCCAATAAAATTTGCAGAATTACTGGTCGTAAAATCAATGTTTACTGTAATAGGGTTGGTAAAAGTCTGATCGTAGAAAGTAATGGCTTGCGTAATCGCGCTTTCGATCGTCGTGGAGTCGGCGCTTGAAGTGATAGCGGACGAAAACGTGGGATCGATGACCAGCGCCCGTGCGGGCTGACTTGCGCCGGCAAGGACCAGCAGACCAAGCAACGGACCGGCCCACAACACGCGCGCGTGAGGCCCGTTCGGTGATTTTTTTTTGCGCGCCAGCGATGCGGTCTCGCAAAGGGAGATCAGTTCTCTTTCCATATTTTATCCGCCCAATTCTTGTGCGCTTCGTGTGAGTGAGAGTGCCGCGAGCGCTGCCTCGCTGCAAGGAGCGGATAATTTTTTATTGTAAAAATGATCTTAACGTTAATTTCGTACAAATTTTTTCGGCTTCCGCCCAGCGCTTGGTGGCGGTCCAAATTCCGCGGCTCTGGCGCTCGATATGGGGCGCGATCGCGTGAAAAACTCAGCGCTGCAGCACGCGTCCCGACATGTCACCCCGCGTCGCCCAACCCAGGCGCTGCAATTCCGGGGTTGTGGCCTCCTCGTGCGGATAGCCGAGGCAGAAATAGCCGACCAATCGCCATTCGCGCGGCACGTCGAGAATGGCTGCAATGGCGGCGGGATCGAGGATGGAGACCCAGCCGAGGCCGATTCCCTCGGCGCGGGCGGCGAGCCAGAGTGTGTGGATCGCCGCCACCACCGAATAGTCCGCCATCTCCGGCATGGTCTGGCGGCCGAGGCCGGCGCCTTGTTCGGTCGCGTGGTCGGAAAAGGCAGCGAACTGCACCGGCGCGACATCGATTCCGGCGAGCTTGAGCCCGGCATAAAGCGCCGCCCGCTCGCCGTCATAGCCGGCGAGCGCCGCCTGGTTGCAGGCCTCGAAGTTCGCACGGATAGCGGCGCGGCGGGCGGGATCGGTGACGATGACGAAGCGCCACGGCTCGCTGAGCCCGACCGAGGGGGCGAGGCTCGCCAAAGCGAGCAGCCGCTCGAGCGTGCCCGCTGGCAGCGGATCGGGCCGAAAACGCCGCACATCGCGCCGCAGCACGAAAAGCTGCGCAAGGGTCGCGCGAAACGCGTCATCGAACCCGGCGGCATCGGCACCGCTCAAAATAGCCGCGCCCCGTCGGGGAGCTTGAAGTCGGGCCGCACCAGCACCACCGCGCCCTCCTCGTCGGGCAGGCCGAGCGTCAGCACCTCGCTCTCGAACGGGCCGATGCGCCGGGGCGGGAAATTCACCACCGCCAGCACTTGCCGGCCGATCAACTGATCGAGATGGTAATGCACCGTGATCTGCGCCGAGGAACGCTTGACGCCGATCTCCGGGCCGAAATCGATCCATAGCCGAAACGCAGGCTTTTTCGCCTCGGGAAACGGCTTGGCGTCGATCACCGTGCCGAGACGGATATCGAGCCGCTCGAAATCCTCCATGGTCGCGCTCATGCTTGCC
>JAJYXY010000116.1 GCA_021801465.1 Pseudomonadota bacterium
CGTCGCAACTCGGCGAGCGGCCGGTGAAATAAGACGAGAGATAACACCGCCCCTCGACCATGGTGCCGAGGCTGCCGAAGGCAAAGACTTCGGCCTCTATCCCAGTGTCACCGATCAGCGCCGAAACTTCGCCGACATCCAGAACGCGCGGCAGAACGACACGAGAAACACCAAAACGCTCGCCATAAAACCGGATCGCCGGTGCGCTCGCCGCTGCCGCTTGCACCGACAGATGGCGCCGGAGCGAGGGATGGCGGTTCGCGGCATAATCGAGCAGGCCGAGATCAGCGAGGATCACAGCATCGGCGCCGGCGGCAGCAGCATCGTCAATCGCCGCCCGCCATGGCGCGGTATTGCCAGCCCGGGCAAAGGTATTGATGGCGACGAAAACACGAACGCCGCGCGCATGCGCATAGGCGATTCCGGCTGCGAGCTCGTCTCGATCAAAATTCAGGCCCGGATAGTTCCGCGCGTTGGTACAATCACGAAAGCCGCAATAGACGCTATCCGCCCCGGCATCGACCGCGACGCGCAAAGCCGCCGGCGTCCCCGCGGGGCAGACCAGTTCGAGAAATCCCTTCATGATGCTTCTTTTCTTCCCATTACCTCACGCCGTCTCGATTGCGCCTCGAGGCGGGCAAGGCGCGTCGTGAAAGCACGGAGTTCGTGCTCGAGGCGCTCGACGCGGCCGAAGGAGGGTGAGGGCGTTTTTCTCTCGGCATGAAGGGCCTCGTGGCGCAATACGGCACGCCGCCGCGCCCTCCCGAGCGCATGATCAAGCCCGCGCACAAGCCTGCGGGCGAGCGGTTGGGCAGGACCGAACAGGCTGAGGGACGCGCTGAAGAGGGCAATCTCCTCGCGCTCAAGCACGTTGCGGAGCGTGACGATGGCCTCTGTATTGCCCGTGACGATGAGTTCTCGGGAAAAAAAGGCGGCATCACTATCGATGCGTCCTTCGAGCAGGGCGATGAGAGAGGCGAGTGAGCCTTTGATCGCCGCGTCCGGTGTCGGCGTATCGCCCGATTGCGCAAGGCGCGTCCCGGCGGTGAGCGTCATCGGGCCACCGCCGTAGCGTAGAAAGAATGAGTGGGGAAGATCGGTCGGCGTGATGCCGATCATCGCCGGCTTATACGCTGCCAATGTCTTGAATAGGCGCGGGTGCTGGCGTGCCAGAAGCCGCAAGCCGATGCGAGCCGCAGCACTTGCCGCCGGCGGCGGCAAAATCGAGAGCATTGCCCGCGCGACGTCGAGAGGAAATTGGTCTTTTTTCACACATAAACTCCAGCACGGCGGGCGATCGCCTAACGCCCGCCCGGCAAAACGGCGCCATTTCCGACAGAGAGAGACGCCATCGCGTTGATCTAGATCAACGCGCGGAACGCCAGACGCTCTCCATCTCCCCTCATCGTCGCGTTGTATGAGGAGAAAGTTTCATGGCGAATACCGAGGCGTCGCTCAGAATGCTCGATGAGAGTGCCATCTCCGCGGCACCGCTGATCCGCGAGCCCTATGATTATGCCTTTGTCGAGCAAGCGATGCCGCCGTCTTTGAAGGAGGAGGTTCTCGCCGACGCGCCGCTCATTCCCGATCGCGGGAGCTATGGCCTACCGAGTTTGCGCTATGGGCCGCGTTTTGCGACGGTTGTGCAGGATTTGCTGAGCCCACGATTCCGCCGGCTGGTCGAGGACAAGTTCGACATGGATTTAAGCCGTCGGCCGCCAGTGGTGGTGATGATGGGCAACACGTCGGGCCATTACAATGAGGGCTATGCGCATCCCGACTCGAAGCACAAAATCGTCACTGTTTTGCTTGGGTTTACGCGCGCCTGGCCCTATGAGCGTGGCCGGCTCAGAGTGCTGCGAAGCGCCGACCGCGAGGATGTCGCTTTCGAATTCGCCCCCGAATTCGGCCGCATGCTGATGTTCCGGGTATGCGATCATTCATGGCATGGGTTTCTTCCGCAGAAAGGCCCACGGATGAGCCTTCAGCTCTGTTTCGTCGATTCGGAGTGGTATGTGCGGCGGGAATATTGGCGCCATAATGTCAGCGCGATGGCGAAATCCATCCCAGTGCTCAATAAGATCATTGAATGGGCGCCGCGCTGAAAGGAATCTGACGGTGAGTTATCCAAAAATCCCCTCTGCCGACGTGATCGCGCGGCATTTTTCGGCAAGCGTCCGCGCTGCGCGGCGCGATGACCAGCCCTATCGCCATTGGCTGCTTCGTGATGTTTTCCCGGAGGATCTTTGCACCGGCATCCTCACTTTGCCGATCGCGCCGCCCTATCTCGGGCGCACCGATGGCACGCGCAACAGCTATAATGACCGACGCGCTTTCATCACCCCGGTTTTGCGGCAGAAATTCCCGGCCTGCGCGACCCTCGCCGAGGCGCTGCAAAGGCCGGAGGTCGCGGCGGTGATGGCGGAGACATGCGAGATCGCGGTTGCCGGCGCCTATCTCCGCATCGAATACATCCAGGATCTCGATGGCGCCTGGCTAGAGCCGCATCACGACATTCCGGAAAAGCTCTTCTCGATGGTAATTTATCTCTTCACCGGCCCGGATGCCGCCGAATGGGGGACTGACATCTACGACAACGAAAAACGCTGGGTCGGTCAGTCTCCGGGAGACTTCAATTCCGGCGTGATTTTCGTCCCTGGTGCAAACACCTGGCACGGATTCGAGCCGCGCCCGATTATTGGCGTCCGCCGTCTGATGGAAATCAATTATGTCGCGCCGAATTGGCGCGATCGCAACCAGCTCTGCTACCCCGACCAGCCGATTCGCCTCCCCTGAACCGCGGGTGGGCCGGGCGGCTGATGAGGCCCGCGCCGATATAACCCGCCGGCCGGCGGCGCAGCGCAAGGCTTGGGTCGGTCTCTGGTGGCGCGAGATCACCCAAGCGCGGGAGACGATCACGCGTTAGTCACGCTCCGGCAGTCAAGGTCCGGTGCGGGGCGTGGCATCTGCCGACGTGCCGAACGCCCGCCTAGATCGTGGCCCGTGCCGTTGGCCCTGGCCCGGCTTTCTGCCGGGCGTGAGCAGGCGCACAATAATGCGGTTGTCTTCGACGCCGCGTTCGCGGCATAAATCTTTCGCAGGCGCGGTAGTGGTTGCCTTCCCCGGCGGCGCTCCCGTTTGCGGCCAAGTTTCTCTCGCTGATCGGCGGGGCCAAACGCATGACGGGAATTCGATGACTGAGCAGGCCAAAATCAGCCCCTTCGCCTCCTATTCCGAAGCACCGCCGGATGGGGGAATGGGATCGGCGATCGCGATCGTCGGGCTCTCGTGCCGGTTGCCGGGCGGGGCGACCCCTGAGGCCTTCGCCGAGCTTCTCTGGTCGGGGCGCCACGCCATCGCCGAAGTGCCCGAGAGGCGCTGGTCGAAGGGGCGCTATTTCCATCCCGAGCCTGGCCAGCGTGGCAAAACCTACACCTTCGCCGCCGGCTGTCTTGACGAGATTTACGCCTTCGACGCAGGGTTTTTCGGCATCTCGCCGCGCGAGGCGGCGAGCATCGACCCGCAACAGCGCCTGCTCCTTGAACTCGCCTACGAAGCGATGGAAGAGGCGGGAATTGCCTCCTCCCGGCTCTCTGAGGCGGGCGTTTTCGTCGGCGGCTCATCGTGGGATTTCGCGGCGCGATCGTTTTCCGACGCGGCCGCCCTCGATACCTCGGCGATGCAAGGGGCGGCGCTCTCCTCGATGGCCAACCGTATCTCCTATGTGTTCGATTTCAAGGGGCCGAGCCTTACCGTCGATACTGCCTGCTCCTCGTCGCTCGTCGCACTCCATCTCGCCTGCGCCGCCATCCGCCGCGGCGAGATCGAAAGCGCCGTCGTCGGCGGTGTCAATCTTTTGATCACGCCACAATCCTATGTCGGGTTTGCGCGCGCGCGCATGCTCTCGCCGAACGGATTATGTCGCCCCTTCGATGCCGCCGCCGATGGCTATGTACGGAGCGAGGGCGGGGTGGTCTTCATCCTCAAGCCTTTGGCCCGCGCGCTCGCCGACCAAGACCCGATCCATGGCGTGATCCACGGCAGCGGGATCAATCAGGACGGCCGGACGAATGGGTTTTCCGTCCCGAGCGGCGCCGCCCAGGCCGCCTTGTTGCGCGAGGTCTATGAGAGCGCCGGCATTTCCCCCACCGCCCTCGCCTTTGTCGAGGCGCACGGCACGGGGACCGCGGTCGGCGATCCGATCGAAGCCGGGGCGATCGGCGCCATCCTCGGCAAAGCGCGGGCCGAGCCGCTTCCGATCGGCTCGGTGAAGTCGCAAATCGGCCATCTCGAGCCGGCAAGCGGCCTCGCCGGGGTTTTGAAAGTCCTGCTGGCTCTCCGCCGTGGTGAGGTGCCGCCGACGGTCAATCACGTCACCCCCAACCCGCGGATCCCCTTTGCCGATCTCAATCTCGCGGTGGTGACAACGCCGACCGCGCTCCGCGCAGGGCCGCTCGGGCTGATCGCCGGGGTCAATTCCTTCGGTTTTGGCGGCACCAATGCCCACGCCATCATCGCCGCGCCGCCCGCGCCGCGCGAGCCCACGCCGCACGCGGAAGAGAGCGATCAGCACGCGCCGCTGCTGCTCTCAGCGCGGAGCGAAGAGGCGCTCGCGGCGCTGGTCGATGCCTGGCGAGAGCGGCTTGGCGCCGCCGAGACGCCGCAAGCGCCGCGGGCGCTTCTGGCCGGTGCCGCGCGCCGGCGTGAGCATCATCGCCACCGGCTCGCGGTACTGGCCGGCACCGCAAGCGAAATGGCGGCCCGGCTCGCGGCGTTCGCAGGCGGGGAAGAGACCGCCGGCTTGGTGGCGGGCGAAGCGGTCGCCGGCAGGCTCGCCTTCGTTTTCTCCGGCAATGGCAGCCAGTGGAGCGGCATGGCGCGCGATGCCGTTGCCCTCAGCGCCGAGTTTCGCGCCGCCCTCGCCGAAGTCGATGCCCATCTCGCGCCGGAACTCGGCTGGTCGGTGGCGGCGCGTCTGGTTTCCGACAATCTCGCCGACCCGTTGCGCCAAACCGCCATTGCCCAGCCGCTCTTGTTCGCGATCCAGGCGGCGAGCGTGATTGCGCTCCGCACCCTCGGGGTGCGGGCGGCGGGGTTTGTCGGCCATAGCGTCGGCGAAGTGGCGGCGGCGTTTGCCAGCGGGGCCTTGACGCTCGACCAAGCCTGTCATGTCATTATCCAGCGAAGCCACGCCCAACAGGCAACCCACGGTACCGGGCGGATGGCGGTGCTCGGTCTTGGGGCCGCGGAGGCGGAGGGCGTGCTCGCCCGCGAAGGCTTGCCCCTCGCCATCGCCGCGATCAACGCCCGCGCTTCGGTCACCCTCGCCGGCCCGGCAGACGCGCTGGCCCGGCTCCGCGATATCGCCGATCGCGAGGATTGGCCGTTCACCCCGCTCGATCTCGATTACGCGTTTCACAGCCCGGCGATGGCGCCGATCCACGAGTCGCTGCTCGCCGGTCTTGGTGAGATTGTCTCGGCGGCGCCGGAGGGATGTCTGGTCTCCTCCGTCACCGGCGAGGTAGTGGCAGCAGGTGGGCTCGATGCCACCTATTGGTGGCACAATGTACGCGCGCCGGTGCGCTTCCAGGCTGCGCTCGAGCGCCTGGTCGCGGAGGGGATGCGGGTGTTTTTGGAAATCGGCCCGCAACCCGTCCTGCAATCCTTCGCGCGCGAGGCGTTGCAGTCCGCCGGCCAGCGTGGCCGTGTGATGCCGCTTCTGACCCGCCAGCCGGCCGAAGCCGATCCCCTGGCGCGGGCGGCGGCGCTGTGCTTCGTCGCCGGCACCGATCTCGGCGCGGCGCGCGCCCTGCAAGGCCCGGCGGTAATCGCCGATCTCCCGCGCTATCCCTGGCAGCGCCAAATTTTCCGCGCGAGCCCGAGCGCCGAGGGCGTCGAACTCGCGAGCCCGGTATGCGAGCATCCGCTGCTCGGCTTTCGTGACCCCTTGGTCGCCCATGTCTGGACTAATGATCTCTCGACCGCCGTGATGCCGTGGCTCGCTGATCACGTCGTCGATGGAACGGCGCTTCTTCCGGCTGCGGCGATGATCGACATGGCATTGGCAGCGGCGCGGGCGCGCCATCCTGACGCTGCGGTGCTGGAACTGCTCGATCTCGAAATCGCCCGCCCGCTGCCACTGGCGCCGGGGCAGGATCGCGGCACGCGCGCCGTGATCCACGGCGAAGACCGTTTTGAACTCGCAAGCCGCCAGCGTCTCGTCGATGAACCGCTGACCGTGCATGCGAGCGCGACCCTAGCGCCCGGCGATCGCGCCGCCTCCATCCTCGCCTGGGCGCCGGCGGCAACAGGCGGGGTGGCGATCAGCGCCGATGCCGTCTATGCCGCCGCCGCCGCCCTCCGCCTTTCCTACGGCCCGGCCTTTCAGCGTGTCGAGGCGGTTTGGCGCGATCCGGCGGAGGGGCGTGGGCGCGCCTCGCTCCTTCCGCCCGCGATCGACCGTGTCGCCCTTGGCCATCTCATCGACCCAACCCTGCTCGATGGCGCGTTCCAGGCGTTGCTCGCCATCCTGCCGGCTGACCGCATCCCACCCGAGTGCATGGTCATGCCGTGGCGATTTGGGCGTATTCGCTTGCTACGCCCGGCGGGTGCACGGCCGGTCGCGGCGTGGCTTCGCCCGCGCGAGGCCGGCCCGCGGTCTTTCGCCGCCGATCTCGCCCTCGTCGACGCGGCGGGCGAGATCGTGCTCGAAATCCTCGGCTGCTGGTTCGTTGCCGTCTCCAAAGCCGGGGCTGCGGCCGATCTCGGCTTTTCGACCAAGGAGGTGCCGAGCCTGCGCCAAGCGCCGCAGGGACGCGGCGCCAGCGGGCGGCGCGCGCGCATCCTCGCCGCGGCAACGGAAGGCGGTCAAAATGCCCACGAGGCGACGCTGCTCGCGGATGCCTATCTCGGCCTTGCCGCCTGGGAGGCGTTGCAGACGGCGGCCGACGCGGGGGGGATCATCGCCCCCGCGTCATCAGCGCGGCAGGAGCAGGCCATCGGCTGGCTCGTGGAGGATGGCCTCGCGGGGCGCGAGGCGGGCGGCACGCGGCTCGTTCCAGCTCATGATCTGCCGCCAGCGGCGGAGGTTTGGCAGACATTGTTTTTCGACTGGCCCGAGGCGGCAGCCGAAACCGCGCTCCTCGCCGCGCTCGCCCCCTGGCTCAGTGCGGGGCTGATCGGAGAGCGCGATACTGCCGATGCGCCGGCGACACAGCCCCTGCTTCCCGAGGCGCTCGCCGAGCAAGCGCTGCGCGCCTCGCCCGCCGCCCACATCGCCCGCGAGGCGCTGCTCGGTAGCGTCCGGGTTTTGGCGGAGGGCGGCACGCGCGGGGCGCATCTGCGGGTGGGCTTGGTCGGCACCATCACGGCGGCGCTGGTGCGCGCGCTCCTGCGTTGGGCGGAGGCGCGTGGGATCGGCTTGCGGCTCGTCGCTTTGGCCGGCGATGAGGCGCGCCTGGCCGCGCTCGCCCCACTGCTCGACGCGGTGCCCGATCTCGGGGTGATGGCATGGCAGCAGATCGATAGCGCGGCCGGCGAGGGGTTCGATGTCGTCGTCAGTCTTTTCGCACTTTCGGGCCCGGCCGAGACACCGCCGGCGCCAGAGACGCTGGCGCGGCTCCTCGCCCCGGGCGGCATGGTGATCGGCGTCGAGCCAGCGGCGAGCCGCTTTGCCACATTCTTTTTCCGCGAGGCCCTGGGCGGCGTCGCGCCGAGCGCCGGGGCGGCGCTCTGTGAACGCTTCGCGCAGGCCGGCCTCACCGCCGAGACGCGCACCCTGATCGCGCCGTTTTGGCCGCTCACCCTGATGACCGCCGAGGCCGCGCAGAGTGAAACGCCGGCGCCCAGCCTCCGTTTCACGTTGTTTGCCGATCTCTCTCACACCTTGGCGATGGCGCTCGCCGCACGGCGGGAGTCGGGCGAGACCCATCCCTTGGCCGAGATCGCGCATCACCGGCCAGAGAGCGGGGTGGCGACGCCGATCGTCATCCTCGCCCCCGACGATCTCGGCCGCGTGACACGCGCGGGGGAGATGCAGCCTCTCGCCGCGTTCCTCGCCGATCTCACCCGGCTTCTCGGCCAAAGCGAAAGCGGCGCCACGGTCTCGCTCGTCGTCGGGCAGAGCGCCGAGGATACGACGGTCGCCGCGGCGCTGGCCGGGTTCCGCCGCGTCGTAGCCAATGAATGGCCGGAGATCGCGTTTAGCGTGATCACGCTCGATGCCACGCTCTCCGATGATGAAGCGGCCGCGCGCGTGCTCCTCGATCTCGCGGCGCCCGACGAGCCGGAAATCCATCACGCGCGCGGCGGGCGTCTCGTGCCCAGGCTCCGGGTCGGGCTGCCGCGCGGCGCCTTCCGCGAGGGGCCGCGGCGGCTCGAGGTCGGGCGGCCCGGGCTTCTCGGCTCGCTCACTTGGGTACCGGCGCCGCTCGGCGAGCCGGGCCCGGGCGAGGTTGCGATCAACGTGGCGGCGGCGGCGCTGAATTTCCGCGATGTCATGTGGGCGCAAGGCCTGCTTCCCGACGAGGCGCTGCTCGATGGCTTCAGCGGCCCGGCGCTCGGCCTCGAATGCGCCGGCACGGTACGCGCAGTCGGCCCGGGCGTAGCCGATCTCGCGCCCGGGGACCGGGTGATCGCGGTCGCTCCGGCGGCTTTGGCGAGCGACGTGGTGACGCCGCGGCTTGGGGTGATGAAACTCCCCGACGGGCTCGATTTCGCTGCCGGGGCGACGATCCCGGTCGCGTTCATGACCGCGGTTTATGCGCTCGGCCATCTCGCGCGCCTCGGCCCGGGCGAGCGGGTGTTGATCCATGGCGGGGCGGGGGCCGTCGGGCTCGCCGCGATCCAATATGCCCGCCATCGTGGCGCCGAGATCTATGCCACCGCCGGGGCGCCGCTCCGGCGGCGTCTGCTGCGCGAGCTTGGCGTGGCCGGGGTTTTCGACAGCCGCAGCGCGCGCTTTGCCGAGGATCTCCTGGCGGCGACCGGCGGCGAGGGGGTGGATGTCGTCCTCAACTCGCTGAGCGGCCCCTTGATGCGCGAGGGGATGCGGCTTTTGCGCCCCTTTGGCCGGTTCGTTGAGATCGGCAAGCTCGATCTCTATCGCAACACGCCGGTCGGGCTGCGCCCGCTTCGCCACAACGCCGCCTATTTCGCGCTCGATACCGACGAACTCGTCGCCCGTCGGCCCGATCTCGGCCGCGCCGTGCTTGCCGAAATCGCCGCGCTGTTGGCGCAAGGGGTGTTGCGGCCGCTCCCCTATCGCTGTTTCGGCTTTGCCGACGCGCTGGAGGCGTTCCGGCTTTTGCAATCCTCGGGGCATGTCGGCAAGCTGGTCCTGCTCCCCGAGCCGACGCCGCCGCCGCCGACCCCGCCGCGTCTGATGCCGCGCGCTGGGGTATATGTGGTAAGCGGCGGGCTTTCCGGGTTCGGGCTGGAAGCGGCGCGGTTTCTCGCCGGCCAGGGCGCGCGGAACCTTGCCTTGCTCAGCCGGCGCGGCGCCGCGGGCGCAGGCGCGGAGGCGGTTTTGGCCGAGTTCGCAGCGATGGGGGTCGCCGCGCGCGCATTCGCGGTCGATGTCGCCGACCGCCCGCTGCTGGCCGAGACGCTCGCCACCGTGCGGCGCGAGATGGGGCCGATCGTGGGCGTCTTGCACGCGGCGATGGTGCTCGATGATGCGCCGCTTGCGGCACTCGATGCCTCGCGTTTCGCCGCCGTGCTCGCACCGAAACTCGCCGGCGCGCTTGCCCTCGATCAGGCGACGCGTGATGATCCGCTGCATCTTTTCGTCCTTTTCTCCTCCGTCACCACCGCGATCGGCACGCCCGGGCAGGCATCCTATGTCGCGGCGAATGCGGCGCTCGAGGCGCTGGCGCGCGAGCGGCATGCGGCGGGGCGGCCGGCGCTTTGCGTGCAATGGGGGCCGATCGGCGATGCCGGCGTGCTCACGCGCGAGCCGCGGGTCGGCGAGATGCTGACCCGGATGCTGGGGGGCGAGGCGCTATCGGCGCAAGCGGCGCTCGCCGCGCTGCCGCGGCTTTTGGCCGCGGGCCGGCCGGTGGTCGGGTTCGCTGATGTCGCCTGGCGTGATCTCCGCCAGCGGCTTCCGGGCGGTTCGGCGCCGTTTTGGTCGGAAATCCCGGCCTCGGCGCGGCGGGCGGAGACGGGCCGCGACATGCGCGCGGAAATCGCCGAGATGGCGCCCGAGGCGGCGGTGGCGCTGATCACAGCGACCCTCACGCGCGCGCTCGCCGCGATCATCGGCCGTGCCCCCACCGCGATCGACGCCGAGCGCCCGCTCGCGAGTTTCGGCGTCGACTCCCTGATGGCGGTGGAGCTTCGCACCGCGGTCGAGGCCGAACTTGGCGTTGCCGTGCCGCTTCTCGCGCTCAGCCCGGAGACGACGCTCGCCGGCATGGCGGCGCGGCTTTGTGCCTCGATCCAGGGGCGCGATCAGGCGGCGGCGGAAGTGGCTTCGGCGCTGCTTCGCCATGAGGGGGAGATGGCGGGCGAAAGCGCGCCGGCGACGCCGTCGCAGGAGCCGGCGCCATGACCGGGTTCGGCCTCAATGACCGGGCAAAAACCTCGCTCTTGCGGCGCTTGGCCGGGCGCGGCGGGGTGGAGCCGCCGGCGGCGCGCGCGCCCGAGCGCTTGCCGCTCGGCGATGATGGGGTGCGCGCTGAGCTCCGCCGCCTGCGCGAGGCGAGCCGCCTTCTTGGCATCGAAAACCCCTATTTCCGCGCCCATGACGGGCTCGCCGAGGCGGAGACGGCGATTGAGGGGCGGCGGCTGATCAATCTCGTCTCGTATAACTATCTCGGCCTCAATGGCGATCCGCGCGTGCATGAGGCGGCGGCGGCGGCGATGGCGCGGTATGGGGTTTCGGTGTCGGCGAGCCGGCTGGTCTCGGGCGAGCGGCCAGTGCATCGGGCGCTCGAGCGGCGGCTTGCCGACCTTTATGAGGCCGAGGATTGTGTGGCGATGGTAAGCGGGCATGCAACCAACGTCACCGCCATCGGCTGTCTGGTCGGCGCTGGCGATGCGATCGTGCATGATGCCTATGCCCACAATTCCATCGTCCAGGGGGCGCAGCTTTCGGGGGCGCGGCGCTTCACCTTTGCGCATAACGATGTCGCGGCGCTCGATACGCTATTGCGCGGGATCAGCGCGCGCCGCGTGCTGGTGGTGGTGGAGGGGCATTACAGCATGGATGGCGATGTCCCCGATCTCGCCGCCCTTGCCGAGGTCGTCTCGGCGCATGGCGCGTGGCTGATGGTGGATGAGGCGCATGCGCTCGGGGTTTTGGGGGCGCGTGGCTTGGGCAGTTTCGAGCATTGCGCCATCGCCCCCGGCCTCGTCGATTTGTGGATGGGGACGCTGAGCAAGACGCTTTCGGCGTGCGGCGGCTATATCGCCGGGCGGGCGGAGATTGTCGATTACCTCCGTTGCGCGGCCCCTGGTTTCGTGTATTCGGTCGGGCTCTCGCCACCCTTGGCGGCAGCGGCGGAGAAGGCGCTCGCGCTGATGCTGGAGGAGCCTTGGCGGGTGGAGAGATTGCGGCAAAACGCGGCGCTGTTTTTGGCCGAGGCGCAGGCGCGCGGCCTCGACACTGGGGGCTCGATCGGGGCGGCGATCGTGCCGGTGATTTTGGGGAGTTCGGTGCGCGCGGCGCGCGCGGCCGACGGGCTTTTCCGGCGCGGGATCAACGCCCAGCCGATCATGTTCCCCGCCGTGCCGGAGCGGGGGGCGCGGCTGCGGTTTTTTCTTTCCTCGTTGCACACGGAGGCGCAAATCCACGACGCCGTGGCGGCGACGGCGGAGGCAGCGGCCGAGTCAAAACCCACCCCGGCCGAGCTGGCACGGCTTGCAGCGGGGTTATCTTAGGCCGCGCGGACGGATTTTGCCGGCCTCATTCGGGTAATCGGGCATCGCAATCACGGCGAGCCTTGTCGCGCGCAGCGCGGAGACATCACGTCGCATCCGCATCGTATGATCTACGCACAGGACTAAGATTGCTGAACCCACCCGCCATTACAATCGAGGACTCGAGCAGAGCGACACGCGCCAGCGCGTCCGCTACCGGCGCGTAGCCAAAGGCCCGAACCGCGAAGCAGAGGTGTGGCCGCGGGTCGTCGCCACGATTGATTTCACCACGAACCTCGAACCGCAATCTCACCGTGTTTTCGACCACCGGCGCGGTGAACATAATCCTCCGCTGCGTCGAAGGCTCAAGGTCAAACGTGCCGAGCACCTCATCACCCGCAAAAACCTCGATTCGATTTTGCCCGATCCACGGCGGGACCTCATAGCTGATCATAACGACGACCGCGGGACTCCGGTCCAGGCTTTTCACTGAGAAGGCGACCTGCCCTGAGTTCCCGCGCAGCCATCGCTGCGACGTCTCGATCGGATACCAGTTCGAATCAAACGCGAACTGGATGGGTTTCCCGCCCTCCTTGCGGATGAACCGGACGCGATTGTTGGAATGGCCATTCTTGTGGACCTTCCCGGACTCCAGCACCGGAGGCGTCAGTGAAAGCGAACGAAATCCACGCGCTTGCGTTATCTTTGAGACCGAGTCGATCATGTCGATCGCAACGTCATGCCAGCGTCTTGGCTTGAATTCGCGCTTGATGCGCTCGGCGCGGTGCTCCCGATAGGCTTCATCGACGATGAAACGCCGGATGACGTTGTATCCCTCGGTCACGTTAAGCGGGTCAACGTAATCGACTAGATCGCCGCCAACCTCGGGGACTGAGCTGCTGTTGGAGGCGACGCACGGCCGGCCGAATATCAGGCTTTCGCCGACCGGCAGCCCCCAGCCCTCCTCGAGGCTTGGAAAAACGGTGAATTGCGCGTGACGATAGAGTTCGGCTAACTCCACGTCGGAGAGGCCATGAATAAGCCTGATCCGCCCATCGAGGCCGTTCGTGCTCTTTATTTGCTCCATCAGGTCGCTCACCCGCCATCCGGCGCGGCCGACAAAGATGAGACGCGGCACAGGGACATCGCCGGCTCTTTGCAGCATTTTCCATATACGGAAAAGGTAGATGTGATTCTTTCGAATCTCAATCGTTGATACATAAAGAACGTATGGCTCAGACATGATATCCTTAACGCGCTTCGAAACCGCACGCGAAGGGCGAGGCGTGTCCATGGTCTGATGGGCCTGATGAAGGGTCCGGATCGGCGGCTTGGGAAGGGTGAACTTCTCTATATATTTCGTCAGTTCTTTTCCGGAGTGATCTGACACCGTGAGTATAAAGTCCGACATCTCTAGAATGCCCTCCAGAGCAAAATAAAAACTGTCTGAGAGGGAGTCGTCGCAGTATTCTGAGTGGGTGATCGGTATAATGTCGTGGATGAGCACACCAATAACGGCGCCTTCGTTCTTAAGACGAATGCATCGTTCGATAACGTCGAATAGCACCCAGAATGCGCCAAGCATCAGGATAACGTCGCCCTTACGGCAACGGAACGTGTACCCGTTTTGCCCTGCCGAACTAATTAAGCCTTTCAATTTTTCATGACTGACTTTCTGTTTTTTCAATTCAGAAACAATATTTCGGAGATAATCATTATCAATCTCGATAAAACCACCATCGTCAGACCCGGTGATGAAAACAATCTGAAATTGGTCGGTCAGTTTTTGGGAAAGAATTGCCTCGGCGATCCCAAGCTGAACGCGCTGGATGCCAGAGACCGTGTCATGATGCCGCAGATAGAAAAAAACGTCGGAAAGATCGAGCACCAGGCGCGTGGTCGAGCTTTCCAACGTCGGTGAGTCGGCATCGATCAGCATCTCGCTGTCGAACCCCAGGTGCTGCAACTCCCGTTTCGCGTCCGCGAGCCGTGGGTCAAGTTCAAACGCCCGCTGATAGGCAGCCATCGCCGCCTCGATTTCCCCGATCAGCTTCAGCAGGTGCCCAAGTTGCAGATGCGTGTCAGCGACTTCCGGAGCGATCTCGATGGCACGCAGATAGGCCGACTGAGCCTCGTCGCGATGCCCGGACTCCTTTGCCGCATGCCCCAACTGCACCCAGATATCTGCCCGGTTCGGCTCTTTCGCAAGAAACTGGCGATACAGCGACCGCGCCTCGTCCCACGCCCGCGCGTCGCGCGCCTTGTCGGCGCGCGCCAAAATCTGCCCGGCAGAGGAAATGTTGTTCGCCCCCTCGCGAACGTTGCTGATAGCTCCGAAAATTGACTCGATGGTTGATTTCACGTCCGAACCCTCATGTCCCTTGCATTCCACCCACAATGTCTGGTTGCAGACATTCGACTTAGGCAATTCAATGGTCAACCGAACCGCCCCGGGATTTTCGGAGACTCCAATTCTCAAGTAGATTGGAGCCACGCTACGCAATCCCGGGTGACACGCGGCATCCAGCGCCTCCACGTCGCTATAGCGTCAGCCGATCCATGGCAATATGAGTTCGGCATCGCTCGCGCCGGGCTAACATCGCCCCCACAGCCAACCCAGCCGGCATCACAACGCCGCTACCGTCGTGCCAATCACGCCGTTAGAAAGCCGGGTGAGAAATGCGGGCTAGTCTCGAACTTTACGCCACAAGATATGGATGGATTGATTCTAAGCTGGTTTTTAGGTTAATAAATCGACTACCGAGATGGTGGCCTTCGGTAGATTTTTTGATCGCAGTCGCGCGAGTAAAGTGGAAAGGGATCGTTATATGGTAGGGGATATGCCAAATTTACATGTTGTAGACTTATTATCTCGGGTTAAAGAACAGAGACTAACTTCTAATTTTGAGAAAAATTTTTATTCGCAGCTATTGAGAGAGGGAGAAACTCTCGACTCTATTGAAAATCTTATAAAATCCGATCTTAAATATAATTTTGACACAAGTGTTATTGATGAAATATATTATGATTTTTCTTCTAATAATTGCTATCAACTATGCAGATTAATTGTTTCAGAGGGACAGGTCGACTTTAACAAAATTACTGTATATAAAGAGAATTTATCTCCAGTTAATATTATACAGTTTTGGGATTCAGAAGAATTGCCTGATGATGTTCGTGAGCTCACGGAAGGATGGAGACGGTCAGCAGTTGATTATTCCTACACTCTATTCAATAAAAATTCGGCTAGAGATTTTATATGCTCTAATTTCCCGTCATATATTACTTTTGCATATGACCAGTGCGATCATCCAGCGATGAAATCAGACTATTTTCGCCTAGCATATTTATACATATGCGGAGGTGTTTATGTAGACGCAGATGATATGAACAAGGTGCCACTTCCTTTAATAGAAAATGATAGAAATGATCTACTTATTGTTAATCCGATTATTCGAGAATCGACCAGTGAAGGAGTTAAAGGTATTTCGCTTAGGGACTTTCTCGCGCATAATTTTGGGTTAGACGGCCCAGAGTGTTATTTTGGCAATGCCCCATTGATCACCGGGCGGCTAAATCCTATAATTAGGCAAGCTCTTGTGCGGGCAACAAATCATATATTCGATTGCGTGTCGAACAATAAGCCATTCGATATACATTATATGACAGGCCCAACAAATTTCACGTTATCAATTTTGGCTTATCAGATACATGCAGCAATAACAGGAGGTCGCCCTCTAAAAATACAACCAATTGATTGGAGTTATTTTGCAAATTCGCAAATAGATCTTCAGTATAAGCTCGATGATAGAAATTGGCGTAATTATGGAAAAAATCGACAATAAAATAAACAATGACTCATTATTTTTATTGACCCTCCAAGTGAGTTAGGTTAAATTTTACAGGACACGTTTTGGGTTGCGTGGGCAGAATTTTTGATATATAGATTTAAGGCATGCCCAAATCGGCATTTCGTCGAAACGATGAGCGGCTGGCGACTTGGGGCCTGCCATGCTGCGTGGAATGACGGAGGAGGGCTAGACGCTGGCGGTTGAAATGTTCCGTGCAGTGCCGTCGAAGCGCGGTGAGAAGGGAGTGTGATGACCGGCGCTATCTGAAGGCGCTGCGCTATCCTCTCTGTGCAAAAAAACGTGGCGCTAAAGGCCTACTTTGCGCCCGTGACCTGCTGATGATCAATATGTTTTTTAGAACTAAGCGTTGAACTTGCGCCTCGCCTTGGCGCTCGCCCCGCCGCAGCCGCAGCGACCGTCCGCTTCTTGCCTGGCTCAAGATTGTCCGCCGCGCTGTTATCGGATAACCTTCTTATCTAAAATCGGTTGTTGTGACGTGGAGCGGTGCGAGGCTGGCATGATTTGCGATGCGTGGTCGCAGAACACGCCGGTTACTAAAATTCACTTTGTTAGGGCGGTCCATGGGCTTGGAAATTTTTCGGACCTTGGCGAGACGCTTGGGCTTGGTGCGCACTTTGATCTTACGCGACCTTTTCGCCCGGCTCGGCTTTTTCGAAACAGAGCCCGGCGCCTCGGTTGGCCCCGCGTCCCCGCGGCCGGCCACGTGACGATTGAAGTCGCCGAGTCGGTACCCGCATGAGCTGGTAGCCAGTCAGCGGCCGCGAACGTCCGATCGGGTGACCACCCGGGCTTTCGAGGCCGTTGACCGCAAGTTATGATCGCGATATGGTTGTTTATCCATTCTGAAAAGGTCGGCGAATACATGTTGAGTGATAAGGAACGCGCTAACTATGAAAACATTGTAAGAGCCCTATATTTGGGTGTATTGGGGCGCGAGCCTGATAAGGTCGGCTTTGAGCACTTCATGGAACTTTTGTGTGATCGCGCGGCCGATATCGCCGACGTCGCGGCCATGTTCTTCAACTGTGCTGAACATCGCGCGGCATTGTCGGCGGCAAAGGGACTTTTCGTTGGCCGATGGATCGATCAGCGCGCGCTAGATGTCGAGACCACCGCTGCTGCCCGCGATCTTGAGCGAATGCTCGACGGTATCGCCGAGAAGTGGCGCGCTTTCGGCGAGAACGAGCCGCATTGGTCGGTGCTAGTCAGCGAGGACTTTCTTCAAAAAAATCTCGGGACAAATGTAGAGAAGTTTTACGCTACGGGGCACCCCGATGTGCAACGCGTCCTCGCGGCACTTGAGCGGTCGGGCGTAGATCTGGGCTCAATCGGAACAGCGCTTGATTATGGTTGCGGCGTGGGCCGGTTGAGTTTAGCGCTTGCCTCTCATTTCGACCACGTCCTGGGGATCGACATTTCCGCCGCACACGTTCGCGTGGCTCAGGAACAGGCCGCGAAGACCGGGGCGGGCAACGTGGAATTTCGCACGATTTCGAGCATCGGAGAGATCAAAGATCTGCCAAAAGCGGATCTCGTCGTGAGTATCATTGTTCTCCAACACAACCCGCCGCCCGTGATGGCGGAAATTTTCAGAAATATTCTCAAGCTTCTCAACCCGTCTGGCATTGCGTTCGTTCAAATGCCGACATTTATCGAAGGATATTCCTTCAGGGTTTCAGAATATCTAGAAGGGGGAAAGGTTGATATGGAAATGAATTGCCTTCCTCAGCGCGACATTTTCCGTATTCTATGGGAAGAAAATTGCCTTCCTCTTGAAGTCCGTGAAGACGGTTCGATCGGCGATTTCCCGGGTCTTTCCCATACCTTCTTGATACAGAAGCAGGCCGAGTAGTCGCTGCCTTCGGTCAACGCCCCCCGCCATAATTGGCGCCAGCATTGGCGACCTCACCTTCACGCTTGAGCCTGCCTCAAGCTTGTCCGCCGCGCTATTATCGGATAGCCTTTTTATCCATAATCGCTCGTTGTGAGGCGGAATGGCGCGAGGCTGGCATGGTTTGCCATGCCCGGCCGCAGAACACGCAGGTTACTAAAATTCACGTTATTAGTTAGGGCGGCCCATGGGTCTGGAAATTTTTCGCGCTTTGGCGACGCGCTTCGGGCTGGTGCGCGCTTTGATCTTGCGCGACCTTTTAGCGCGGCATGGGCGGCACAGTCTCGGATTTTTCTGGGACATTATGGACCCGATTGTGCTGGCAACCGGCGTCATGATTATATGGTCTGTTGTTGAGTCTGGTTTTCACCAGGTGAGCATTACCACGCTCGCCGTAGCATGCTATCTGCCGCTCACGCTATCCCGCCATTTAATTGGGCCACTGACAAGGCTTCTGCGAAATAATTCAAACTTACTTTTTCACAGACAAATCACGGCCATAGAAGTTATAACTGCAAGAATAATTTCGGAGTTTTTATCCTCAACATCGGCCTTGATATTAATATATTTTGTGACGGTTAATGTTGGCGTCGTCGATCCAATAGAAAATTGGCCTCT
>JAJYXY010000281.1 GCA_021801465.1 Pseudomonadota bacterium
TCGAAGCCCTCGTCACCCGCTTGCCGCCGCCTTCGGGCGATGCCGCGGCGCCGCTCAAGGCGCTGCTCGTCGATAGCTGGTACGATCCTTATCTTGGTGTCGTCATCCTGGTGCGGGTCAAGGATGGGCGTCTCGCGCGCGGCCAGCGCATCCGCATGATGGCGACCGGCGCTGTCCATGTCATCGAGCAGACCGGCGTTTTTTCGCCGCGATTGCAACCCGTCGCCGATCTCGGCCCCGGCGAAATCGGCTATATCACCGCCGGCATCAAAACGGTCGCCGATTGCCGGATCGGCGACACGCTCACCGATGATCGCCGCCCGGCAGAAACGCCGCTCCCCGGCTTCAAGCCCTCGGTGCCGGTGGTCTGGTGCGGGCTTTATCCCGTGGACGCCGATGATTTCGAAAAATTGCGCGACAGCCTCGCCAAACTCCGCCTCAATGATGCGAGCTTCCATTACGAGCCCGAGACCTCGGCCGCCCTCGGTTTTGGCTTTCGCTGCGGCTTCCTCGGGCTTTTGCACCTCGAGATCGTGCAAGAGCGCCTCGCGCGGGAATTCGATCTCGACCTCATCGCGACCGCACCCTCGGTTGTCTATCGTATCCATCGCACCAATGGCACCATCGAGGATCTGCACAACCCCGCCGACATGCCCGATGGCAGCGTCATCGAGCGCATCGAGGAGCCGTGGATCAAGGCGACGATCATGGTGCCGGACGATTATCTCGGCGCCGTCCTGACGTTATGCAACGAGCGGCGCGGCCAGCAGGTCGATCTCACCTATGTCGGCAACCGCGCGATGGCGGTCTATCGCCTGCCGCTCAACGAAGTCGTGTTCGATTTCTATGACCGGCTGAAATCGGTCTCGCGCGGCTATGCCAGTTTCGATTACCAGATGGACGGGTACGCCGAGAGCGATCTCGTGCGCATCTCGATCCTGGTCAATGGCGAGCCGGTCGATGCGCTGGCCTTCATCGCCCACCGCGCCGCCGCCGAAACCCGCGGGCGGGCGATCTGCCAGCGGCTCAAGGATCTCATTCCAAAGCAATTATTCAAGATCGCGATCCAGGCGGCGATCGGCTCGCGGGTGATCGCGCGCGAGACCATCGGCGCGCTCGCCAAAGATGTCACGGCGAAATGCTATGGCGGCGATATCACCCGCAAACGCAAGCTTCTCGAGAAGCAAAAGGAAGGTAAGAAGCGGATGCGCCAGTTCGGCAAGGTGGAGATCCCACAATCCGCCTTCCTTGCCGCGCTGAAAACCGGATGAGCGGCCTTGGCCGCACCGTTCTATTGCAATCTGCGCCCGGCAGGACTTGAACCCGCAACCAAGCCGTTATGAGCGGCCCGCTCTAACCAGTTGAGCTACAGGCGCGTGGCGCAACCATTCGGGCAAGTCGCGGGATTTGGCAAGAGTGCCGATCGCGGGGCGGCAAAAGGCGGCCACAAACGGCTGGCTACCCTCCGCCGGTGCGCGTGCTGACCAGGCGCTCGGCGAGGACGGCGGCGATGATGATCGCGCCGATCGCCGAGCCCTGCCAGAACGGTGAGACGCCGAGCAGATTGAGTCCGTTCCGGATCATCACCATGATCATAACGCCGATCAGCGTGCCGATGATCGAGCCGCGCCCGCCGGCGAGGCTGGCCCCGCCGATGACGACGGCGGCGATGGCATCGAGTTCCAGCGCCGTCCCCGCGAGCGGGTCGATCGAGAGGATCTGTGCTGAGAGCAGGACGCCGGCGACCGCGGCGAGCGCGCCCGAGACGATATAGGGCAGGATGCTGTAGGCGAGCACGTTGAGGCCGGCGGCCCGCGCCGCTTCGCGGTTCGAGCCGATGGCATAGATCGTTCGCCCGCCCTTGGTGAACGTGAGATAGAGCCAAGCCAGTACATACAGCACGAGGAGCGTCGCGACATTGGAAGGAATGCCGAGGATCGGCGTATAGACGAGGTCGTTGAACCCAGGCGGCAGGTCGGAGATCGAGTTCTGGCCGGAGAAGATATAGGCGAGGCTGCGCCCGATCGCCATCACGCCGAGGGTTACGACGAATGAGGCGAGGCCGAAGCGGGCCACCAGCACGCCGGAGAAAAGCCCGATCCCGGCGCCTGCGGCGATGGCGACGAAAACCCCGCCGAGAATGCCGGCATGCGGCATCGCAAGCCCCATCAAGACCGCGGTCACCCCGAGCACCGAGCCCACCGAGAGATCGATCCCGCCAGTCAGGATCACGAAGCTCATCCCGGCGGAGACGATCCCGGTTACCACCGACTGATCGAGCAGGTTGAGGAGGTTATTGGTCTGCAGAAAAAAGGGCGAGGCGAGGGAGAGGGTTACGAACACGACCAGGGCGAGGCCGAGCATCCTGATCTCCAGCCTCGCGGCGAGGCGGCGGAGCGAGCCCCGCCGGTTGATGGTCTCTGACATGCCGGTTCGATCTCACATCTGACGGGTCACGAGGTCGCCGACGCGCCGGGCGATGGCAGCGGCGTCGGGCAAAGGCGGGCGGGCGACCGAGACCCCGATCACCCCGAAATCATGGCCGCGATGGCTGCGCACGGGGATGAGCAGGGTATGCGGGCCGCCATCGGGCTCGGCGATGAAGCGCGCCTGCGCCTCCCCGGCTGCCGCGCCGAGTGCGGCGGCGATCCGGGTTTCGCTGAACAGCGGCGTCGCACCGGTGGCAAACCCCGGATCGGCCTCGCCGGCGCCGCCGGCGCGCGCGAGGCAGAATAGCCGCCCGCCATCGCGCAGCGCCCAAAACGCGGCGCCGCCGGTTTCCTCGGCCAGTTCGCCGAGCAACCGCGTGGTTGCCGCCATCGAGCTGCGCGGTGCGGCGAACAGGGTGAGCTTGGCTTCATCCAGCACCGCGCTCGCCATCTCGGCGCTGGTGGTGCCGTCGCTGATGACGACGATGCGCGCGCAAAGCCCGAGCAATTCCTCGAAATCCGAGGAAACGACGAGGATCGCGGTGCCGGCGTCGGCGGCGTCACGCAGCATGGCGTAAATCGCCGCGCGGGTGCCGATATCGACCCCTTTGGTCGGCTCGTCGAGGAGCAGCACCTTGGGGCCGAGCAAAAGCCAGCGCGCGAGAATGATTTTTTGCTGCATGCCGCCCGAGAAATTCAGCATGTTGGCGTCGAGCAGCCGCTCTTGCGGCAGCTCGAGGGTCTCGAGCAGGGCCTTGACCCGCGCCTCGCGGGCGCGATAGCCGAGGCCAAAGCCGCGATGGGCCGAGAGATGGCCAAGGAGAAGATTTTCGCGCACCGAGAAATCGGGCACGATGCTCTGGCCGCGCCGATCCTCGGGCACGAAGGCGATGCCGGCCCTGATCGCTTGCGCCGGATGGCGGGCGGCAAACGGGCGGCCATGGAGATGGATGTCGCCGGCGGTCTTGGCGCGCAGGCCGAACAGGGTCTCCAGCGTCTCCGACCGCCCGGCGCCGACTAGCCCGCCAAGGCCGAGGATTTCGCCCCGATGAAGCGTGAACGAGACATCGCGCACCAGCGGTGCTGCTGCGAGGCCGCGCACCGTGAGCACGGGCGCGGCCGTGTCCATGGTGGCGCGCGCGTTATGGATGCGCCCGAGTTCCTGCCCGACCATCAGCCGCACGATATCGGCCTGGCTCAGGCGCGCCGTCGCGAGCCCGAGGGCGACCGTTCGCCCCTCGCGCATCACCGTGACGCGATCGGTGATCGCGAGCACTTCCTCGAGCCGGTGCGAGACAAAGACGAGGCCGTGCCCCGCGGCACGAAGGCGCGCCATGACGTCAAACAGCCGCTCGACCTCGCTCGGGCTCAAGGAGGCGGTAGGCTCGTCGAAAATGATCAGCGCGGCATCGACGGCGAGCGCCTTGGCGATCTCGACCAATTGCCGCTGCGCCGCCGAGAGCCGCCGGACCTCGACCGCGAGCGGGAGCGAGGAGGTCTGGCCGAGAATCGCGAGAATGTCCTCCGCCCGCGCCCGCCAGGTGCCGCGTCGGAGCCAGCCGGGGCGCGCGAGGTCGGGGAGAAAAATGTTTTCGAGGACCGAGAGATCAGGGGCGAGGCTGGTCTCCTGCATCACCATGCCGATCCCGGCGGCGAGCGCCTCGCGCGGGCCGCTCGGGTCAAACGCGGCGCCACGCCAGAGCAAGGTGCCACCATCGCGCCGGACATGGCCGCTGATGACGCGCGAAAGCGTAGATTTGCCGGCGCCGTTGGCCCCGAGCAGCCCATGCACCTCGCCGCCCGCAAGGTCGAAATCTGCGCCGGCGAGGGCGTGGGTCTGGCCGAAGCGCTTTTCGATCCCGCGCGCCTCGAGAAGCGGCGACGGCGAAAGCGCCGCCGCCTTCGCCGCCGCGGCGCCTGCCATCAGGGCAGTTCGCCGGCGAACACCGTGCGCTTGATGACCGGCAGCATGCGATCGACATTCTCGCTGGTGATCACCAGGATCGGCACCGTGGTCTGCTTGGGCACGCTCGCGCCGCGGAAATGCATGAGCAGGGCTTCCGCCGATTTCACGCCCATTTCATAGGGCTGCTGCATTCCCGAGCCGACCACCTGGCCGGATTTGATCAGTTGCACGAGCTCAGGCGTGCCGTCGAAGGCGGCGACCAGGATCTGCCCCTCGCGCCGCGCTGCCTTGATCGCGCGCAGGGCGCCGGTGGTCGGCTGGTCGGTCTGGATGAAGAGGCCACGGAGATCGGGATGCGCGGTCAGCATGTCTTGGACGAAGTGGAAGGTCTCATCCGTCGTATAGGACTGCATTTGCTGGAGCGGCACTTCTTTGGTGATGCCGGCCTCGCGCATCGCGGTGCGGAAGCCCGCTGTGCGCGCCTGGCCGTTCTTGCGCGCCTGGCTGATGGTGACCATGCCGTAGCTGCCATCCTGCCAGCCCTTGGCCTTGATCTTGGCGGCCAGCACTTTGCCGATGCCATAGGCGCCGTCGAAATTATCGGAAATCACGAAGGAGACGTATTCGCCGGAATTGGTGCCGATATCGGAGACGACGACCGGGATATTGGCCTTCTCGGCGAGCCCGAGCACCGCCGGCGCGGTCGAGCTGTCGGTCGGCGAGATGCAGATGCCGGCAACGCCACGGGCGATGACGTCTTGCGCGTTCTTCAATTGCGTCGCCGCGTTATTGTGGCTGTCGAGCGCTGTAAAGCCATAGCCCTGCGCCTTGGCGGTATCGCCGATACCCTTGGCGAGATAGCGCCAGAAAGGCAGGTCGAGCCCAGGGGTGAGATAGACGATGGTCTTTTCCGCGGCGCGCGCGGCCATCGGCAAGGCGCTGAAGGCGACAGCGCCAGCGGCGGCTTGCAATAAGGATCGGCGTTGCATGTTTCCTCCCTTTTCATTGCCCGCCCGATGCGGGGATGAAGCCGCTTTATGGCCCAGCCGTGCTGACGCCTCAATCCCCGCTCGCCTGATCGGCAACCCTGCCCTCCAGCGTCCAGGGATGAAGCTTTCGCATCTTCGCACGAAGCGTGCGCAGATTGTCCTCGATATTGGTGATGGTGCGCAGCATCGAATTGCCATGCACGCGGTAGCGCACCAGCGGCTGATCGACATGCACGCCATGGAGCCCGGCCTCCGCGAGGCGGCACCAGAAATCGAAATCCTCCCAGCCTGTCGGGCGGATATCGTGATAGCCGCCGATCGCCGCCCAGGCGGCAAGACGCACCAGCGCTGTCGCGTCGATGTAATTGCCGGGGGCGAGGCGGATCGGGTCATAGGGGAGATTCGCGAAAATATCGTCGGCGCCGCCGAAGCGCTGCATCGTCGGGTAGGCGAAGGCGGCGCCGGTTTCCTCGATCAGGGCGTGACAGCGGGCAAGACAATCGGGGAGCATGATGTTGTCGGCGTCGAACGGCATCACCAACGGCGTTTCGGCATGCGCGAAGCCGGCATTGCGGGTGAGCGCAAGACCAGCGTTTTTTTTGTTCCGCAACAGCAAGGCGCGACCAAACCGCTGATGATGGGCGGCGAGCCAGTCTTGCGCGACGGTGAGGGAGGCATCGGTCGAGGCGTCATCGACGATGACGAGATCGAGCGCGGCCAGCGTCTGCGCCTTGATCGAGGAGAGGGTTTCGACGACGTAGCCGGCATAATTGTAGAGCGGCACGACGATGGTCGCGGCGCTGCGGGCCAGCGTATCGTGGGCGAAGACGATCTCGCTCTCGGGGGTCGCGGGCAAGGCCGGCGCGGGACGCGCGGCAAGCGCGATATCGAGCGCAAAGTGCCGCGCTGCCTCCCGCCCCGGGCGCAACACTTGGGCGAGAAAACTCTCCGCCATGTCTTCGCGCCGCTCCGGCCCGTAAGCCCAGATGCAATGGAGATAGGCGCGCTCGGCGATCCGCCGCCGCAACGCCGGATCATCGACCAGCTTGACGAGTGCCGCATGCCAGGCCTCCTCACCCTCGGCGAGAAAGCCGGTTTCGCCGTCGCGGATGGCGCGGCGGAACGGCGCCGTCGGTGAACAGACGGAAGGGACGCCGGCCAGTGCGGCTTCGAAATATTTCAGCTCGCTTTTCGCCTCGCAAAACGGATTGCCGGCTTCGAGCGGCGCGAGATTGATATCGAAGCGGGCGAGTTCGCGCGGCAATTCCGCGACCGGCACTGTCGCCCGCCACTCGATCTGGTCCTCAACGCCGATGAGTTCGGGAAATTCCTCGATATCGAGGGTCGGCCAGGGGCCGTGTCGGAACAATACCAGCCGGCATTGCGGTCGGGCGGCGAGAAGCCGCGCAATGGCGCCCGAAGCGCGCTTGAAATCGCGCTGATGGGTGCGGGTGCCGCTGGCATAGCCGAGGCGGATCAGCCCATCGCTGCCGGCGAGATCGCGGGCGCGGCGGGCAAGCCGCGCGAGCCACCAATTCTCGCGATCGAAGCCGTTTGGTATGACGAAGGCCGGGATCGCCCAACGCTGGACCTCGCCGGCGAGGAAATGCGTCGGCGTGATCGCGAAATCCATGGCCTTCAGGGTTTCCTGGACGGCGAGGAAATGCCCCTTGACGGCGGCGGGGTCGAGGCCTCGCGTACGAATGCCATCGATCAGGTCGGGCGAGGCATATTCGCCATCGAACATCAGATCATCGACATCGAGCACGAGCCGGGCCCCGGTCGCGCGCGCCTGCTCGACGATATCGCGGAGTTCAGCGCTCCAGCCGAGGCGCCAGATGACGAGGAGATCGACGATGCCGACGCGTTCGACGAGCTTCTCGCCCGGGACCGGCTTGCCGTCTTTCGTCGTCGGCTCATGTACGCTGACGGTTGCACCCCGCGCGCGCAAGGCCGCCGCGAGCCGCAGCACACGGTAAGTGTGGCCAGGGGTGTCGGCCTCGCCGGAGAGGATGGCGATGCGGGGGCCCGTTGCCTCTGGCGCCACCGCTGGCGCCGCATCGAGCCCGGGCAGTGACGCCGGGTCGCGCCGGGCAGGGCGGGTCGGGCGATTTTCCGCCTGTCCGTAAAGGATATAATGTTCGAGCGGATTGACTTCCGCCGAAATCACATCCGGATTGAGCGCGTAATAATCGAGCGTCGAGAAGTCTGGCCCCGGATCATAGCCGAGAAAGGCCCCCTCGCTCACATAATGACGCACCGGATCGCCCCCGCCCGCCGCAACCTCCGGGTAGCGGGCGAGATACCAGGCGCGATCGAAAAGCTGGCTTGCCGCGATCACGGCGATCTTCTTCTCATCGTGATGGCGGAGAACCCGCGACAGCATTCCGCGCTCACGCGCCTGCCGCAGCGCTGCGCCATAGGCGCGTTGCAGGACGCGTACCCGCTGGCCGAGGCCGGCCAGCGCGAGCAACGGCGCCTGGTCGGCGCGCCAGGCGCGGGCAGCCTGGTCTGCGTCTTCGGCAACCGCGCGCAGACGCTGGATCTCCGCCTCTAGCCGCTCGATGCGCGCAGCGACGGTGCCGATCATCGCGTGATCGCGCGCGGCGCGGGCACGAGCCTCGGCGGCCTCGGCGCGCAAGCGCGCGCTGGGGGCAAACGCGTCGAGGACTAGAAGGCTCACCGGCAAATCCGGAAGCGGCGCCGCGCTTGCGAGGGCGAGCAGGAACGGCGCACGCGCCAGCGCCTCGCCGGCGGTGGTGACATCCTCGGTTGCCTGGTCGAAGACGAGAGCGCCGCGCGCCGCCTCGGGGAGGGCGACGATGCCAGCGACGCCGCGCATGGGGATCAGCGCGATATGGTCGAACACGCCCGACAGCAGAGCCGCGAGATCAGCGCGCGAGAAGGCGTGGCGGTGGCTCGCGGGTGGGGGGGTCACGTCGCGGTCATGGGCGAGGAACAGCACGAAGCCGCCTGGGCGCAGCGCCGCGCGACATGCCGCCAGCAAAGCGGCCGGGTCGGCGCTGCGCGCCAGCCCATCGAGGCAGAGAATGGCATCCGCATGCGCACCGGCCAGCGACATGCCGCGCTCGATCGCCGTGATTGCCACCACGCGAAGCGCGCGCGCCATCGGCGTGACCACCGCTGGCCCAGGCGCATGCGCATCGGCGACGATCGCGAGCGTCTCACGCCCGGCGCAGAGCTTGGCGGCAAGCAGCCAGGCGTGGGCGAGCGCCGGAGGGAGGGCGCGAAACAGGGCTTGGTCGCTGGCGCCAGCGAGGAGATCATCCATGGAAACCGGCCTTTTTGGTCGCGGGAAGGGGCGGCGCAGTTTGGCGCGGGATGCGTCTGCCGGCAACGCGGCGGGGGTGGGGTCGGCCGCTCCGTCCGCGCCGGGGGCAAGTTTACTTTGTCTCCGCCTCGCCGGCATGTTAAGAAAAGCAGCAAATACGTGTAGCATTGCAAGCGTCGCGGGAAAATCCTGGATGAGTTTTCCTCCCACCTCCACGCGCCCGCCTGGGATATCTCCGGCTGGGATATCTCCGGCTGGGATATCTCCGGCTGGGATGCCGGTGCCGGGGCATAAACCGGCTTGGCCGTGGCGTGAGGTCACGTTGCCGGCATTTTCGCTCGCCTGCCTCCGCCTCGGGCGCGCCTTGGCGCGGCGGAATCGCCTGCTCGACACCGTGCTCAGGCTCGCCTGGCGCCCGCTCCGGCGCGTCCTCATGCCGCGCTACCCGGTCAAGGATCCGAGCGCCTATGAGCTTTGGCTTACCAAACATGATCGCCTGCTTGACCATGATCGTGCCGCGATCCTTCGCCATATCGAAACTTTGCCGGCCCATCCGCATTTCATTGTCTTCGTCCCGATCGGCAGCGCGCATCTCGCTGAACTCGGGGCGAGTATCGCGGCCATCAAAAGCCAGCTTTACGGGCAGTGGGAAGCAAGGCTGGTCGCGCGCGGCCAGGTTTCGCCCGAGATGCAGCGCGGTCTGGAGCGGATCATGGCCGCCGAGCCCAGGCTTCGCCTCGTCGTGCGCGAGGGCGCGCGTGACGACGTCGCAGCCGGGTTGCCGGCGGGGGGTGCCGCCGGCGCCGAGCCATGGGTGGTGCCGGTGATGCCGGGCGATCTCTTGCCACCACACGCCCTCTATGAGTTCGCCGTGGAAATCAACAGCCACCCGGCGGCGAAATTGATCTACGCCGACGAAGATCGGTTGGACGGCGAGGGCAAACGCTGCGCGCCCTATTTCAAATCTGATTTCGATCCCGAGCTTTTGTTGGTGCAAAATTACATGTCCGGGATCATGGCCTGTCGCGCGGATATCGTGGCGGGGATGGCGGGCCTCCCGATCGGCGAGGCAGCACCCGACTGGCACGAGACGGTGCTTTACGCGAGTTTTCTCGTCGGCGCCAACGCCATCCGTCATGTGCCGGCGGTGCTGTGCCATCGTCAGGAGAAAGCGGCCGAGGTGGCAGACGATGCCGGCGCCGCCGAGGAAATCCGGCTGCGGGTCGAACGATTTTTAGAAAGCCATGACATTGCCGCGCGCGCCGTCCCGGTTCCGGGCGAGAACCATCATCGCATCGTCTGGCCATTACCCGTGCCGGCGCCGCTGGTTTCGGCAATCATCCCCACGCGCGATCGCGCCGAGCTGCTTGGGCAGTGTCTCGCTGGCATCTTGACGCGCACGGACTATCCTGCGCTCGAGGTCATCATTGCCGATAATGACAGTTCCGAGCCGGAGACCGCGGCGCTTTACGCGCGGCTCGCGCATGATCCACGCGTCAGGATCCTCTCCTTTCCCGGGCCATTCAACTATTCACGCCTCAATAATCGCGCGGTCGAGGCGGCGCGGGGTGAGATTTTGCTTTTGCTCAATAACGACACCAATGTCATCGCGCCGCTGTGGTTACGCGAGATGGTGGCCAATGCGGTGCGACCAGAGATCGGGGCGGTCGGGGCGAAACTTTTGTATGGCAACGATCATATTCAGCACGCGGGCGTCATCCTCGGCATGGGCTGGCCGGAGGGGGTTGCGGGGCATTATTTTTGTGACACCCCCAACAGCGATCCCGGCGATTTCGATTTGTTGCGCCTGACACGCTCGGCCTCGGCGGTGACGGCGGCCTGTCTTGCGGTGCGCAAATCACTCTTTCTCGACATCGGCGGTCTCGATGAGGAAAACCTCACCGTCGCGTTCAATGATGTCGATTTCTGCTTGCGTCTTCGTGAGCGCGGCTATCGCAATCTCTGGACCCCGCATGCGATGCTCTATCATCTCGAATCGGCGAGCCGTGGCAAAGACGCGAGCGGTGAAAAGGCTCGCCGCTACCATGCCGAAATCGCCTACATGCGGGCGAAATGGGCCGATGCGCTCAATCAAGATCCCTACTGGAATCCGAACCTCGCACTTCAGTCGGGCGCGCGCGATTACGCGCCCTTTCCGCGTCGCCCCAAGCCGTGGCGCAATTTCCCCGAGACGCGAAATTCCCGCGCGAGCAGCGATACCTCGCTCGATCTCGTATGATGGCGTTGAGCAGAAGAACGTATGGTGAGTGGCGCGGTGGGGCGGTTTACGCCGACGTCATAAGTGCACGATCGCCAAAGATACCCTATTTTTCATTGGAAATTAAAGCTTATGTGCCCTGTTTTGTGGCGTCGTACCCCCGCGACAAGGCGTACGGGTTTGGAATCATTGATCATTGGCGAGTGATGGAAGGCGGGAATTTCTGTTCATGGCATTAGAACCGGCCCAATCGATCGCCTTATCGCTCGCTGATAAAATCATCCGGCTGAGAAATTTCGCCTTCCCGCCAGGTTCTGTGCGGGAGAGGTTCTATTTGTTCCTGATCCGCCCACTGATGCTTTTGCTGGTTGCGCAAAAGGCGCCGCAGGCCAGGGTCGAGATCGCGCCGGAAATCATCCTCCGACGCCCGAAACTTTTACGTTATGAGGATGTTCGTCGTATACTCATCGTCAAATGCGACCATATCGGGGATTTTTTCCTCTCGCTCCATGCCTGCGCCATTGTGCGCGCGGGATTTCCGAATGCCTCGATCACGTTGCTCTGCGGCCCATGGAACCGTGATATCGCACGCGCCTCCTCTCTCTTTGATGATGTGCGTTGTCTAAGTGTATTCAACCGGCTATCGGGCGCGGGCGGACGCGCATTTGACCCGGGCGAAATTCACGCACTCGCCCTCCCCGAATTTGATGTCGCCATTGATTTGCGGTGTGCTCCGGGCACGCTTTTTCTCCAAAACCATATCCGCGCCCGCTTCAAGGCGGGATTTGAGCAAACCCCCTATCTCGAGGCTTCGTCTGATACGGATCAAACGCATCCTGCGCTCGATTTTGCGCTCCCGGTTCCGTCTCCGTCCGTCGCTGGGCGAACCAACGCCGCGCGCCACGTCCAAGCTTTGCTTGCGACATTGACGAGCGGGATCGTTCACCTTTTCCAAACGAGCAGAGAAATGCCGCCGGCACTGGCCGACATGCTCGCGATCAAGAGCCCGGTCCCGCTGCGCCGCCGGGGGAAGGGGCCTTTGATCGGGCTCAATACGCGTTCCGGCGCGCCCACCAAAGATTGGCCGCTTAGCCATTTCATCGCCATGGCGAAAGACTTGATCGCCCAGCTGGATGCGACCATCGTGCTGTTCGGCACGGAATATGAGCGCGACGACGGGGCAAGATTTGTCGCCGAGCTTGGCGCCGATCGCATCGATGATAGGATGGGCAAGATTGATCTCATCCACATGCCGAGCGTCCTTCAGCAGTTGGATTTATATATCGGCCTCGACTCCGGCATGACGCATGTCGTGGCGCTCTCTGGCCGGCCGGTTCTCTGCTTGCACGCGGGCGTCGCCCCGATCGAGGGTTTCGGCCCAGTCGGCCCTTGTGTGCGGGTTCTCAAGGTTAGCCCTCTCGCATGTGCGCCCTGTCAATTATCTTCGCTTGACGAGTGCGAATTTGATCATCGCTGTATGCGGATTATGACGCCTGAGCGTGTGGTCTCCGAAATCAAGGCGATATCGGCGGAGGCGGTGAGGCAAGACTCGCCCGCGATTGCCTAATCCGCGCATGCGCGCGGCGAAGGGGCTTCGTCCGTGCCCCGGGGAAATTAGCATGGCCTGGCGCGCGAGGGCGGAGGATTGTCTTGCCGTACCAAAGCCGCCAATCTCACAGCGGCTCACAAAAATCGCGACGGGTGAGAGAAATGCTGGCGTTTCGGCGCGTGCTCATTACCGGCGCATCGTCTGGGATCGGTGCCGCTCTGGCGCGCACGCTGGCGAAGCCCGGGGCGGTCTTGCATCTTTCCGGGCGAGATCGCGGGCGGCTCTCGGCGGTTGCCGAGGCGTGCCGCGTGGCTGGTGCGGAGGTCGCGCCGGCTATGCTCGACGTTCGCGATGCGGCGGCGATGGCGCAATGGATCGCCGGCACCGGCGGGCTCGATCTCGTGCTCGCCAATGCCGGCGTCTCGGCGGGCGGGGGCGCTGCGGGTTGGGAAACAGCGGCGCAGGTGCGGGGCATTTTCGCAACCAACCTCACCGGCGTATTAAACACGGTGCTGCCGGCGCTCGCCCTGATGATCGAACAGCCGCCCGATGGGCGAGGGGTGCGCGGGCGGATCGGTGTCGTCGCCTCGCTCGCCGCGTTCGCGCCACCGATCGGCGCGCCCAGCTATTGCGCGAGCAAATCCGCGATCGACACTTGGACGGTCGGCACCGCATGGGCGGCGCGCCGTCGCGGCGTCTATCTGACCAGCCTTTGTCCGGGATTTATCGCAACCCCCATGACGGCATCGAACCCATTCCCGATGCCCGGAATGCTGAGTGCGGATCAGGCGGCGACGCTGATGCTGCGCGGTATCGCGCGCGGCAAACGCCGCGTCCTATTCCCACGCTCGACCCGCATCCTCACCCAGTTGAGCCGCTTCGTGCCGCATTCACTCTCGGTTGCGATCATGACCCGGATTGGCATCAAAGTGGCGGCCGAGGGCGGCGTTTTCGGTGAGGAGGCCGATTGACCTTCGGCCGTCGCTTCCGGCACAGTGGAGGTAGAAGTGGCCCCACGAATGGAGGACGACGCAACCATGCTTTCTCTGCCCACATCACAGCCCAACGGCGTCTCCCATTTTCGGGTTGGTGATCTCGTCGTCAGCGCGATCAATGATGGTATTTTCGAGGTCACGCTTGACGTGATGGTGAATATCGACCGCAGCGAGGCCGAAAAACTGCAGGCGAGCGCGTTTCGCCGCATGCCGCCGCGTATCACCATCAATGCTTTCCTGATCAATGATGGCAAGTCGCTCACCTTGATCGATAGCGGTTGCGGCACGATCGGCGGGCCGGCGGCGGGTGCGGTCGGGCGCCGTCTTTCGGCCCTCGGCGTCACCGCAAGCGCGATCACGCGGGTGCTGGTGACGCACATGCATATCGATCACGTCTCTGGTCTCGTCGATGGCGAAGGCAAGCCGCTGTTTCCCGGGGCGGAGATCGTCGTCCATGAGAACGAGGCGAAATTCTGGCTCGGGGAGATGCCGTCTGGGGCATCGCCGGCGCTGCGCGATGCGTTCGCCATCGCCCAGCGCGGCATTGGCCCCTATCGTGAGCAGCTGCGTCGGGTCACCGGCGGCGAGGTCGCGCCCGGCATCACCCTGCTGCCCGCGCCCGGCCACACGCCCGGCCATTCCGCCTATGCCGTCCAGTCCGCGGGCGAGAGTTTGCTGATCTGGGGCGATATCGTGCATATGCCGGGCGTGCAATTCGCCAACCCCGCGGCCGGCATGGCGTTCGATATCGATCCGGCGCAGGCGCAGGCGACGCGGCGGCGAATTTTCGACATGGCGGCCAGTGAGCGCGCGCGGGTTGCCGGTATGCATCTCGATTTCCCGACCTTCGGCCACGTCGCGCGGGCGGGCGCTGGGTATGCCTTCGTCCCCGAGGTCTGGTATCCGGATGTTTGAGTGACATCGCGGCGGTGAGGGCGCTTGGGTGGCTGGCTTTCGCGGCGCTCTCTCTCGCCCGATGCGCGCCGGTGGACCCGATCCAGCAGAAATGCCTCTATCAGGCGGAGGCGGCGGTTCTGCCGGATATGAACGCGGACAACCCGGAGATGCTCTCCCAGATAACCGATCTTCGCGCCGCCTGCCAGCAGCTCAATGGAGAGTGAGGTGGCGCGAGGTCCACTGCGTCGCTGTCGCCGAGCGCGGGGCTCCGCACCTGGCTTCCGATGCCGAGCCTAGGCCGGCGTGAAGCTGGGAGAAAACCACGTTGAGCGGGCGCGGTCCCTCTGGCAGGTTGCGAGCAGCAATGATCATTTTCGACGGATGTGAGCAGTTATTCGCACAATGACGTGATCCCCGCCCAGCGGCGCGCCATCCTGCTGGAACGCGTGCGCCAGCGTGGTGCGGCTTCTATTCAGGAGCTCGCCCGGTCGATCGGCGCATCTGCCTCGACGGTGCGGCGCGATCTGGAACGATTGCAGGCCGAGGGCTATCTGCGCCGCGCGCATGGCGGCGCATTTCTGCCGCACACGCCTCTCGCCACCTACGAGCCCGACCAGACCTTCGCCGCTGGCCTCGCCCGCGCGCAGAAAGCCGCCATCGGCCGCGCCGCCGCAGCTTCCCTTGTCGCGGGTGAGGCGGTGCTGTTTGACAGCAGTTCCACCGTGCGCGAAGCAGCCCGGGCCGCAGTGGCGCGGCGTATCCCGCTGACCGCCGTCACCAACGACCTCGCCACCGGCCAAATCCTTGCTGCGGGGCCGGAAATCCGGGTGATCGTGCCTGGCGGTACGGTCCGCCCGGGCTCACTCACCGTGACCGGGGAGCCCGGGCTCGGGTTCCTCGCCGGCGTTCATGTCGAGACGGCGCTGATCGGCGTGCATGCGATCAGCGGCGGGCTGTTCACCGAAACCGCGCTGGAAACCGTCGCGATGAAGCGGGCAATGATCGCGGCGGCGCGGCGCGTGGTGGTTTTGGCGGATGCGACCAAGTTCCAGCCGGCGGCGTTCTGCACCATCTGCGATGCCGCCCGCGTGCACGAACTGATCACCGACGCGGCGGCCGACCCGGCGCTGCTGGCGCAACTGCGCGACCTCGGTGTCGCGGTCACGCTGGCGGCGGATATCCCATGAGGCCCCTTCGAGGCGGATATCGGGCGTCGTTGATCCGGCTCTGTTAGTGTCCTGCCCCTGAAATTCGTTTGCGAAGTTCTGAAACGGAACACGAGCGTGACGGATTTTGACAAAATTTGATAATATCTGCTAACTCAGGGCACGGGGAGGAAGGATCATGGTTCGCGTCACCATCACCATGGGGGATCCCGCGGGTATCGGGCCCGAAATAATTTTGAAGGCGGCGGACCATTTGCACGAAAAAATCGCGCAAGGTGGCTTGGCGCTCACCGTGATCGGCTGCAAAGCAACCTATCAAGCCACGGCCGCTTCATTGCGCCTGCCAGATCGTTCGCAACCAATTACCCCTGAGGCGGCCGATCCCGTCCCGCCGCTCGCTTTTATCGATGTCGGAGAGGCAGGCCCACCGATCGCTCCCGGCATCGTTTCTGCCGCGGCTGGCCGGCTCGCGTACCAGGCCATCGAGATCGCCGTGCGGCTTGCGCTTGCCGGCAAGGTGGGCGCTATCTGCACCGCGCCCTTGAACAAGGAGGCGCTAAACCTCGCCGGGTATCATTTCGCCGGCCACACCGAATTGCTCGCGACGCTGACCGGGGCCAAGGATTCGGTGATGATGCTGGCCCATGGCAATCTGCGCGTGAGCCATGTCAGCACCCATTCGGCGCTGGCCGACGTTGCGCGGAAACTGACCCCGGAGAGACTGCGCCGTGTGGCAGTGCTGACCACGGCGGCGCTCCGCGCGCTCGGCATCGCGCACCCACGCATCGCGGTAGCGGCGCTGAACCCCCATGCGGGGGAGGGCGGTTTGTTCGGGCGTGAAGACATCGATATCTCGACCCCCACCATCGCCGCCTTGCGCGCCGAAGGGCTCGATGTGACCGGACCGGTGCCGGGCGACACGGTGTTCGTGAAGCTTCGCGCGGGACAGTTCGATGCCGTGATCGCGATGTATCACGATCAGGGCCATATTCCGGTCAAGCTTCTTGGATTTTCGGTTGATCCCGCGACCGGGAGTTGGAACGCTCTGAGCGGCGTCAATATCACGCTCGGGTTGCCGATCGTCCGCACCTCGGTTGATCATGGCACCGCCTTCGATATTGCCGGGCAAGGCATCGCCAGCGAAACCAGCCTCTTGGAGGCGATCGCGCTGGCAACGCAGCTCGCGCCTCGGCAAGATACCGCGTGACTATTCGTAAAGAGTACAAAAGAGAGGGGAAACGGCCTATGTTGTTACGAATTATTTTCGCCGGAATAGCTGCCGGCTGCATGCTTGCCGGTGCCGCACGCGCCGATGATGCCTATCGCCCGGAATGCTTCAAGCCGGCGCCAAAAAACACCAAATTCATCGAGCAAAAGGCAAAACCGGGCCCGTACCGCATTGCCTTCGTCAATGGGTACGCCGGCAATGATTGGCGTATCACGGCGATCCAATCGGCCAAGGCTTGGGCTGCGCGACCGGAGAACAAATCTCTTTTGAAGGAGTTCAAGGTCGTCTCGGTTGGCAACGACAGCGCGGCGCAGATTGCCGCGATCGACAATTTCATCGCCGCTGGGTACGATGCGATCACCTTCATTCCCGTCAATCCGACTGCCTTTGAGCCGGTGATCCGCCGCGCCGAACGCGCTGGTGTCGTGTTGGTGCCTTTCGACAATATCCTTGATACCGACAAGATCGTGCAGGTGACGGAGGACCAATTCGAGCTCGGCAATCTGAAGGCACGTGCGGTGGTTGCCGCGATTGCCAAGGAAAAAGGTAAGGTCGCGGGTAAAGTTCTCGAAGTCAGTGGCTTGCCTGGCAACTCCGTCGATCGCGACAATCACAACGGAATGCGTGCCGAGCTGAACAAATATCCGGATCTCACGGTGGTGCAGGTGGTCGGTAACTGGGATGCCGGCGTTGGTCAGAAGGTGACGGCCGATGCCATCGCGACCGAAGGGCCATTCGATGGCGTGTTGGCGCAGGAAGGCACGGTTGGCGTGCTGAATGCCTTCATCAATGCCCATCAAAAATTGGTGCCCGTCGGCGGCGACGCTGGCAACGGCGCGCGCATGATCATTGCCGCCAATCACGTTCCAGGTGTTACCGCGGCGCAAGCACCGGCGTTGTCGGCGATGGCGCTGATGACGGCGGTGGCTGAGTTACAGGGACACAACCTGCCGCAGAGCATCTTTTTTGACATTCCGCAAAAGCCCAATGACCAGCTGGTCGAAGGGAAGGATTATTTCCCGAACCTACCCAAGAGTTTCTACACCACCACCGGTTTCCCGCAATGTGCGCCGGTGTTCACGCCGCAGGAGCTACTCGGCCAGACGCCGGATAATAGCTGAGCCGAAGCTGGCCGGCTGCGCGCAGCCGGCCAGCCCATCTGCCATGTCCCCGTTCATTCGTCTCCATGGTATCAGCAAGCATTACGGCGGCGTTCCGGCGCTGTCGGATGTCGATCTCGACGTTTTTCCGGGCGAGATTCATGCCATTCTAGGCGAGAACGGGGCTGGCAAATCGACGCTCATGAAGCTGCTCACGGGCGTCGTGCAACCTTCGTCCGGCGATCTCGAACTCGATGGTACGCGGATCCGCCTCGCGTCTCCGCGGCATGCCGCGGCGCATGGCCTGGTCTGCATGTTTCAGGAGTTATCGCTGGTTCCCGATCTCAGTGTCGCGGAAAACATTCTGCTCTCACATGGTCTGACGCGCGGCGGATTTTTCCTTCGGCGTGCGC
>JAJYXY010000176.1 GCA_021801465.1 Pseudomonadota bacterium
CGACTTTCAGGCTTTGCTCGGCGTTGTCGCGATTTTGCTTGGTCTCGGCGCCACTCGGCGACAGCGTATTGTAACGCGCGAGATTGATCCGCGCATTCGCCTCCGTCGCCACCGCCGCAGCCAGCGCCGCCCGCGCTTCGGCGATTTCTTCCGGCCGTGAGCCATCGAGCAGCCGGGTCAGGGTTTTGTCCGCTGTCTCAACGTCCGCATCGGCTTTGTCGGCATTGGCTTTGAGGCGGGTCTCGTCGAGATCGCCGAGCAACTGCCCCCGCGTCACCCGATCGCCCTCGTGGAAATAAAGATGGGCGATGCGATCGCTATCATTGAAGGCGACCTGCGTCTGGCGGATATCGATGGTGCCGAACACGGTGACGCTGGTCGCGGCGGCGGGCGGATGAGACAGGCGCCAATAGGCCGCGCCCCCGGCGGCGAGAAGAAGCAGCAGCAAGGCGGCGGGCAGCAGAACCCGCCGCTTCGAGCGCGTCTTCGCCGGCTTCGCCGCCGTGGTATCCCGCGCGACTGCCCCGCCGATATCCTGGCTCATGCCACCGAGTCCTATTCCATTACTTTTTGATAGTAACGGAATTATCCGACGAAGGGAACAGGCTCGACGAGGCTGGTTTTATCGACGACGCTCTTCACCCCTGCGATGTTCTCAGCGGCGACCACGAGGGCCGCGCGCGCCGCATCCTCAAACAAGACACCATCGAGGGTAACGGTGCCGCTCTCCACCGAAATCGAGACGCTTTGTGCGCCAAACCAATTTTGTTTTTTGAGTTCGTCAAGCAAGGTCGCGCGGATTGTGCCGTCATCGCGCTTGGCATCCACCCGCGCGCCCAGCGCCTCGCCGATGACGCGGATAAGATCGGCGCGGCTGATCAGGCCGACCACCACGTCGCCGCGCACGACCGGCACACGGCGAATGCCACGCTGCTCCATCAGATCGACGACCTGATCGACGCCGGCGCTTTCGGTGACGGAGACGACCTCCTTGGTCATAACGTCCTCGACATGACGGCTATGGGTCGCGACATATTCCTCGGCGGTCCGCGCTGGGCCGCGCAAGAATTGCTGCCATTTCGAGCGTTGCTTTTCGGTGCTGAGTTCGGCACGACGCAAAAGATCGCCCTCGGTCAGCATCCCGACCAGTTTCCCCTCGAGATCGACGACCGGGAGGCCGCTCACCCGTCGTTCGACCATCTTGGTGATCGCCTCGCTCAGCGTCGAACGCGGGCCGACGGTAATCAGATCGCGTGTCATAATGTCACTGGCATGCATGGGATCCCTCCTCTGGTTGCCGGCCCGATCATAAGTAGGGCGGAATGGCGCGCCTTGACTTGGGTCAAGAATCGGCCACGCTCGTGCGCGTGTGCTCGGCGATCATCGCCTCCTCGTCGGTCGGGATCACCCAGAGCGCGACGCGGCTTTCCGTGGCGCTGATGAGCCGTGGGCCAGTGGTCGGCTGATCATTCGCCGCACGGTCGAGGACGAGGCCGAGGAAAGCAAGACGAGCGGCGACAGCGGCGCGAATATCCGGCGCATGCTCGCCAATGCCCGCGGTGAAGACGATGCCGTCGAGCCCGCCGAGCGAGGTCATCAACGCCCCCATCTCACGCGCGCAGCGAAAGACGAAAAGCTCTACCGCCTCCTTCGCATGCGGATCACGGCTGGCAAGCAAATCGCGCATATCAGCGCTGACGCCCGAGACGCCGAGAAGGCCCGAACGATGATAGAGCACATCCTCGATCGCCGCGGCGTCGAGCCCGTGCTGCTGCATGAGGTAGAGAACGGCGCCGGGATCGATGCTCCCCGTGCGCGTTCCCATCACCAGCCCATCGAGCGCGGTGAACCCCATAGTGGTATCGACGCTCTGCCCCGCATCCATCGCGCAGAGGCTGGCGCCGTTGCCGAGATGGGCCGCAATCACCTTGCCCTGCGCGAGAGCCGGCGCACAGGCGGCAAGCGCGCGGGCGATGAATTCGTAGGAGAGCCCATGAAACCCATAGCGCCGCACACCCTCCTCGGCGAAGTGGCGTGGCAGCGCGAGCCGGCTCACCACCGGCGCGATGCCATGATGAAAGCCGGTATCGAAACACGCAATCTGTGGCAGGCCGGGGCGAAGGGCGGCGATGGCGCTGATCGCGGCGAGATTATGCGGCTGATGCAAGGGCGCAAGCGGGGTCAGTTTCGCCAGCGCCTCGATCAGCGCCGCATCCACGCGAGCCGGGCGGAAATACGTCTCCCCACCATGAACGACGCGATGACCCACAGCGCATAAGGCAACCCCAGAGAGTTCCTGCTCGATCAGGCGCAAAAGCGGGTCGAGCAAATCCTCATGGGTATGCGTCTCCCCGACTGGCCAATAGCGTTCCGCGAGCACCGCCTGCTGCGCATCATGCACCAAAAGATGCGGCGCAGTGCCAATACCCTCGATCTGGCCATGGGCGATCGTCGTGAGCCGGCCTTTGGCGCTCGTGTCATAAAGCGCGAATTTGATGCTCGAGGATCCCGCGTTGATCACCAAAATCGCATCAACCATAACGCCACCCCCGAAATCTTGGCCGCTGAAACCCCGGCCCATTTTCTGCGCCATGCCGCGGGCGGGGGCTTTGAGATAGATCAAGCGGCGACGGTATCACAGCCGGGCTTGGCAGGGCCCGGGTTCCTTGCTCTATGCGGCGCATGACACAAGGGTTTGATCATCATGACCGAGGATGAGCGGCCGACGCTCGGGATTCTCGCCGGTGGCGGGCCTCTCCCTGGGCGGGTCGCGGCGGCGGCAGCGGCGGCCGGGCGCCAGGTTTTCATGATCGGCTTTGAGGGTTTCGCCGAACCCGACATGCTCGCGCCTTACCCTCACGCCTATGCCCGGCTCGGCGCTGCCGGGCGGATTCTCGCGCTGCTCCGCGCCCATAGGTGCCGCGATAT
>JAJYXY010000280.1 GCA_021801465.1 Pseudomonadota bacterium
CTGCGCCAGTGTCACGCCGCTGGTATAGCCGCCGATCAGGACATCGACATGCTCATCGGCGGTGAGCTTATTGATGGCGGCGACACCTTCTTGCGGATTTTCGGTCTCGTCGGCGACGATCATGCGGAGCTTCCGCCCCAAAACCCCGCCCTTGGCGTTGATTTCGTCGATCGCGAGCTGGGTCGCGTCGATCGAGTCACGCCCAACCTCGAGCTGGACGCTGGTCGGCACACCGATGGTGATCGGCGGCCCATCGGCGCGCGCGGCGGTGATGAAGCCAAAAGCAAGCATGGCGCCGACGATGGCGGCTGTCCGATGATGGCGCATCCTGATCCTCCCCCGAAGCTTTGGCCGCTTCATCATTCAGTTTTTGCGTTTTTACATTAGTTCACAAGACTTTAGAGGCCTATCCGGCGTCTTGCGCGCCCACGCTGCGCCCGCAAGAGGCACTTCCGCTCTCAAGTGTGGCGCGCGCTCACGGGCTTGGCAAGGCTTTGCTCATGCGGCGAGCCACGCGCCGGGATGCCATGTGTCCGCGCTGGTTCCACGCCGTGCATCGGGTTATGGAAAGTTCCACTATGAACAATCTTCCCCCGCCAGCCGTCCGCATCGAGCCCGCCACGGAAAGCGGCCAAATTCTCCTCGGCCTGATCGGCGAGGGCATCGGCCCTTCCCGCACGCCGCGCCTGCACCGCGAAGAGGGCAGGGCGCAAGGGTTGAATATCCGCTACGATCTGTTCGACCTGATCGTCATGAAACGCACCGTCGCAGATTTGCCGGCGCTGATCGACGCTATCGAGGCGGCAGGCTATACCGGCATCAACGTCACCCACCCCTGCAAGCAGGCCATCATCGCGCTTCTGAGCGAACTCTCGCCACACGCGCGGGCCCTCGGCGCGGTCAACACCGTTCTGTTCAAAAACGGCACGCGCATCGGCCACAACACCGATTGGTCCGGCTTTTCCGAAAGCTTCCGCCGCCGCCTGCATGGGGCGGACCTGGCGCACGCGGTGCAGATCGGTGCGGGCGGGGCGGGGAGCGCCGTTGCCTATGCGCTGCTGAAACTAGGCGCGGCCAAGCTCACCCTCATCGATGCCGATCTCGCCCGCGCCGAGGCCCTGGCCGTGCGCTATGCGCCGCTGTTCCCCGCCGCGACCATCGCGGCCGCAGCCCGGCCCGAGGCGCCGCTGAGAGAGGCGACCGGCCTCGTCAACTGCACGCCGATGGGTATGGCGGCGCATCCCGGCCTGCCGCTGCCGGCCGCTTTGCTGCGCCCGGATCTTTGGGTCGCGGAGATCGTCTATTTCCCGCTCGAGACCGCGCTCGTGAAAGCCGCCCGCGCCTGCGGCTGCCGGGTGAGTGATGGCGGCGGCATGGCTTTGTTTCAGGCCGTGGACGCTTTCCGCCTTTTCACCGGGCGCGCGCCGGACGCAGAACGCATGGGCGCGCATTTCAACGCCTGAATTTTCCTCAAAACGCTGATCTCTCTATAACGCAGCGCTAAAATAGGGAGTTGACGATGTCTGACGTAACCACGGAGGGCGCGCGCGCGGCGCGTGCGACGCGCGTGGGCCGGGTCCGGTTTTTCATGCTGGCGCTGGTTTGCGTCGCCGTGCTGGTGAATTATCTCGACCGCGCGATCCTCGGCATCGCCGCCCCGAGCGTGCAAAGCGAAATGCATCTCAACGCGACAGCGATGGGCGTGGTTTTTTCCGCGTTTTCCTGGAGCTATTTCCTCGCCCAGGTTCCCGTCGGCATCATGCTCGATCGTTTCGGCAACCGCGTGATCTATTTTCTCGCACTCACATTCTGGTCTTTGTTCACGCTGGCGCAGGGTTTTGCCGCGTCGGTCACGAGTTTCGTCGGCCTTCGTATTGGCCTCGGCTTTTCCGAGGCACCCTGTTTTCCCGCCAACAGCAACATCGTCGGCATGTGGTTCCCGCGCCATGAGCGGGCGCGCGCGATCGGGCTTTATACCGCGGCGGAATATGTCGGGCTCGGCTTTCTCACGCCGGCCCTGTTCTGGCTCTTGGGCAGCTTCGGCTGGCGGTCTCTGTTCATCGTCACCGGCGTCATCGGCTTGGTGATGGGCGTGATTTGGATCGCCAAATACCGCGACCCGCAGGAGAGCAAGGTCGTCGGTCCGGGCGAATTGCAGCACATCGCCGCGGGCGGCGGGCTCATCGACCAGGGCGGCGGCGGCGCGCGGTTCAAATGGTCGGACATCGGCGAGATGTTGCGCCATCGTCAGGTCTGGGGCCTGCTGATCGGCCAGTTCTCGGTCTATTCCACCTTCGTCTTCTTCCTCACCTGGTTTCCGACCTATCTCGCGAGCGAGCGCCACATGGGCTGGATCAAGGTCGGCTTTTTCGCCTCCTTGCCCTATATCGCGGGTTTTTTCGGCATCCTGTTTGCGGGCTGGCTGTCGGACTTTTTGCTGGCGCGCGGGGCGGGGCTCGGTGTTGCGCGCAAGCTTCCGGTGATCATGGGGCTGCTCGGCGCCTCTAGCATCATCGCCTGCAATTATGCGCAGTCAGACAATCTCGTCATCGCCATTCTTTCCTTTGCCTTCTTCTGCCAGGCGATGTCTTCCTCTGGCTGGTCGGTGCTGTCGGAGATCGCGCCGGTGGGCAAGCTCGGCCTGCTGGGCGGGCTGTTCTCGGCCGCGGCCAATCTCTCTGGCATCGTCATCCCGATCGCGATCGGCTTCATCGTCCAAGAGACGGGCTCGTTCGTCGGCGCGCTCGCGTTCGTCGGTGCGGTGGCGCTGATGGGCACAGTCTCGTGGATTTTCGGCATTGGCACGCTGAAGCCAATTACCGTGAGGGGCAACGCCTGATCCTGGCGGCGTGGGGAGGGGCCGATCTTTTTCGCCAGGCGCGGGCGCGGCGCCGAGGGTATGTTTTTTTGCCATATTTGGTGGAGCCAAGGGGAGTCGAACCCCTGACCTCCTGAATGCCATTCAGGCGCTCTCCCAACTGAGCTATGGCCCCGGTGGCGGGGCTTATAGAGGGCGCCGGGTTTTGGATCAAGCCGGCGGGGGCAAAGATTCTTCCGCCGCCTCGCCCGGCAGGGCGATCCCGGTCAAGGCCTGCCAGACGCGGATGACGAAGGCGTCGTCTTTTGCGCCCTGGCCGTTGGCGGCGGCGGCGAGAAAAAGCTGATGGGCGGCGGCGGCGAGTGGCAGCGGAAAAGTGAGCGTGCGCGCCTGATCGAGCACGATGCCGAGATCTTTGACGAAAATATTCACCGCCGAAAGCGGCGTATCATCGCCGGTGAGAATATGCGGCACGCGATTTTGCCACATCCATGAGCTGCCCGCCGAGGTCGAAATCACGTCGAACAATGTTTTTGGGTCGGCGCCGGCGCGAATGCCGAGCGCCAACGCCTCCGCCGCGACAGCGATGTGAACGCCGGCGAGCAGCTGGTTCACCATTTTTACCGTGCTGCCGGCGCCATGCGCGGCCCCGAGGCGCCAGATTTTGCCGGCGATCGCGGCGAGCACTGGCTCGGCCTTGGCGAAGGCCGCTTCGGGGCCCGAGGCCATCACCGTCATCGTCCCGGCGCGGGCGCCGCTGGCCCCGCCCGAGACCGGCGCATCCAGCATCAAGAGCCCGCGCTCGGCGAGTCGCGCGCCGAGGCTTTGCGCCATTTGCGGCGCGAGCGTGGTGCTGCAAATCACGACGCCGCCCGGCGACAGGCGTGAGGCGCAGCCATCGGCGCCGAACAAGACCGCCTCGGCTTGGGCGGCGTTGACGACGAAGACCAAAACCCCCTCCAGCCCTTCGGGAAGATCGGCGGCGCGGGCGCGGGACCGGCCGCCCGCGTCCTCGAGCTCACGCCGCGCCCCCTCGCGGAGGTCGCAGCCGGTGATGTCAAAGCCCTTTTTGACGAGGTTCACCGCCGCCCCCATTCCCATCGTGCCAAGCCCGATCACACCCCACGCCATAGCGCTTTCTCCTTTTTTCCACCGCGCGCGCCGCAGCGCCGCTCCGTGATCCCATGATAGACCGATTTGGGCCGAGATCTGAGGGGAGGGGGCGGCAAAAACCTGCCAAAGCGCCGCATCGCCACGGTAAGCGGCGTGGAAAAATGCGCGCGAAATGGCGGAAAACATGACGTTAGAACGAAAAAGGGAAATTTTCTGCGGATAGTTCATTTTCCGTTGACAATCTCAGAAAAGCGCAATACGTTAATCATCGATAAATTGGCGGTCCGAATTCGTTAAATTTTCTCTGCTCGGAAAGGAATGACACATGAAACAGCGCGCCTCACTCACGCTGGCGGCCGTACTCGCGGCGCCGCTCGCCTTCGCCTCGGTGGCCCATGCCGCGCCGATGCTCAGCCTGACACTCGCCGAGGCCGGCTATACCAGCGAGACCTTCACCAGCACGACCGGTTTTCTCAGCTTCGGCTCGGCGGGCGGTTTCGGAACCTTCTCGACCGTGGCGGGGAATGCGGCGGGGGTGCCGATGATCGGCACGACCAGCACGCCGCAAATCGATCTCAACTCCCTCAATGTCGCTGGGAGCAGCGGGACGCTGACGATGACGCTTTCTGAAACCGGCCTCGCCATTGGCCCGGGAACGGCGAGCGTGGGCGGCTCGATCGGGGGCACCAATAGCGGGACGATTTCCGTCCAGCAGGCGATTTTGGCGAGCAATAATGGCGGCGCGAGCTATATGCAGATCGCGCAGTCGCCGGTGCTCGGCACCACGAGCTTCGCGAGCGATATCGGTGGCAGCTACACTTTCTCCGGCAATGACGCGCTCGAGGAGGTGATCACCGTCACCGCCACCGGGTCCGCCAATAACAGCTTCGATGCCCATGAGAGCGTGCCCGAACCGACCTCGATTGCCCTTCTCGGCAGCGGATTGCTTCTTTTTGGGATGGCCGGCGCGCGTCGTCAGAAAATCTGAGAATTCGTCCCCTGCGAGAACCCCGGATGGGCCAAAATGGCTCCTGGGGTGTGTTTCTTGTATCGCCGCACGTAAGCGATCAGCCCATCAGCCAAAGCCCGGCCGGCGCAGCCGCTCCACCGCGGCAACCAGGGCACGACGAACGCCTGGCTCCAGCGCCGAATGGCCCGCATCCGATATCACCGTCAACCGCGCCGACCGCCAAGCCGCCGCTAGCGTATAGGCAGAGTCTGGCGGGCAGATCATGTCGTAGCGGCCTTGCACGATCTCGGCCGGGATATGGCCGATCCGCGCCATCCCGGCGAGCAGCCCCTCGGGCGGCAAAAACAGATCATGGGCGAAGTAGAACGCCTCGATCCGCGCGAGGCTGAGCGCCGAACGGTCTTGCGCGAAAGCGGTCACGGTCTCCGGGCTCGGGAGCAGGGTGCTGCACGAGCCTTCATAGAGCGACCAGGCACGCGCGGCCGGCAGATGAATGGCGGGATCGGCGTCGGTCAGCCGGCGGAGATAGGCGGCGAGAATGTCGCCGCGCTCGCGCTCGGGCAGAAAACCGACGAACGCGGCATGGGCCTCCGGGAAAAATCGCCCGAGGCCGTGCAGGAACCACGCGACCTCCTGCTTGCGGCCAAGAAACACGCCGCGCAAGACACAGGCGGCGACACGGTCGGGATGCGCCTGCGCATAGGCCAAGGCCAAGGTCGAGCCCCAGGAGCCACCAAACAGCAGCCAACGCTCGATGCCGAGATGTTGGCGAAGCGTCTCGATATCGGCGACGAGATGGGGGGTCGTGTTTTCGACGAGGCTGCCATTGGGGCGCGAACGGCCGGCGCCGCGCTGGTCGAAAATGACCACCCGCCATTGCGTCGGGTCGAAAAAGCGCCGATGCACCGCCCCCGCGCCAGCCCCCGGCCCGCCGTGCAGAAAAAGCGCCGGCCGGCCGGTCGGATTGCCGACCTGCTCCCAATACATCACATGCCCGCCCGAGAGCGGCAACAACCCCGTCTCATACGGGCCGATTTCTGGAAACAGATCACCGCGCGGCATGGTTTCGCATCTTAAATCGGTTTCCCGGCGCGGGTAATCCCCCATCCCGCCGGGCGTCGTTTTCGCCGCGAACAGGCGCGAGCCTTCCCCCACGGCGCCGCCGGTCGTGCGCTGGCGGATCATTCCGGAAATGTTGCGCAGCCTTGGGAAAGCTGGTATCACACCAGCGTGATCGATGGGGAAAAGATCACCAAATTGAGCGGGGCGGCATGGACGAAAGTGTTTTCGAGACACTGACGCAAAGCGGGGTCGGCGCATATCTTGCGCCAGGGCACACCAAAGCGAGCGGCGAATGGGCCACGCTGGCGCCGGCCGTGCCGGTGAATTATCAGGCGCTGGCCGCGTTTCGCTTTTTGCTCGGCGGATTCCTCGAATTCAGCGAGGAGGCCGCGCGCGAGGTCGGGCTGCCGCCGCGCCAGTATCAGGCGCTGCTGCAAATCAAGGGCCTGCCAGAGGGGCAGAAGATGACGGTGGGCACGCTCGCCGAGCGGCTGCGTGTGCGCCACCACAGCGCCGTTGAGCTCGCCGACCGGCTCGAGCAGGCGGGGCTGCTCACCCGCATCGCCGATAAAAAGGATCGCCGGCGCGTCTTTCTCGGCCTCACCGCGCGGGCTGAGGCGCTGCTCGCCGGTCTCGCCCGAGTCCATCAGGGGGAATTGCATCGCCTGCGCCTGGCCTTGGCCGAACTCCTGGAAAAAATCTCGCCCTAATACCGGTCAGCGAGATCGCTGACCGGTACGCGCGCAGGGTTGGTGTGGCGGCTGCGCGCAAAATCAGATCAATACCGGTCAGCGAGATCGCTGACCGATATAATAGCGCGTTTTAGAAATCCACAAGCGAACTTCTTGGACAGGGGCGCTTTGTTTTCATGGACAGGACACTTGCCGGCCGGCTTATGCCCGCGCCGCGTGGGATAGCGCCCAAAAAGCACTTATCCAACGCGCTTACTTAGTGCCCTTATTCATCGGGCCGGCGTGCCAAGACTTCGCGCTTGCCGACATGGTTGGCGGCGCTGACGATGCCTTCTTTCTCCATCTGCTCGATCAGCTTGGCGGCGCGGTTATAGCCGATCTGGAGATGGCGCTGGATAAAGGAGGTCGAGGCCTTCCCCTCGCGCGCGACGAGATCGACCGCCTGGTCGAAAAGGCTGCTCTCGCCCGCCTCTCCCCCGCCGCCGAAGCTGCCGCCGCCGCCGGTGGCGGCATCGCCCTCCTCGGCCTCGGTCACTTCCTCGAGATAGGCCGGCTCGCCCTGGCTTCTGAGGAAGGCGACGACATCCTCGACCTCGCGATCGGTGACGAAGGGGCCATGGGTGCGGGTGATGCGCCCGCCGCCCATCATATAGAGCATGTCGCCCTGGCCGAGGAGCTGCTCCGCCCCCTGCTCGCCGAGGATGGTGCGGCTGTCGAATTTGCTGATCACCTGGAAGCTGATCCGGGTCGGGAAATTGGCTTTGATGGTGCCGGTGATGACATCGACCGAGGGCCGCTGGGTTGCCATGATGACATGGATGCCGGCGGCGCGCGCCATCTGGGCGAGGCGTTGGACCGCCGCTTCGATCTCCTTGCCGGCGACCATCATGAGGTCGGCCATCTCGTCGATGACGACGACGATGAAGGGCAGCGGCTCCAGCGCCAGCGGCTGATCCTCATAGACGGCGCGGCCGGTTTCGGCATCGAACCCGGTCTGCACCCGCCGCGTCACCACCTCGCCGCGTTCGCGCGCTTCCGCAACGCGCTCGTTATAGCCGCCGATATTGCGCACCCCGAGCTGGCTCATGGCGCGATAGCGGCGCTCCATCTCGCGCACCGTCCATTTCAGCGCCGTCACCGCCTTCGCCGGCTCGGTCACCACCGGCGCCATTAGATGCGGAATATCCTGATAGACTGAGAGTTCGAGCATTTTGGGGTCGATCATGATCAGCCGGCATTGATCGGGCGAGAGGCGATAAAGCAGGCTCAGGATCATCGCGTTGACGCCGACCGATTTGCCCGAGCCGGTGGTGCCGGCGATGAGGAGATGCGGCATGCGCGCGAGATCGGCGATCACCGGCGCGCCGCTGATATCCTTGCCGAGCGCCAGCGCGAGCTTGCCCGAATGTTTGTGCCATTCGGCGCTTTCCAGAAGCTCGCTGAGATAGACGGTCTCGCGCCGTGCATTGGGAACCTCGATGCCGATGACATTGCGCCCGGGAACGGTCGCGATGCGCACCGCGATCACCGAGAGGCTGCGCGCGATGTCGTCGGCAAGGCCAATGACACGGGCGCTGCGGATGCCGGGCGCTGGCTCCAGCTCATAGAGTGTGACCACCGGCCCTGGGCGAATGTCGCGGATCACCCCTTGCACGCCATAATCATCGAGCACGCTTTCGAGCAGGCGGGCATTGGATTGTAGGGCATCGGCGCTCGGGCCGACGCTCTCGCGCGCCGGCGCCGGTTTGAGCAGCGAGAGCGCGGGGAACTGCCAGCCCGTGGCCGCGAGCGCCAACGCCTCCTGGCGCGCCGCCGGCCTTCGTGTCGGCGGGATGATCCGCGCCCGCGACGCCGGGGCGGGGAGGGGGGCGGGCGGCGGCTCGGCGGCGCGCGGCATTTCCTCGCGCGCAGCACCTGCGAAGCCCGCCGGCGGCGGGGGCAGGAGATCGCGGCCGAGAATTGGCGCAAGCCGCGCTTTGACCCGTTGCCAAAGCGCTATAACCCGCCCGAGCGTTGTCCGGCCATGGCGCAGGCCGCCGCCGAGACCACGCCCCGCCCCACGCCCCGCCGCGCGCCATTCGGCGAGCGTGAGGCCAAAGCCGAGAAGCACGAGGCTCACGGCCAGCGCGATGCCGAGCACGACGATGATCCCGGCGCCGAGCGGGCCGAGCAGCCCGCGCCCGGCGGCGAGCGCGGTCGCGGCGATGAGGCTGCCGATCGCCCCGCCGAGCCCCGCCGGGCTCGGCCAGGCGACACTGAGCGGGATTGCAGCGAGGAGCCCGGCGAACACCGGCAGCGCCAGCACCAGGGCGGCGAGCCGCAGCGGGGCGATGGCGAGCCCGCGATGGGCCGCGAGTCGCCACGCCCAGGCGAGCAGGGCGAACCCCGGCAAGGCGCCGGCGACACCGAATAATTGGAGCAGCAAATCTGCGATCACCGCCCCGAGCGGCCCGGCGAGATTATGTGTTCCGCCCCGCACAGCGGTATCGAGCGAGGGATCGGCCGGGGAATAGCTCGCGAGCGCGACGAGGAGTGTCACCCCGGCGAGCGCGAGCGCCAGGCCGCCGAGTTCGCCGAGCCGCCTTGCGATCAGCCCCTGAAGCCGTGGCGAGGCGAGGCGGCGGCCGGCGCGCTCGCGCCCCGATCCATCCGGTTTGCGGGCATCGCGCCCGCTCAGCTCACGCGGCGAGGCGGTGCCAGCCATAGCCAGGAATCCTTGAGATCATCGTGCAATACTACACCAGAACCGATTGGAGGAAAATCGTCTTCACCGAGACGCAAAGGGCGCGCGCGGGGCGATGGCGCTTGCGCCGGGGCAAAGCGCACCGTTACAGTCAGGTTTGGTAAAACTTTGATCTAAAAGGTGGATAGGATGGGTGCCAAAGCGGCGTTGCGGCGGCTCACGGAACTACGCTCGCACGAGACCTTCCTCCACGAGCAGCGCGTCGGCGCGCTCGCCTACGCGCTTTCGGCGCGTCTCGGCCTGCCGCCCGGCACCTGCGAGGCCTATCGCCATGCCGCCGAGTTGCATGATGTCGGCAAGCTCGCGCTGCCCGACACCGTGCTTGAGAAGCCCGGTCCGCTGTCGCCGGCGGAATATGCGCTCGTGCAGCGTCACACCGAATACGGCCACGATCTCTTGATGGCGTCGGGGATGCCGGAACTGGCGCTGGCGGCGGAGGTCGCGCTTTCGCACCATGAGCGCTGGGACGGCTCGGGCTATCCGCACGCTCTACGGGGCGAGGCGGTTCCGCCGGCGGCACGGCTGGTTGCGCTCTGCGACGTCTATGCCGCGCTCCGCGAGGAACGCGCCTATAAAGCGCCGCTGTCGCACGAGGCGACCCGCTATTACCTGCTGCACGGCGGCGCGGCGAGGAAAGGGCCCGGTTCCATTCAATTCGATCCCGCTCTGCTGGCCGTTCTCGCCAGCGCGCCAGAGGTGTTTGAGGACGCCTTCGCCCGCGGATAAAGAGGGAAGAGTGGTTCTTTTTTGAAAAAAAAGAACCAAAAAACTTTTTTCTGTTGCGGCAGTGCCTACGGCACCGCCGCCCCGAGGGACCGGGATAAAAGTCTTTTTGCTTCTTTTTCTTCAGAAAAAGAAGATTTTGTTAATTTTATTGCGTGAGGCGCCGCGCCCGGTAACCAAGGGCGGTGATTTTCCCCCTTGCCTATTTGCTGCGCCGCAACTAAAAGCGGTGCCGGGTCACGCCCCCCCACCGGGGCGCTTCTCTTCTGTAAGGGAGAGCCAGAAATGGCACAGCACGCCTCCAAGCCGGCATTGCGCCCGGCCAACCCCCATTTTTCCTCCGGCCCCTGCGCCAAGCGCCCCGGCTATTCGCTCGCCGCCCTGGACGGTGCGAATTTGGGGCGGAGCCATCGCGCGAAATTGCCGAAAGCGCACTTGGCCGAAATCATTGCCCGTTCGCGGGCGCTGCTCGGCATGCCGGCAGATTGGCGGCTCGGCATCGTCCCTGCCTCTGATACCGGCGCCGTGGAACTTGCGCTGTGGTCGCTGCTCGGCGCTCGCCCGGTCGATGTTCTCGCCTTCGAGAGTTTTTCCGAGGGCTGGGCCAATGATATCGTCAAGCAGCTCAAGCTTCGCGATGCCCGCGTGCTGGCCGCCGCCTATGGCGAACTGCCTGATCTCGCCGCGGTTGATCCCACCCATGACGTGGTGTTCACCTGGAACGGCACCACTTCGGGGGTTCGCGTTCCCGATGCCGATTGGATCGCCGCCGACCGTGAGGGGCTCGCGATTTGTGACGCGACCTCGGCGGCCTTCGCGATGCGGCTTGCTTGGGACAAGCTCGATGTCGTCACCTGGTCGTGGCAGAAAGTTTTGGGCGGCGAAGGCGCGCATGGGATGCTGGCGCTCTCGCCGCGTGCGGTCGCGCGGCTCGAGACCTATCAGCCGCCCTGGCCGTTGCCGAAGATTTTCCGCCTCACCAAAGGGGGAAAACTGATCGAGGGGGTGTTTCAGGGCGAGACCATCAATACCCCGAGCATGCTCGCGGCGGAGGATGCGCTCGATGGCTTGCGTTGGGCGGAGCGGATCGGCGGCTTGCCGGCCTTGATCGCCCGCGCCGAGGCCAGTCTTGCCACGGTCGCCGCCTGGGTCGAGGGCAGCCATTGGGCGGAATTTCTCGCCCGCGATGCGCGCACCCGCTCATGCACCTCGATTTGTCTCGCGATCAAGGCGCCGTGGTTCCGGGCGCTGGCGCCGGCGGCACAGGCCGAGGCGGCGAAGAAAATCGCCGCCCTCCTCGAAGCCGAGGGGGTTGCCTTCGATATCGCGAGCTATCGCGATGCGCCGCCGGGCTTGCGCATCTGGGCCGGGGCGACGGTGGAACCGAGTGACATCGCGGCGCTTTTGCCCTGGCTCGACTGGGCCGAGGCCGCAATCAGCGCCCAATACCAAAACGCCGCCGCGGAGTAAGACGATGCCGAAAATCCTGATCAGCGATAAGCTTTCGCCCGCGGCCGTCGATATTTTCCGCGCCCGTGGCCTCGAGGTCGATCTCCGTCCCGGCCTCACGCCAAGCGAATTGCGTGCCATCATCGGGCCTTACGACGGGCTTGCGATCCGCTCGGCGAGCAAGGTCACCAAGGAATTGCTCGAGGCCGCGACCAATCTGAAAGTCGTCGGCCGCGCCGGGATTGGCGTCGACAATGTCGATGTCAAGGCGGCGACGGCGCGCGGCGTCGTGGTGATGAACACGCCGAACGGCAACGCCATCACCACCGCCGAGCACGCGATCGCGCTGATGTTCGCGCTCGCCCGCCAGATCCCCGAGGCGACGCAATCGACCAAGGCCGGAAAGTGGGAAAAGAACCGCTTCATGGGCGTCGAGCTGTTTGCCAAAACCCTCGGGCTGATCGGCTGCGGCAATATCGGCTCGATCGTCGCCGACCGCGCGATCGGCCTCAAGATGAAGGTGATCGCCTATGATCCCTTCTTGAGCGAGGAACGGGCCTTGGCGCTCGGGGTCGAGAAGGTTGCACTCGCCGATCTGCTCGCGCGCGCCGATATCATCACGCTGCACACCCCGCTCACCGAGGAGACGCGCGACATTCTCTCGCGCGCCGCTCTCGCCAAAACCAAGCGTGGCGTGCGCATCATCAATTGCGCGCGCGGCGGCCTGATCGACGAGGCGGCGCTTTATGACGCGCTCCGCGCAGGCCATGTCGCCGGCGCGGCGCTTGACGTGTTCGCGGTCGAGCCGGCGACGGAAAATCCGCTTTTCGCGCTCGAAAATGTCGTCTGCACGCCGCATCTCGGCGCCGCGACCTCGGAAGCGCAAGAGAATGTAGCACTTCAGGTCGCCGAGCAGATGAGCGATTTCCTGCTTACCGGGGCTGTTACCAACGCGATCAACATGCCCTCGCTCTCGGCCGAGGATGCACCGCGGCTCAAGCCTTATATGGAACTCTGCCGCCAGCTCGGCGCTTTCGCCGGCCAGCTCACGCAGGCGCGCGAAGGGGTCTTGCGCCGTATCACCATCGAGTATGAGGGGCAGGTGGCGGCGCTCAATCACAAGCCGTTGACCGCGGCGGCGCTGGCCGGGCTGCTCTCGCCGATGTTCGCCGGCGTCAATATGGTGAACGCGCCGGTGCTGGCGCGCGAACGCGGCCTCGATATCGCCGAGACGGTGCTCGATCGGCCGAGCGAATATCAGACCTTGGTGCGGGTTACGGTCGCGACCGACGAGCATGAGCGCAGTGTGGCCGGCACGCTGTTCGCCGGCGCCAAGCCGCGGCTGATCGAAATCAAGGGCATCCAGGTCGAGGCGGATTTCTCCCCGCACATGCTTTATGTGACGAACGAGGATCGGCCCGGCTTCATCGGCCGTTTCGGTGCGCTGCTCGCCGAGGCCAACATCAATATCGCGACCTTCCATCTCGGCCGCGCCAGTGCGGGCGGCGATGCGATCTGCCTGGTTTCGGTCGATGAGGAAGTGCCGGAGATGGTTCTGGAGGGGGTGCGCCACCTGCCGCAGGTGCGCCAGGCGGCAAGCTTGCGTTTTTGAACCCCGACCCGTGGCGTGGGCGGGCGCGCGCCCGCCGCGTCCGGGGCGATTTGACTTGCCCTTCCTTTGCGCGACCCCATTTCTTATGGCAAAATCGATAGCTTGCGATCAGAGAGGGTAGGTGAGATGCGCATTTTTCTGCCACTCGTCGCACGCGGCTATGGGCGTTTTGCGCTCCTCGCCGGGGTGGGAATGGTTGGGCTGCTCGGCGCCGGGCTCGTCTCGCGCGGGCCTGCGGCGAAGGCGGCAGCGCCAGCCGCGGCGTTTTCCGTGCCGGTGGTGACAGCGCCCGCGCAAGCGACCGATGTGCCGCGCGAATTGGTCGGCATCGGCAATGTCCAGGCACTCTATGCCGTCACGGTGCGTGCCCAAGTGACCGGCTATCTCCAAAACGTGACCGTCGCTGAAGGGCAGATGGTGAAAAAGGGCGATCTTTTGGCGGTGATCGACCCGCGCCCGTTTCAGGCCGCGCTCGATCAGGCGCGCGCGGCGAAAGCCCGCGACGAGGCCAATCTCATCGCCGCCGAGCGTGATTTCGAGCGCTACAAAACCCTCGCCAAACACGAATTCCAATCCTGGCAGAACGTCGATGACCAGCAGGGGACGGTGGGCGCTTTGCGCGCCTCGATCGCGGCCGACGAGGCGGCGATCGAGCAGGCGGCGCTCAATCTCTCGTTCGCGCATATTACGTCGCCGGTCGATGGTCGGGTTGGCCTGCGCATGATCGACCCTGGCAATTTGATCACCGCGAACCAATCTGGCGGGCTGATCAGCGTGACGCAGATCCAGCCGATCACGGCGGTATTCACGCTGCCCGAGAGCGATCTCCCTGCGGTGATGGATGCGCTGGCGCGCGGGCCGGTTCCGGTGCGCGCCTATAGTTCGGATGGCCACCGCTTGCTCTCGGAAGGTGTGCTGCTGACGCCCGACAATCAGATCGACACCACTACCGGGACGATCAAGCTCAAGGCGCAGTTCGCTAATGCCGACAATCATCTCTGGCCCGGCCAATATATCACCGCGCGGGTCGAAATCGGTGTTTTGAAAAACGTCGTCACCGTGCCGGAGGTCGCCGTCGAGCGCGGCGCCGATAGCTTATTCGTCTTCGTCGTCAAGCCCGATCAGACGGCGACGGTGCGCAAGGTCGCCGAGGCGCTGGAGCGGGACGGCGTCGCGGTGATCACAAAGGGGTTGAGTGCGGGGGAGTCGGTGGTGGTGAACGGACAGTCGCGGCTGGCTGAGGGCATGCCGGTTGCGGTGCACGCGGCGAGCGCCGAGGGTGCGGCCGGGCGCGAAGGCGGTTGATGGGATGAGCATTTCGACCCCCTTCATCCGCCGCCCGATCGGCACCTCGCTCCTGATGGCGGCGCTGCTTTTGGTCGGCATCGCCGCCTATCCGTTCTTGCCGGTGGCGCCCCTTCCCAATATCGATTTTCCGACCATCGCCGTCACCGCGCAATTCCCCGGCGCCAGCCCCGAGACCATGGCAGCGACGGTTGCAACGCCGCTCGAGCAGCAATTCGCCAATGTTCCTGGCATCAGCCAGATGACTTCGATCAGCGTACTCGGCTACACCCAAATCATTTTGCAATTCGATCTCAACCGCAACATCGACGGCGCCGCCGGCGATGTGCAGGCGGCGATCAATGCGGCTGGCGGGCAACTGCCGAAGAATCTGCCAAGCCCCCCAACATACAATAAAGTTAATCCTTCCGATTCGCCGATTCTCATCATGGCGATGCAATCCGATACGCTGCCGATCACGGTGGTCGATGACTATGCCGAGAACGTGGTCTCGCAGCAGCTCTCACAGATTTCCGGTGTCGCGCAGGTGCTGGTCGCGGGGCAGCAGAAACCGGCGGTGCGGGTGCGGATCGATCCCGCCAAGCTCGCGGCGATGGGGATGACGCTTGAGGACGTGCGTTCGGCGCTGACCGAGACCACCGTCGATAACCCGAAGGGCAGCATCGACGGGCCGAAGCGCGCCTTCACCCTCTACGATAATGACCAGCTCACCAAAGCGGCGGAATATCAGAAGGTCATCGTCACCTATCGCAACGGCGCGCCGGTCAGGGTGCGCGATATCGGCTCGGCGATCGACGGCGCGCAGAACCGGGAACTGGCGGCGTGGCAGAACAGCAAGCGCGGCATTCTCCTGGTGATTTTCAAGCAGCCCGGCGCCAATGTCATCGACGCCGTCGAACGCGTCAAAGCCAAGCTACCGGTTTTGGAACGGGCATTTCCGCCCTCGATCCATCTCTATACCCTCGTCGATCGTACCCAGACCATCCGCGCCTCCGTCGAAGACGTCGAATTTACCTTGATGCTCTCCGTCGCCTTGGTGGTGATGGTGGTATTTTTGTTTCTCCGCACGCTCTGGGCGACGATCATCCCAAGTGTTGCTATCCCGCTTGCGATTATCTGCACGTTCGGCGCGATGTATGTGCTCGGCTATAGCCTCGATAATCTCTCGCTGATGGCGCTTACCATCGCGGTTGGCTTCGTCGTCGATGATGCCATCGTGATGCTGGAGAACGTGTTCCGCCACATCGAGAACGGCATGCGCCCGATGGAGGCGGCGCTGGTCGGCGCCGGGGAGATTGGGTTTACCATCGTTTCGATCAGCCTCTCGTTGGTTGCGGTCTTCATCCCGCTTTTGTTCATGGGCGGTATCATTGGCCGTTTATTTCGCGAATTTGCGGTCACCTTGTCCTTGGCGGTGTTGGTTTCGGGTGTGGTATCCCTCACCCTGACGCCGATGATGTGTTCGCGTTTTCTCCGCCATGAAACGCGGCATGGCGTGTTTTACAATGCGATGGAACGCGTATTCGAGGCGATGGTGGCGTTTTACGAACGTACGCTCGCGGTGGCACTTCGTTTCCGGTTTTTCACGCTGCTCACTTTCCTAGTCACCGTCGCCATCACCGGCTATCTTTACATCATTATTCCAAAAGGATTTTTCCCGCAGCAGGATACGGGCCTGATTATCGGCATGGCGGATGGGGCGCAGGATGTATCCTTCGATGAGATGTATCGCCGGCAGGAAGCGATCAATCAGGTGGTGCTTGGCGACCCCAATATCGCGGCGTTCGCGGCCTTCGTTGGCGGCGGCGCCGGTGGTCAGACGGTGAGCACCAGTCGCACCTATATCATGCTTAAGCCGTGGGGCCAGCGCAAACTCAACGCACAACAGGTGATTGAGGAATTACGCCCCAAGCTTGCCGCCGTGCCAGGCGTGCGGCTTTATCTACAGGCGGCGCAGGATATCCGGGTGGGCGGGCGATTGTCGCGCACCATGTATGAATACACGCTCCAGGATCCCGATCTTGGCGAGCTTTACCGATGGGCGCCGCAGGTTCTCGCTCGTCTGAAAAAAATTCCACAGTTGCGCGATGTCGCGACCGATCAGCAGATGGCGGGCACGACCGCGACGTTGGTCATCGACCGCGACAAGGCGGCGATGTACGGCATCGAGCCGCAACAGATCGATGATATTCTCTATGACGCCTTCGGCCAGCGCGAGGTGACGCAGTATTTCACCCAGCTCAATTACTATTATGTCATTCTCGAAGTGCCGCCGCAGCTCGAGGGCAGGCCGGACACGCTCGATCTCCTCTACGCCAAGGGCAGCAATGGCCAGGTGGTGCCGCTTTCGACCTTCGTGCATTACGACACCGCGAAGATCGCGCCGCTTTCGGTGAGCCACCAGAGTCTGTTCCCCTCGGTGACGATCTCCTTCAACCTCGCTCCCGGGGCGGCGCTGGGCGATGCCGTCAAGGCGATTGCCGGTGCCGAGGCCGAACTCGGCGTGCCGGCGACCGTGCAGGGCAGTTTTCAGGGCACCGCGCAGGCATTCCAAGCCTCGCTCTCGAGTCAGCCCTATCTCGTCGCCGCTGCGCTGATCGCCGTCTATATCATCCTCGGCGTGCTCTATGAGAGCTATATCCTGCCGCTGACCATTCTCTCGACACTGCCCTCGGCTGGGGTTGGCGCGCTGGTCGCACTGATGTTGACGCATAACGATCTTTCGGTGATCGCCATCATCGGGATCATTCTGCTGATCGGCATCGTCAAGAAGAACGGCATCATGATGGTCGATTTCGCGATCCATGCCGAGCGCGAGGGGGGGCTCGCGCCGCTGGAGGCGATCAGGCAGGCCTGTCTCCTGCGCTTTCGCCCGATTCTGATGACGACGATGGCGGCCTTGCTCGGCGGCTTGCCGCTGATGCTCGAAGGTGGCGCCGGCGCCGAACTCCGCCGCCCGCTGGGTGTCACCATGGTCGGCGGGCTGCTCTTGAGCCAGATTCTGACCCTGTATACGACGCCGGTGGTCTATCTCTATCTCGATCGTCTGCAGCACTGGCTCGCCCCGGCGCGGCAGCGCAAACCCTCGCGTCTGGCGGAAAAGCTCGGCTCCGCGGCGGACTGAGCGCCTCGCCGGCTCAGGCGTCGGCGGTTCATCTCAAAAATTGATATTTGCTTAATTAACGCTTGACGTCGCGCTTGCGTGTGCGGCAAAGTGCTGACGTTAATCATTTGTCAATGTTATCGCGATCGCTGCCAGGCAATCACGCCAACGCCACCACGCAAACCAACGGGAAAACTACAAATGCATCGCATGGCTTCCAGAATGATGATCGCGAGTGTCGCGGGTTATTTGGCGTGGGCGGCGGGTGCGCAGGCGTCCACGCTGACCGGCAGCATCAATCTGAACGACAGCAACGACTCGCTTCAGATCGGCGATGCGACGGTTTCGGGGATCTCGTGTTCCTTCAAGGGCAACAGTTGCTCTTCTAGCAATATTGGCGAGATGCTCGCGGTGACCTCCTCGCCGGGCGGCTATGCCGGGATCGAGATCGTCGGCGCGAATGGCGGCACGTTGCTGACCAATACCTCCGGTGCCACCGAGGATTTGACCCTGGGCTTCGAG
>JAJYXY010000139.1:0-1877 GCA_021801465.1 Pseudomonadota bacterium
CGGCGATCCGCATATCTCCCAAGGTGACGGCGAAATCAGCGGCACCGCGATCGAGGCGTCGCTGGATGTGCTGTTTCAGGTCTTCGTCCGCCGTGATTTCCGCTTTCCTTCGCCGCTGCTGCGGACGTCGGACAGCTGGATGACGCACGGCTTCGATGAAAGTCTCGATCAGGCGATGCGCAACGCCAGCCTGGAAATGCTGACATTGCTGACCGAGCATCACGGATTGAGCCGTGACGATGCCTATTCGCTGATGAGTGTCGCGGCGGATTTCACGGTAACCCAAGTGGTCGATGGCCGCCAGGGCGTCCATGCCAGGATCTGCCATGCCGTTTTTCCCCCTCGAGAGTCCTAGAGCAAGGTAGGTTTTGATTGAACCATCCTGTTCAATCAAAACCGGCCAACTTGCTCGCCAAAATAGGTGTGGAGCGTGATCGGCTCAAACCGATCGCGCTCTAGGCCGTGTCATCTCGATCCCGGCCAGCAGGCTCAATGTGCCATGACGTTTGTATTCATGGTCGCGTGCGAAGGCCGCATGAACCGCGGGCTTCGGCGGCAAGTCGGGGGCGGGAGATCCCCATCACTTGTCGTGGCATCCGCGGCGCCCAGAACCGCGACCTCGCGATAGACGCAGAAAAATTCGGCCATTTTCGTCTCGAAGGCTTCGTCACGCCGACCATCACGCCGACCGCATGGGCCGATGGATCGGCGCGATGGGCCAGTATGCTGCCGTTGCGTGACGGCAAGCGAGACCCTGGCGTGATGCGACATGCTGCGACAGTTCATTCGCGTTCTTGGGTCATGGCGGTAAGGCGAAATCGAGAAACGAAACATGGGCTGCAACGATCTGCCAGCGGCCGGCCATGCGTATCCACGTCTGCATCTGCCGACCGGTGCGGCCGCTATCATGCAGGCGAAAAAGCGTGCTCGCAGTACCGCTATCGCGGCCGAACGTGGTGAGGGTCGTGCGTGCGAGGTCACGCGCCATCCACACGCCTTCGGTCTTGTCCCGGATCGCGCGCTGGGATTGGAGATAGGCGGCAATTTCCTCGCGCCCATGCTGCTGGTCAGCGAGGCCGTAACGAATTGTATGCGGGCTTCTCCAGAAGAAATCCGCAAGCGCGGCGAAGTCACCCGCGACCAACGCGACCTCATAGCGATAGAACGTTTCACGCAATTCGCTCCACGCCTCCGGGGCGTTAATGGCCGGGCCAGCCGGGTCGGTCGCGAGCGCTGCGATTACCGCCGCGGTCTCGGCAACCCAGCCAAAAATGCCGCCCTGAGCAACGATCATGTCGAGGGCGGCCTGATGAAAGCGCGGAAAATAGGAGCCGGTGGCATCCGCGACGACGACACAATCATAGCCGCGATCATTGGCTTCGCGAAGTGTTGTCTGGACACAGACTTCTGTGGTCACGCCGCAGATCACCAACTGACGAATGCCGCGGTTGCGGAGGATCGACTCGAGATCGGTCGCGTAAAAGGCGCCTTTGCCAGGCTTGTCGATAACCGGCTCGTCGCTTGCCGGGGCAAGTTCATCGACGATCGCGTGACCGGCCTCGCCGCGCACGAGCAGCCGCCCCATCGGGCCAGGATCGCCGATGGCGATCTTCGGCTGGCCGCGCGCGCGTTTGGCCGGTGGCAAGTCGGCAAGATCCGGCCGATGTCCCTCGCGGGTGTGGATCACCAACATCCCCGCTCCCCGTGCCGCAGCACGGAGGCGGCCGATCGGGGCGATCAGGCACCGAAGCGCATCAGGATCATTGCCGAGCACGGCACCATAGCCATTGGGCTCGAGAAAATCGCGCTGCATGTCAATGATCAACAATGCCGCGCGGGCAGGGTCGAGATCGAACGAATAGGGCTGGGCGGCGATA
>JAJYXY010000139.1:1887-2915 GCA_021801465.1 Pseudomonadota bacterium
TCTCCTGATGTCTTGAAAGGCACAGCGCGGCTGACGAACGCCTTACACGATGAGGGCAGGCAAGAGATGTGCCAACGCGATCATGCGCTGGTGTGACTCTGGCGAAGAGGCAAAATGGGCTGCGGTCACAAAGGCCGGGATTATCCCGGCGGCGCGGCGTGGGCGAAGCTCGCATAGGCCGCTTCGACGAGACCGAGATGTTCGCGCATCAAGCGTGCCGCTGCTTCGGCCTCGCCGCGTTCGATCGCCAGCGTCACCGCCAGATGCTCGGCATGCGAACGCGGCAGGCGGCCGAGGGTGCGGAACTGTGCCCGGCGATAGGGCATCAGCCGCCGGCGCAGGCCCCGCGCGGTCTCGGCCAGCAGATCGTTGTGTGCGCCGGCATAAATCCGCTCATGAAAGGCGATATTGGCTTCGGCGAAGGCCGCCGGATCGCCCACGCGCACCAGCGCCGCCATGCCGGCGTGGAAAGCGCGCAGATCGTGGCGTTCGCGCGCCGTCATCGCCAGCGCGGCCTGGCGGGCGCAGACCGCCTCGATCTCGGCCATGGCGACGAACATTTCCGCGAGCCGCGCCGGTGAAACCGTGGTGACGATGGCGCCGCGATAGGGCCGGCGCTCGATCAGCCCGGCGGCGGCGAGCTGACGCAGTGCCTCGCGCACCGGCGTCCGCGACACCGCGAAACGGGCGGCGACCGTGTGCTCGTCGAGCCGCGTTCCCGCCGGCAGCGCGCCGCTGGTAATCGCATCCGCGAGCCGCTGCGCGAGATCGTCGGCGCGGGTTGCCGCCGCTCGCGGCTCAGGCTCGGCCGCGGAGGGCGCAAACGTAGCGGCAAGCGTCATCGTCGCGCCTCACGCCAGGCGCGCCAGCCGCCGAAGCGCGTGATGTCCTCGCCGACGGCACCGGCCTCGCAGATGAAGCCGAACGTCGGCGCGCCGCCTTCGAGCAGGACCGTGCCGAGCCCGAGCGGCGGGGCGATGCCGGCCAGAAGCGCGGCCAGCGCGGCGCTGGGCAGCGCCCAGATCTCA
>JAJYXY010000043.1 GCA_021801465.1 Pseudomonadota bacterium
TATGGATCGCAGGGCAGGTGGCATCGCGCACCGTCAAGGTGCCGGCGGCCAGCGCCGCGACGAAGCGCGGCGCGGTGCCGGCCTCGCCGAGGCTGACGGCGGAAGTCTCGATCTCCGCGACACACCCCGCGCCGATCAGGAGATCGGCGAGAAAGCCGCCGACCGGAACGCAGAACAGGCGCAGCCGCCGCGCCCTGCGGCGGATCAGCGCCAGCGCGAGCGCGACCGAGCCGAGCGAATTATCCGGCGGCAACGCAATCAGCGCGCCATCGGGCACGCGGGCCGCGAGATCATCGGGGGACAGCGCTCCGGTCATGGTTTCCTCCTGCGGCAATCAAGGAAAATTAAGCACTTCTTTTTCTGAAGAAAAAGAAGCAAAAAGACTTTTTCTCCGCGTTCTCGGAATGGCGAAATTCCTCGGAGCGGGCAGTGCCTACGGCACTGCCCAATGGGGAAAAGTTTTTTGGTTCTTTTTTACAAAAAAGAACCGTTTTCACTCGCTTTCAACAAACCGCTCCAGCCAATGGATCGTATATTCCCCGGCGAGAAATTCTCTGTCCCGCACGATGCGCTGATGCAAGGAGAGCGTAGTCTTGATACCGTCGATGACGAATTCGTCGAGCGCGCGGGCGAGGCGGGCGATGGCCTCGGCCCGGCTCGGCGCATGCACGATCAGCTTGGCGACCAGGCTGTCGTAATAAGGCGGCACGGTATAGCCGGCATAAAGCGCCGAATCGACCCGCACGCCGGGCCCACCGGGGGGATGAAAGACGTTGACGCGCCCCGGGGTTGGTGAAAACGTCACCGGGTCCTCGGCGTTGATCCGACATTCGATGGCATGGCCAGAAAAATGGATATCGGCCTGGGTGTAGCCGAGTGGCTCGCCAGCCGCGAGGCGGATCTGCTCCTTGACGAGATCGATGCCGGCGATCAGTTCGCTGACCGGATGCTCGACTTGAAGGCGCGTGTTCATTTCGATGAACGCGAATTGCCCGTCCTGGTAGAGGAACTCGAGCGTGCCGGCATTGCGGTAGCCGAGGCGGGAGAGCGCCGTCGTGACCCGCGCGCCGAGGGCATCGCGGGCGGCGGCGTCGAGCACTGGCGAGCCTGCCTCTTCGAGCAGCTTCTGATGGCGGCGCTGGAGGCTGCAATCACGCTCGCCGAAATGAACGACGTGGCCGTGCCCGTCGGCCAGAACCTGCAATTCGATGTGGCGCGGCTGGTCGAGATATTTTTCTAGATAGACTTGGTCATTGCCGAAGGCGCTGGCCGCCTCGGTGCGCGCGACCCGCCAGGCTTCCTCGAGAGAGGCCTCGCTCGCCGCGACCTTCATCCCGCGCCCGCCGCCGCCGGCCGCGGCCTTGATCAGCACGGGATAGCCTATTCGCCCCGCAACCTCGCGCGCATCGTCGAGATCGGCGACCGCGCCGTCCGAGCCCGGCACCAGCGGCACGCCAAGCCCGGCCATCGCGGTCTTGGCTGCGATCTTGTCGCCCATCATGCGGATATGCGCCGGGCTCGGGCCGATGAAAGTAAGGCCATGCGCCTCCACCATTTCGGCGAAGCGGGCGTTTTCGGAGAGGAAGCCATAGCCGGGATGGATCGCGTCCGCCCCGGTGATCGCGGCGGCGGAGAGAATGGCCGGAATGTTGAGATAGCTCTCGCGCGCGCTCGGCGGGCCGATGCAGACACTCTCGTCGGCAAGGCGGACATGCATCGCGGTTGCGTCCGCCGTGGAATGGACGGCGACCGTCGGGATGCCGAGCTCGCGGCAAGCGCGCTGGATGCGAAGCGCGATCTCACCGCGATTGGCGATCAGAATTTTGTGGAACAAAGCCATCTCAGGCAATGATCAGCAGCGGCTCGCCGAACTCCACCGGCGCGCCCGTGGCGACGAGAATGCGGCTCACGGTGCCGGCTTTCGGTGCCTTGATCTGGTTGAAGGTCTTCATCGCCTCGATCAGGAGGAGGGTCTGCCCGGCCTCGACCGTCTGCCCGACAGTGACGAAATTCGGCGCTCCCGGCTCGGGTGCGAGATAGGCGACGCCGACCATCGGGCTTAAGACGGCGCCGGGATGCTTGGCCGGATCCTCGGGCTCGGGTTCGATGGGTGTCGCGGCCACGGGCGGCATCGACGCAGGGGCGAGCGCCGGAGCGCCGGCAGCGAGCATCGTGATTGGCGCCGGCGCGCGCTTGATGCAGATGCGCCGGTCCTGCTCGGCGATTTCGATCTCGGTCAAGCCGGTTTCGCTGAGGATTTCAGCGAGCAGACGAATCGCCGCCGGATCGAAGGGTAGCTCGCTCATTCAGCCTCCTCTTGGAGCAATTCAGCGATGGCCTGCAGCGCCAGCGCATAACCGCGCGCGCCGAGACCGCAAATCATCCCCTGCGCCGCTTCCGACGTGAAACTATGGCGGCGGAAAGGCTCGCGGCGATGGATATTGGTCAGATGCACCTCGATGATCGGGCACTCAAGGATGAGCAGCGCATCCATCAGCGCGATCGAGGTATGGCCATAGCCGGCGGGGTTGATGATTAACCCGGCGGCGCGGTCACGACATTCCTGGACCCAGGAAATCAGCTCACCCTCGAGATTGGTTTGGCGAAAATCGATGGCAAGATCAAGCGCTTCGCCAACTTCTGCGCAAAGCGCCTCGACATCGTCGAGGGTCGCCGCGCCATACAGCGCCGGCTCGCGGGTGCCAAGAAGGTTAAGATTGGGGCCGTTGAGCACGGCAATCAAGGGACGTGTCATGTTGGCGAAGTAGCATGAACCGCGTTCCCGCTCCACCCATTGGTGAGGAAATGATACGTGAAAAGCGCATATTTCCCCTTGCGCCGAGGGGGGGAGGGGGCTATGTGGCGCTTCTACGCAACAACGCACGTGCCTCTAACCTTAGTGGTTACGCAACGACGTCAAGCGTTCTGGCAATCGTCTGGTCGCTGGTTCGTTCGACCGTTTCGCAACTCCGCCCGCCGTTTCAGCATAGACGGGCGCCTGTTTTTCGGGGAGGCACGGTGCTATGACGCCGAAGATCGCCCGCTATTTGTCCGAGGTCCAGCCGGCTACGCCGTGCCTGGTGGTCGATGTCGATCGCGTCGAGGAGAATTATCGCGCGTTGCGCGCGGCACTCCCGCTCGCGCGCATCTATTATGCCGTCAAGGCCAATCCGGCGGCGCCGATTCTGGAGCGCCTGGTGCGGCTCGATAGCGCGTTCGACGCCGCGAGCTTCGAGGAGGTCGCCGCTTGTCTTGCCGCCGGCGCGCGCCCCGAGGCGATCAGCTTCGGCAACACCATCAAGAAGGCGAGCGCGATTGCCGCAGCCCATCACGCCGGCATCTCGCTTTTTGCCTTCGATTCGGCCGAGGAGCTGGAAAAACTCGCCCGCCACGCGCCGGGAAGCCGGGTCTATTGCCGCATCCTGGTCGCCAATGACGGGGCCGACTGGCCGCTTTCGCGCAAATTTGGCACCAGCGTCGCGCAGGCGCGCGCCCTGATGTTGCGCGCGGGCGAACTCGGGCTTGACCCTTACGGGCTTTCCTTTCACGTCGGCAGCCAGCAAAAACATGGCGCCGCCTATGAAGCAGCGATCGGCCAGGTTGCGATGCTGTTCACCGATCTCACCGAGCGCGGGGTCAATCTCCGCATGCTCAATCTCGGTGGCGGCTTCCCGGTCCGCTATCGCGACGCGGTGCCGGGCATCGATCACTTCGCCCACGCCATCACCCGGGCGCTGACCCGGCATTTCGGCAATGCCATTCCCGATATCGCGATCGAGCCGGGGCGCTTCGTGGTCGGCGACGCCGGCGCGGTGCGAAGCGAAGTGGTGCTGGTCAGCCGGCGCGACCCGGAGAGCGATCTTCGCTGGGTTTATCTCGATATCGGGCGCTTCGGCGGGCTTGCCGAAACCGAGGGCGAGGCGATTCGTTATGCGATCACGACGCCGCATGACGGCGGCGCGAGCGGCCCGGTCGCGATCGCCGGGCCGACCTGCGATGGCGCCGATATCCTTTATGAAAAAGCCAATTACCGCCTGCCGCTCGCGCTCGCCAGCGGCGATGCGGTGACGCTGCTCGCAACCGGCGCCTATGTCAGCACCTACGCCAGCCAAGGTTTCAACGGCTTCGCGCCCTTGGCCGAACATTATATCTGATTTTTTATCCGGGATTTTTCGTCGCATGCGCAGCGCCCCGCGCGCCTGCGGGATCATCGTTATCCAAGCTTAACCTCGTTTCAACGAAGTTCCCTTATGTCGTTATGGCATGTTGAGGGAACAGACTGATGCCGCCCACACCCATTCCCGCGCCTGGCCGGCGGCGGCGAATGCGCTTTTGCTTCTCATTCTGAGCGGAATAGTGCTTGCCGCGCTGGCGCTTCGCCCGCCGCCCGCGGGCGATGGCGGTGTCATCGCCGCCGTTTTTCCGCCTTGGTGGAGTGGGCGGGAGAGTTTTCTCGCCGCGGCGGCGGCGGGCGTTGCCGTGATCCGCGCGGGCACCCTGCCGTCGATCCTGGTGGTGCGCGGCGATGGGCCCGAGAGCGCTGCGCGCCTTCGCCGCGCCGGCGCCCTGGCCCTGATTAACCCGCAAGCCCTTGGTGGCTGTCAGGAAATCATCGCACCGTGAACAAAGTTGAAGCAAATCTGTTGTCGAATGACCAGTTGGCATGGCTTCGCGCCATGACGAGCCGCGGTTTCCTTGGCTTTTTGTGGGGCAATGTGGCGCTGATCGTGATTATCGCGGCGTTGCGCGGTGTGCCGGTTGCGATGCCGGGGGCATTGGCTGTGCTCCTTGCCGGCGCGGCGACGCTTTCCTGGTCGGCGACGGGTGGCGAGCGCTCGACGCGGCTCGTTATGGCTGTGGCCGCGATGGGGATGGTTGCGCTCGTTGTCTTGATGATGGCCGGCCATCCCTGGCAGGTGGATATGCACATGTATTTCTTCGCGACCCTCGCGGGGCTGGTGGTCTATTGCGACCCTTGGGTGATCGTGCTCGGCGCGGCTAGTGTCGCTTTGCATCATCTCGTGCTCAATTTCCTGCTTCCAGCCGCCATTTATCCCGGCGGCGCGGATTTTGGTCGCGTTCTGGTTCATGCCGTGGTTCTGATCGCCGAGGCGGGGGTGCTGATTTGGCTTGCCTCGTCGCTTGCGCAGCTGATCACCCGCTCGGCCAGCCAAGTGGCGGAGATCGAGGCAGCGCGAGCCGCGGAAACCGCTGCGATCGCCGAACGGGAAGCCGCCGAGCGGCAATTGCAGGCGGCGGCGGCAGCGAAATTGCGGCACCTCGCCAATGCGTTCGAGACCGAGATCGGCCAACTCGTGCAGAGTCTTGGCGCCGCTTCCGCTGATATGGAGGCAGTGTCGGCGCGCATGAGCCAAGCCGCGGGCGAGGCCGGCACGCGCGTCGCCCGTGTCGCCACGGCCTCCAACAACGCATCGGCCAACGTGCAGAGTGTTGCCGGCGCCACCGAGGAACTGGCCGCCTCGATCCGGGAAATCGGCCAGCAGGTCGCGAATTCCGCTGCGATCACCGGGCAGGCGGCGGCGGATGCGCGCCGAACCAGCGAGAAAGTAACCGGCCTCGCCGAAGCGGCGCAAAAAATCGGCGACGTCGTCAGCATGATTCAAAATATTGCGGCCCAGACCAATCTGCTTGCGCTGAACGCGACCATCGAGGCGGCGCGCGCTGGGGAGCACGGCAAGGGGTTCGCCGTGGTCGCGAGCGAGGTTAAGGCGCTCGCGACGCAAACCGCGCGCGCAACGGAAGAAATCGCGGGCCAGATCCAGGGGATCCAACACGCCACCGGCGATGCCGTCACCGCGATCAGCGGCATCGATGTGACGATTGCCCGGATCAACGAGATCGCCGACGCGATCGCGGCAGCGGTTGAGGAGCAGGGTGCGGCGACCAGCGAAATCGCGGCGAGCATTCAACGCGCGGCGCAAAGTGCGGAGGAGGTCAATCTCAACCTCGTCGGCATTAACGACGCGTCCGGCCAGGTCAGCGGCGCGGCGAGCCAGACGCTCACCGCTGCGCGTGGGCTCTCCGGTCTTTCGGAAAGTCTGAGCCAGAAAGTTCAGGCTTTCATGACCACGGTTCGCGCGGCTTAACACCGATCACTCCCCGGGGCGGCCCGGCATGAATTCGGAGGTCTTCCACCACGGCCATGACAATAGCCCCGACCGATCCTCGAGAGCGTTTCGTCACCTTCTCCTTCGCCGCCGCCGATCTCTTGGTAGAGACCACGCGTGAGGGCAAAATCACCTTCGCGACCGGTGCCTTCCACGCTTTGCTCGGCCGCTCGTCGGAGAGTTTCATCGGCCAGGCGGTGCGCGAACTGGTCGCGCCGGGTGATCGTGAAGCCTTCGATCAGGCGCTCACTATCCTGCCCCTGCGCGGGCGGCAATCGCCGATCACGCTGCGTCTTGCGGATAAGGCGAGCACGCCGCGCGCCGTTGCCGGGCTGATATTCGCCGAAGCCGGCCGCCCGCCCCGGCTTTGTTTCACCTTCGCCGCCTTGCCAACGCCGCTTGCCAAGCCGATGGGGGTCGCCTCTGTGCGGCCGGTTCTGGACGCGGCGCATGCGCGAATCCGTCAAGGCGAGGGCGGCGGGCTCGATCTTCTCGAAGTTTCCGCCCCGAGCCTCGTCCAGAACCAGAGCGTCGCACTCGGCGCGATGCTGGAGGAGATCGCCCCCGGAACCCTGGTGGCCGAGGCTGCGCCGGGCCGGTTCGGCATGCTGGCCGCGGTGGGGGCGGCGCAGGATATCGCTGCCATCGCCGGCGAACTCGAGGGCGCCTTGCGTACGCGCGGCATTGCCGGTGTCGTCGCTGCGCAACATCTGAAGCTCACCGCTGACGAGATGACGCCGGATCAGGCGGTGCGCGCGCTGCGTCATGCGCTCGGCGTCTTCGCGCGGGGTGGCGTCGAGGGTCTGGCGAAAGCCGGGTTCGGGGGTGGCCTCGCCGATTACGTCCGCCAGGCCGGGGCGCATGCCGCGGCTCTCCGCCGCGCGATCCGCGATGAGCGCTACGAATTGGCCTATCAGCCGATCATTCGTCTCGACGATCGCGCGTTGCATCATTACGAGGCGCTGCTTCGCCCCCAGGCGATCGCCGGGATCGAGATCGCGGGGACGCAGGATTTCGTCACCCTCGTCGAAACCGTTGGGCTTGCGGGCGAACTCGATCTCTCGGTCGCAAAACGGGCCGCGGCCGCAGCCGCTGACGCGCCGGCACCGATCGCCTTCAATCTTTCCAGTCTTTCGCTTCAAAACAGCGCCTTTCGCACGCGCCTGCTCGCGCAACTCGTCGGCGTGCCGAAAGGGCGCCTGATTGTCGAGATGACCGAAACCGCCGAGATCGAGGATCTCGACCAGGTGCGCCAGGGCGCGCAAGCCTTGCGCGAGCTCGGCATCCCGTTCTGTCTCGATGATTTCGGTGCCGGCTCGGCCGATATGCGTGTCTTGCGCGCAGTGCCGGCGGATTATGTCAAGCTCGACGGCTCCTATGTGCCGGGCGTCGCGTTGCCCGGGCGAGAACGGGACTTTGTTGCCGCGATGGCGGAGATCGCGCGCGCTGCCCGCTGCGCAATGGTTGCCGAGCGGATCGAAAGCGAGGGTGAGGCCGATGCCTTACATGCTCTTGGCGTAACGTATGGCCAGGGCTGGTTGTTCGGCCGCCCCGGTCCGCTTCCCGAAAACACGCGCAACGAGTCCCGCCGGCGCGAGGCTGGCGCGGCTTCGATGGTCTGGTCTGCGCGGTAGGCGCGACAATCGCCCGCCCGGCTTCGCGGTTGGCCGTACTAGTCGCGGCGATCGCGGCTAACGCCGCCCAGCGCCCAACAGGGCGGCGCCGAACAGGGCGCCGGCGATCGTCGCCACGATAATAAGAAAGCGGAGCCGCCACGCCGCAGCGTTCGCTTCGGCGGTCATCGTCTGCCGCACCTCCGCCCGCAAGGCGGCGACCCGCCCGGGAAGATCGCCAGCGTGACCCGCGGCATCGGCGGTGCCGGCAGCGAATCGTGCCTCGTCTCCCACGCCGAGGCTCGCCGCTACGGCATCGATGTCGGCAACACGCCCGGCGGCGAGCGCGTCATCGAGCAACGCCTCTTCATGAAGCGCGCGCGCGAGCGGCAGCGGCGCGGCGTAGGTCGCGAGAATACCGGCAAGGCCGACGACGACGAAGGCCATAGCGAGAAACGCGATCAGGCTGCCGGCCGGGCGGTGCGCGCCGGGGCGCTCGCGCGCGCTCACGGATAGCGCCGCAGCAACGCCACCAGCCGCCCTTGCAGGCGCACCCGCTCGGCCGGAAAAATCCGTGTCTCGTGGCGGGGATTGGCGGGTTCCAGCGCGATCGAGTTGGCGCGCCGGCGAAGCCGCTTTAGCGTCACCTCCGTCTCATCGATGAGGGCGACGACGATTTGCCCGTTTTCCGCCGATTCGCCCCGGCGAATGATCGCGGTATCACCATCGAGGATGCCAGCATCGATCATCGAATCGCCGGCGACTTCGAGTGCGTAATGCTCGCCATTGCCGAGCAACGCCACCGGCACCTCGATCAGCGCGCTATGGTCGCGCATCGCTTCGATTGGCAGGCCGGCGGCGATGCGGCCATAAAGCGGCAATTGCACGGCGCTGGCCGCCGGGGCCGCGCGCACGCCCGCAAGCCGGGCGGAGAAATCGCCGCGTATGACGTTCGGCGCAAACCCCTGGCGCTCGGCTGGAGACAAGGCGCTGGCTACCGCGTCGCCATTGGCCGGCACCATTTCCTCGGGCAGGCGCAACACCTCGAGCGCGCGGGCGCGATGGTGATGGCGGCGGAGAAATCCCCGCTCCTCGAGCGCCGAGATCAGCCGATGAACGCCGGATTTGGATTTGAGGCCAAGAGCCGCCTTCATCTCCTCGAAACTCGGTGAGAAACCGGTATTGCGCAGATGCTGATCGATGACGACCAGAAGCTGGTATTGCTTGCGCGTGAGCATGCCAGGCCTTTTGCTACCGTGTTGTGCCGGGGGGCATGGTTTGTTCTATATTAGTTCTTATTCGCCCGTCAAGCCGTGATGTGGTGAGGCATTGGCGGCCCGAGCGAGGCCGAGCGCGGCAAAGAGCCGTGTGCTCGGTGGCCAGGCGCGCATGAGGGAAGCGCGATGGCTGGTGAGTGCATAGGCCCCGACGATCACGATCAAGAGGCTGGCTGCCCAGGCGAGCCAGATGGCACGCGCCGGCCGCGGGCGGGTTGGTTTCGGGTCGGCGGGGGCAGAGTGTAGCGGCCTTGGCTGCGGCGACTGCGCCGCCATCGGCGAGGAGCGCGGCGCCGGTTCCCGCGCGGGCGCAGAAAGCGGCGGTGGTAGGGCATCGGGCAGGGCGTGGGTTGCATCTTGCTCGGCGGCACGCTCGGGCTCGGCTGCTGGCGCGCCAGTTGCCGTTGGCAGCCATTCATGGCCGCAGCGGGCGCAGCGCACACGTTTCCCGGGCGCGAGCAGCGCGTCCGGCACATCATATTCAGCAGCACACGAGGGACAAAGGATGCGCATGTTTTCGGGCTGTTACTTTGGCGCAACCGCTCGCCGCGCGCAATCCGGGGGGTTTGCGCCGTCCTCTCTCGCTTGGCAAAAGGAGTAGGAGAAAAACGCGATTCGGCATGATCAGGTTCCACGAGGTCGGGCTTTCTTATACTGACGGCGTCGAGAGCGACGGGCGCGCGGGCTTGGTGTTGCGCGATATCAGCTTCACCGTTCCCTCGGGCGGGTTTCGCTGGCTGCTCGGCCCCTCGGGCGCTGGCAAAACTAGCCTTTTGCGCCTGCTTACGCTTGCCGTTCGCCCAAGCCAGGGTGAGGCGGTCGTGCTCGGCCAGCCGATCCATCTCGCCTCGCGCCATGCGCTCGCGCTTTTGCGGCGTCGTATCGGCGTCGTGTTCCAGGATTTTCGTCTGCTTGGCCATCTCTCGGTCTTCGACAATGTCGCCTTGCCGCTTCGCCTCGATGGGCGGCCGGAAGGGCAGATACGTGCCGATGTCGCGGAAATGCTGCGCTGGGTCGGCCTTGCCGAGCGCATGGCGGCACTGCCGCCGACGCTCTCGGGCGGCGAGCAGCAGCGCGTCGCCATCGCCCGCGCGGTGATCAACCGGCCCGCCCTCATTCTCGCCGACGAGCCGACCGGCAACCTCGACGAGGCTCAAGCGGAGCGGCTGATGCAGCTCCTCATCGAGATGAACCGGCTTGGCACCAGCGTCATCGTCGCAACCCATCAGACCGGTCTGGTGGAGCGCTATGCCGCGCCGGCGCTTCGGCTCGAACGCGGGCGGCTGGTGGGCGATGGCTAAGGCACGCGCAAGCCGCCTGCGCCCGGCCCGGTTTGACGAGCTTGGCCTCAAGCGCGCCTTTGCCCAGCGTTTGCTGCCGCTCCTGGTCGCGGCGATGGCGTTTCTCGCCGCGCTCACGCTGGCGGCGATGCTGGCGACGGCGGGGCTCGCACGGCATTGGCGCGAAGGTGCGGGCGCGAGCCTCACCATCCAAGTGCCCGCGCCCGAGGCGCCGGCCGCGAGCGGCGGCGGGAGCCGCGCGGATGCGGCTCTCGCCGTGCTTCGCGCCGACCGGTCGGTTCTCGAGGCACGCCGGCTGAGCGGCGCCGAGCTCGATCGCTTGTTGCGGCCTTGGCTCGGGGCCGCGCCGGAGACGCTTGGCCTTGCGATGCCGGCGGTGATCACTGTGCGCCGCGCCGCCGGGTCGCCGGGGGCGACCGAGGAGGGGCTGCGCGCGCGGCTGGCGGCGGCGGCGCCGGGGGTGTTGGTCGAAGCGGCGGGGGCATGGCTGTCGCGGCTTGCGGCGCTGGCGCGGAGCCTCGAAGCATTGGCGGCGCTGGCGCTTCTCATCGTCGGTGGCGTTGCCGCCTTGGTGGTTGCCATCGCCACCCGGGCGAGCCTTGCCGCGCGGCGGGAGGCGCTGGAAATCATTCATGGTTTGGGGGCAAGCGATGCCTATATCGCTGGCCGATTCGCTGGCCGCGCAACATGGCTTGCCGCGGCCGGCGGCATTGTCGGCACGCTCGCGGCACTGCCGGTTCTGGCTTTGCTCGCCCGGCTTGCGGCCCCCGTGGCTGCGCTGACGGCGCCGGCGGGGCAGGGCTTGATGACGATGGCGGGCGCGGTGATGGCGGCCTCGGTCTGGCTTGCCAGCTTGCCGCTGGCGGCGGCGATCATCGGCTGGCTGACGGCGCAGATCACGGTGCGGCGCTGGCTGCATCGCTTGCCGTGACCGCGCCGCCGGCCAGCGATGAAGGGCGGTGGCGGCGCCCTTGGCGGCGCCCCTGGCTCATCGCGGTTGCCGCGACCGCATCGGCGTTCTGGCTCGTCGGCTTTTTCTGGTTCATCGCCGCCACCAGCATCCCCCCCGTCGATCCGCCGGTGGCGGATGGGATCGTCGTCCTCACCGGCGGGGCGGAGCGCATCGCCGAGGGGCTGCGGCTGCTGGCGGCGCACAAGGGGCGTGCATTGCTGGTCTCGGGGGTTGGATCAAAGCTCGATCTCGCCCTTCTCGCGCGCCATACCGGGCTCGACCCGGCGGTTCTTGCCGGCCATGTCACGCTCGGCCACGCCGCGCTCACGACCCGCGGCAACGCCGCCGAGGCGGCGCTCTGGGCGCGGCAAAACGGCTTTCATGCGTTGATTTTGGTAACGGCGACCTATCACATGCCGCGCGCTCGCGCGGAATTTGCCCGCGCCATGCCCGATGTCACCCTCTATGCCGCCGCCGTCGTGCCTCCGGCGATGCATGGCCTCTGGCGCTGGCCGACGCTGAAACTGCTCGCGGTAGAATACAGCAAATACCTCGTCGTGCGTGCGCGGCTTATGGCTTGGCCGCCCGCGCCGGTGACGCCGTGAGTATTGCTGGTTGAGGAAACGATGATTTTTTTACGCTCTGTTCTGTTCAATCTCTATTTCTTCCTGCTCACCTTCGTGCTCGGTATCAGTGGTTTTGGCGTGCGTTGGTTCGCACGCGGCCAGGCGCTCGCTTACGCGCAGTTCTGGGCGCGACTGCTGCTCGGCGGCTTGCGCTGGATTTGCGGCATCTATCCGGTGCTGATCGGGGAGGAAAATCTGCCACCCGCGGGGCCGGTGCTGATCGCTTCTCAGCATCAATCGGCCTATGACACGCTGGTTTGGCTGACGCTGCTGCCTCGCCCGACCTATGTGATGAAGCGGGAGCTGGTGAAAATCCCGTTTTTTGGGCCGCTCACGCCGCTGGCCGGGATGATTTTGGTCGATCGCGCGGGCGGCGCGGCTGCGCTGCGCGGCTTGCTCGCCGAGACCAGGCGGGCAGTGGCGGAGGGGCGCCAGATCGTGATTTTTCCCGAGGGAACACGCACCCGCCCGGGCGAGCGGCGGGCATTGCAGCCCGGGGTTGCGGCGATGGCGGCGGCGGCGAGGCTGCCGGTCGTGCCGGTCGCAACCGATTCTGGCCGTCTCTGGGGAAAGAACGCGTTTTTCAAGCGCCCGGGGCCGATCCATCTCGTCGTTTGCCCTTCCCTGCCGGCCGGGTTGCCGCGCGAGGCGCTGCTCGCCGGTATCCAGGCGGCGTGGGATGCGGCGCCGTTGCCCTCCCCATAGGGTGTGGGTAACTCTGTGGGAGGATGCGCGCAAAGCTCTGATGTAACACCAATGTCAAAAATCAACTAATTGAAAAACATCAATTTTCTTCTAATTTCCAGCTTTCCTTGGGTATTTTCGTGCGATGGGGATAGTTTGTTGGTTCAGTGATCGAGTGCTCGCCCGCGTGTCTCCGGCAGGGCGAAGGCGGCGAGAAAAAACACCGCGTAGGCGATGGTTGCGAACACCGCGATGGCATCGGCCAGCGGAATGATCTCCGCGAGATAGCCGACCAGGGTCGGAAACAAGGCGCCGACGCCGCGGCCGAAATTATAGCAGAATCCCTGCCCTGAGCCGCGCATCGCGGTCGGGAACAGCTCGCTCAGAAACGGGCCGAAGCCGGAAAAATAGCCCGAGGCAAAAAATCCGAGTGGAAACCCGAGCACCAGCATCGCCTGGTTCGGGATCGGGATTTGGGTATAGGCGAGCACGAGAACGATCGCCGCCGCCGAGAAGACGAGAAACAGCATTCGCCGCCCGATCCGGTCGGCAAGCCAGGCGCCCATGAGGTAGCCTGCGAAACTGCCAGCGATCAGTGTCGCGAGATAGAAGGTCGAGCCGATCACGCTGAGGCCGCGGCTGGTTTTGAGAAAGGTCGGAAGCCACGTGGTGATGGCGTAATAGCCGCCTTGCGCGCCGGTGGAGGCAAGCGCGGCGAGCAGGGTGGTCCCCAGGATATCGGGCGCGAAAATGCGCGTGAGTGTCGGATGCGGCTCGCCGCTGGCAAGACGCTGCCGGTGGCTGGCTGCCGCCAGCTCCGGTTCGGCGACGTGGCGGCGGATATAAAGCGTGAGCAGCGCCGGAGCGAGGCCGAGGGCGAACATCGCCCGCCAGGCGAACGCGGGCGGCAGCAGCGAAAACAAGACCGCCTGGGCCAGTACTGCCGCCCCCCATCCCAGCGCCCAGCCCGCTTGCACCGAGCCCACCGCGCGGCCGCGAAAGGCCGGGCGGATCACTTCCCCCATCAAGACCGCACCGACCGCCCATTCGCCGCCGAAGCCGAACCCGAGCAGTGTGCGAAAAAGCAGCAATTGATTGAAACTCTGCGCGAAGGCGGAAAGCAGGCTGAACAGCGAGAACCACAAGATGGTGAGTTGCAGCGTGCGCACCCGGCCGATGCGGTCGGAGAGAAAACCGGCGAGCCAGCCGCCGATGGCGGAGGCGAGCAAGGTCACTGTCGCCGCGAGCCCAGCGCGGCCGCCGCCGACATGCCAGAGCCGCATGATCGAGCCCAGCACCAAGGGGTAGATCATGAAATCCATGCCATCGAGTGCCCAGCCAGTGGCGCAAGCGATGAAGGTGCCGCGTTCGGGCGCAGTCATGCTGCGGAAGAAGGCGAGCAGCCCGGTATCCTGTTTGGCAGCAACGGTCGCGGGAATGGCACGGATTCCTTTCTTGCCGACAAGTTAAAGAAGATTCTTATGCAGTAGAAAAGTCTTTTTGCTTCTTTTTCTTCAGAAAAAGAAGGTACTTTTTTTATTTCTACCCCCTAAAGCGTTGCCGCGGCGCGGGCCGCCTGATTGTAATGGCCGGAGAGCGCGCGCAGCAGGGAAGCGAGCGCCGAGAGCGGTGCCTCGCCGGGGCCGGTGTCGGCAAAGCCTTGGACCAGCAGCCGTTCGCGGATCGCGGCGTAGCGCGCGCAGAGCGCCTCACCGGCCGCCGTCGCTCGCACCAACACCTCCTTGCCGGCGCGCTCGCTGGTAATGAGGCCGGCGCGGGTCAGCTTGCCGAGTGCGTAGGTGATGAGATGCGGATCTTCGATATCGAGGACGAGGGCGATATCCGCCCGCCGCTTCGGCCGGTCGCGGTGGCGGACGGTGTGCAGGATGAGCACCTCGATCGGCGAGAGGCCGGGCGCGCCGGCAGCGGCGGCGCAGCGGATCATCCAGCGCTGAAACGCGTGATGGGCGAGGGTGAGGCCGAATTCGACCTCGGAAAGTGCGGGTGAGCCGCCGGCCGCGAGATGGGCGGATGAGACCACGGGATCGTGCCGGAGATGTGGGGTAGCCTTGCTCTCGGGCATCGGGCGCTTCCTTTGCGGTTGACGTTGAGAAATCGTTGACGATTTGATGATAATTTGTCAATAAGAGGGCGCGAAAAAATCCAGAGACGGAGTCCCCATGACCCAAGCCGCCGCGCCGCGCGACACATCGCCGGAAATTCCCCTCGCCCCCGGCTGGCAGTTCTGGATCGATCGCGGCGGCACCTTCACAGACATCGTCGCGCGGGCGCCGGACGGGCGCTTGCTCACGCATAAACTGCTTTCGGAAAACCCCGCCCGCTATCAGGACGCGGCGATCGCCGGGATCAGGGCGATGCTCGGCCTGGCTGCCGAGGATGCGGTCCCGCCGGGGGTGATCGAGGCGGTGAAAATGGGCACCACGGTCGCGACCAACGCCCTTCTCGAACGGAAGGGCGAGCGCACCCTCCTCGTCGTCGATCGGGGTTTTGCCGATGCCTTGCGTATCGGCAACCAGGCGCGCCCGCGCCTCTTCGATCTCGCGATCGCGCTTCCCGGCCTGCTTTACGAGCAGGTCGTGGAAATCGATGGCCGGATTGCCGCCGACGGCGCCGAGATCACGCCGCTCGATGAGGCCGGGGCGCGAAAAGCCTTCGCTGAGGCGCGCGCGCGAGGGCTCGGCGCCTGTGCGATTGTGCGCATGCATGCCTGGAAATATCCCGACCACGAACGGCGCCTCGCCGAACTCGCCCGCGAGGCCGGCTTTCCCCAGGTCTCGGTGAGCCACGCGGTGAGCCCGCTTTTGCGCCTGGTGCCGCGCGGCGATACCACCGTGGTCGATGCCTATCTCTCGCCCATTCTTCGCCGCTACGTCGATCAGGTCGCGGCGGCGCTCGCCGGCACACGGCTCTATTTCATGCAATCCCATGGCGGGCTTGCGGAAGCGCGGCATTTCCAGGGCAAGGACGCGATCCTCTCCGGCCCCGCCGGCGGCATCGTCGGCGCCGCCCGTACCGCCGCCGCGGCAGGGATCACCAGCATCATCGGTTTCGATATGGGCGGCACCTCGACCGATGTCGCGCTCTATGACGGCGCCTTCGAGCGCGCTTTCGAGACCGAGATCGCCGGCGTGCGCATGCGCGCGCCGATGATGGCGATCAACACGGTTGCCGCCGGCGGCGGCTCGATCCTGCATTTCGATGGCGCGCGGCTTCGCGTCGGCCCGGATTCGGCGGGTGCCGCGCCCGGCCCGGCGAGTTACCGCAATGGCGGGCCGCTCACCGTGACCGATGCCAATGTTTGCCTCGGCAAAATCCAGCCGCGGCATTTTCCGGCGATTTTTGGCCCGAGCGGCGATCAACCGCTCGATGACGGCCTGGTGCGGGAAAAATTCGCGGCCCTCGCCGCTGAGGTCAGCACCAAGACCGGCATCGCGCAAACGCCCGAGCGCCTCGCGGAGGGCTTCATCGCCATCGCAGTCGCCAACATGGCCAATGCGATCAAGCAGATTTCGGTCCAGAAAGGCCACGACGTCACCCGCTTCACGCTCGCCTGCTTCGGCGGCGCCGGCGGCCAGCATGCCTGTCTCGTCGCCGATGCACTCGGGATGGACAAAGTGTTCCTGCACCCGTTCGCCGGCGTGCTCTCGGCCTATGGCATGGGGCTTGCCGATCAGGTGGTGATGCGTGAGCAGGCGGTGGAAACGCCGCTCGATTTGTCAGCGATCCCGACGCTCGAGGCTGCGCTCGCGCGGCTGGCGGCAGACGGAACCGAGGCACTCGTCGCGCAAGGGGCTGAGCGCGAAAAAATCCGCGTCAAGCGCACGGTGCATATTCGCATTGAAAGTACCGAAGCAGCGCTTCCCGTCGCCTTTGCTTCCCGAGAGGCGATGGCCGCCGATTTCGCCGCCGCCCACAGCGCCCGCTTCGGCTTCGTCCCGCCACCAGGCCGCACGCTGATCGCCGAACTGGTCGCGATCGAGGCGATCGCCCCTGGCGACGCGGTGGCCGAAGAGTCGCTCGCGCCCCGCACCGCCGGCGCGCCGATGCCAATCGACGAAGTTGCCTTGTTCAGCCAGGGGGCCGCGCACCGCGCGCCGGTGTTCGAGCGCACGGCGCTTGCTGCCGGTGACCGTTTGTCCGGCCCGGCGCTGATCAGGGAGGCCAATGCGACGACGGTGATCGAACCCGGCTGGCAGGCGGAAATCACCCCGCGCAACCATCTCCTGCTGACGCGCGCGAGCCCACGCACGACGCGCCATGCCGCCGGCTCCGAGCGCGCCGATCCGGTACTACTCGAACTCTTCAACAACCTCTTCATGAATGTCGCCGAGCAGACGGGCGCGGTTTTGCAGAACACCTCGCTCAGCGTGAACATCAAGGAGCGCCTCGATTTTTCCTGCGCGATTTTCGATGGCAGCGGCGCTCTCGTCGCTAACGCGCCGCATGTGCCCGTCCATCTCGGCGCGATGGGCGAAAGCGTCCGCACGGTGCTGGCGCGGCGCGGCAAAACCCTGAAGCCGGGCGACGTCATCGCCCTCAATAACCCCTTCAACGGCGGCACGCATCTTCCCGATGTCACCGTTATCACCCCGGTTTTCGACGAGAGCGGGCAAAAGATCCGGTTCTTCGTTGGCTCGCGCGGGCATCACGCCGATATCGGTGGCACGACCCCGGGCTCGACCCCGCCCAACTCGACCACGCTCGAGGAAGAGGGCGTGGTGATCGATGATTTTCTTCTCGTCGAGGGCAATGCCACGGGCGGGCATTTCCGCGAGGCGGAGTTCCGTGCCCTCCTTGCGGGCGCGCGCTATCCGGCCCGCAGCCCCGATGTCAACGTCGCCGACATCAAGGCGCAGGTCGCCGCCAATGCTCGCGGCGTGCAGGAATTGCAGCGGGTTATCGCGCACTACGGCTGGGACGTCGTCTCCGCCTATATGCGCCATGTCATGGACAATGCCGAGGAGAGCGTGCGCCGGGTGCTGGCGCGAATCCCCGGCGGACGTTTCATCTATCAGATGGATCGCGGCGTGCCGCTCGCGGTCGAGGTGCGCGTCGATACCGCGAAACGCACCGCGATCGTCGATTTCACCGGCACCGGGGCGGAGCAGACGGACGGCAATTTCAATGCCCCGCCAGCGGTGACCCGCGCCGTCGTGCTTTACGTTTTCCGCTGTCTGGTCGGCGATGACATTCCGCTCAACGACGGCTGCCTGAAACCGATCGAGATCGTGATCCCGCCGGGAAGTTTCCTGAGCCCGACGCCGGGCCGCGCCGTCGTCGCCGGCAATACCGAAGTCTCACAAGCGACCTGCAACGCCCTCTTCGGCGCGCTCGGCGTGATCGCCTGCAGCCAGGCGACGATGAATAATTTCCTGTTCGGTGATGCGAAATATCAATATTACGAGACCATCTGCGGCGGCACCGGC
>JAJYXY010000011.1 GCA_021801465.1 Pseudomonadota bacterium
TCGGGCAATCTCGGGTTAAAAGCGGCGTGGCCGGAAAGACAGCGAACACCGCACGGAACACATAGATAACGGCTCTGCCAGAAACGCAAGCATACCTCGGGAGACAATACAACCAGGGCGCGCAATCTGGGCAGAAGCACTATCCCGGCGCCTTGCGGCACGCGGCCCTTAGCCCACCTTCGGGAGCGGCGCGCACGTCACGGCCCTTCCCAGCAGAGAGCTAAGATGTCATTATCATGACCTAAACGCAGCGCGGCCGCAAGACGCTCGCTCAATTTTCCAACGATGGACGAGATATTCGCAACGCGCACGCATCGATCGCGCCACGGATTGACTGCGCTAGGGCGAATTTTTTAGAGTATAGAGCTACGAAATGGTCCGCAAAATGGATCAAAAACCGATATCTCCTGGTCTTTCTCCTCGCCCGGGTGTGTTGCCCCCGAGCATCGACATACGTTCGGCCGCGATCCTGCGCGAAATCGTCGAACAATATGTCGCGACCGGCGAGCCGGTCGGAAGTCGCACGCTGTCGCGCCGGCTGCCGCTCGCCCTCTCGCCGGCGACGATCCGCAACGTCATGGCCGATCTCACCGAGCAGGGCCTGCTCTACGCCCCGCATACCTCCGCCGGCCGGTTACCGACCGATCGCGGGCTCCGGCTTTTCGTCGATGGGTTGCTGCAATTCGGCGACCTCTCGGAGGAGGAGCAGGAGACCATCAGTGCCGCGCTGCAAGCCTCCGGGCGCAGCCTGGAGACCACGCTCGCCGAAGCCGGAAGTCTGCTCTCTGGCCTCTCCGCCGCCGCGGGCCTGGTGCTCGCGCCAAAAGCCGACGGGCCGCTCAAGCATATCGAGTTCGTCCCTCTCGGCACCGGCCGCGCCTTGGTCGTGCTCGTCAATGCCGATGGCCAGGTCGAAAACCGGGTCATCGACACCCCTCCCGGCTTGCCACCGGCAGCGCTGCAGCAGGCGAGCAACTACCTCAACGCCCGCCTCTCCGGCCGCTCGATCGAGGAGGTGCGGCGGCTGGTGGGTGAAGAAATCGCTGCCAACCGCACCGAACTCGACAATCTCGCGACGCAAATCGTCGCCGCCGGGCTCGCCACCTGGACCGGTGAGGGCCGCGGTGGCAGCCTGATCGTGCGCGGCCAGGCGCGGCTTCTCGCCGATGTCACCCAGATCGAGCGGCTGGCGACCATCCAGTCTTTGTTCGAGCGGCTGGAAACCCAGGAAACCATGCTCAAACTTTTGGAGCTGGTCGAGGTTTCGGAGGGCGTGCGGATTTTCATCGGCGCCGAGAACGGTTTGTTCGACGCCTCTGGCCTCACCATGATCGTCGCGCCGGCGCGCAACACCGCCGATCGGATCGTCGGCGCCATCGGCGTGATCGGCCCGGCGCGGATCAATTACGCCCGCATCATTCCGGTAGTGGATTACACCGCGCGCGTCATCGGCCGCTTGCTCGGCTAACGCACACGGCCGCCCTGGTGCGCCGTTCAGCGCAGCGGGCGGAAAAAGGCGCGGATTTCGGCTGCCAAAGCGTCCGGCTGTTCGAGTGCAGCGAAATGGCCGCCGCGCGCCATCACCTGCCAGCGGCGGATATCGGTGTAGGTGCGGGCCGCGAGCGCGCGCGGTGGGCGCAAAATCTCGCGCGGAAAGGCGCAATATCCGACCGGCACGTCGACGGTCCCCGGAATTGGCCAAGGCGCGTGCATGCGGGCGTAATAGGGATGGAACGAGGCGCCGATGCAGCCCGTGTGCCAGTAAAGCGAAATATTGGCGAGCATCCGGTCGCGCGGGATCGCGCTTTCCGGTGCGCCGTCATTGTCGCTCCAGGCGCGGAATTTCTCGACGATCCAGGCGGCGAGGCCGGCCGGCGAATCGCTGAGGCCAAAGGCGAGCGTCTGCGGCCGCGTGCCCTGAATCCACTGATACCCCGTCTCCTCGTTGAGAAACGTCTTGAGTTCGGCGAGATAGCGCCGTTCCGCCTCGCTCGCGCCCTCCGCCAGGGCGGGATCGCGGCGCACCGCGAGCAGATTGAGATGGATTCCGATGATGTTCGCCGCATAGAGGGCGCCCAAACGCGACGCGACGAATGCCCCCCAATCGCCGCCTTGCGCTGCGAAATGCTGATAGCCGAGGACGTCCGTCATTAGTGTCGCGAGACAATCGGCGATGGCCTCGACACTGAAACGCTTTTGTCCGGGCTGAAACGACAGCCCATAGCCGGGCAGCGAGGGGGCAACGACGGTAAACGCGTCCGCGGGATCACCCCCGAAACGCGCCGGCTGGGTCAGGCGCGGGATGAGATCGAGAAACTCGAACACCGAGCCCGGCCAGCCATGGGAGAGCAGTAGCGGTAGCGGCGCCGGGCCTTCCCCGGGCACATGCAGGAAATGAACATCGATGCCCGAGAGCGGCACCCGGAACTGCGGGAAGGCGTTCAACGCCGCTTCCTCACGGCGCCAGTCGAACCCATCGCGCCAATAATCGAGCAGGCCGCGCAGATAATCGACATCGGTGCCATAGGTCCAGGGCGGCTCGGGCGCCTGATCGGGGAGGCGGGTGCGCACCAGGCGTGCGCGGAGATCGGCGAGCGAAGCATCCGGCACGGCGAGGGTGAAGGGTGTGGGGGTGTGGGCCAGCGTCGCCTCCCTAATTGCGCGGCAGGCGCGGCCGCTCGGGGCTGTCTGGGTTTTGCGCGCGGTTGCGGAGCAGATGGTCGGCCAGCACGAGCGCCATCATCGCCTCCCCCACCGGCACCGCGCGGATGCCGACGCACGGGTCGTGGCGGCCACGCGTCGCGACATCGACCTCGTGCCCGGCGCGATCGACGGAATGGCGCGGGGTGAGGATGGAGCTGGTCGGCTTGACGGCAAAACGGGCGATGATCGGCTGGCCGGTTGAAATGCCGCCGAGAATGCCGCCGGCGTGATTACTCGCGAATGAAACCGCGCCGTCCTGCATGCGCATCTCGTCGGCATTGTCCTCACCGCGCAAGCGGGCAGCGGCGAAGCCGTCGCCGATTTCCACCCCCTTGACGGCGTTGATCCCCATCAGCGCGCTCGCGAGATCGGCATCGAGCTTGGCGTAAAGCGGCGCGCCCAATCCCGGCGGCACGCCCTCGGCGACGATCTCGACCACCGCGCCGACCGAGGAGCCGGATTTGCGGATCTCGGCAAGATAGTTCTCCCAAACGGCGACGCACACGCGATCGGGGCAGAAAAACGGATTACGCGCGACCTCCGCCCAGTCCCAATTGCCGCGCTCAACCGGCTTGTCGCCGATCTGGACGAGGGCGCCGCGGATGGTCACCCCCGTCCCGAGCACCTTGCGCGCAATCGCGCCGGCGGCGACCCGCATCGCCGTCTCGCGCGCCGAGGAACGCCCGCCACCGCGCGGGTCGCGAATCCCATATTTAAGCTCGTACGTGAGATCGGCGTGGCCTGGGCGAAAGCGCGCCGCGATCTCGCTGTAATCTTTCGAGCGGGCATCGGTGTTTTCGATCTCGAGCGCGATCGGCGTGCCGGTGGTTTGCCCCTCGAAGACGCCAGAGAGGATGCGCACCCGATCGGCTTCCTGGCGCTGGGTGGTAAAGCGCGACTGGCCGGGGCGGCGTCGGTCAAGGAAAGGCTGGATGTCAGCCTCTGAGAGCGCGATTCGCGGCGGACAGCCATCAACGACACAGCCGATCGCCGGGCCATGGCTCTCGCCCCAGGTGGTCACGCGCAAGAGATGGCCGAAACTATTATGGGACATAAGATGGCCATACGATCAGGGGAAGCCCAGGAAGACTCCTTTTTCTGAAGAAAAAGAAGCAAAAAGACTTTTCTCCGTTGGGCAGTGCCTACGGCACTGCCCGCGCCGAGGAAACGGAATGAAAGTTTTTTGGTTCTTTTTTTCAAAAAAGAACAAAGCTCTTTTCTAATCCGTGCTGGCTGCGATATCGGGCGCCGCCGGGTTCTTCATGCCGACGATGTGATAGCCCGAGTCGACGTGATGCACCTCACCGGTGACGCCGGCGGCGAGATCGGAAACGAGATAGAGCCCGGCGCCGCCGACATCCTCGATGGTGGTGTTGCGTTCGAGCGGCGCGTTGAGCTGGTTCCAGCGCAGAATATAGCGAAAATCGCCGATACCGTTGGCGGCCAGCGTTTTGATCGGCCCGGCGCTAATCGCATTCACCCTGATACCGGCGCTGCCCACATCGGCCGCGAGATAGCGCACCGAGGCTTCTAGCGCCGCTTTCGCGACTCCCATGACGTTGTAATGCGGGATCACGCGTTCGGCGCCGAGATAGGACAGCGTAAGCAGCGCGCCGCCCCGTGCCATCATCGGAACCGCCCGCCGCGAGACGGCGACGAAGCTGTAGCACGAAATATCGAGGGCCTGCAGGAACGCCTCGCGCGGGGTGTCGAGATAGCGGCCGCGGAGATAGGCTTTATCTGCCCAGCCGATGGCATGGACGAGGAAATCGAGCCGATCCCACCGCCCAGCGACGGCGGCGAAGGCGGCATCGATACTGTTTTCGTCGGCGACGTCGCAGGGGAAAAGCAAATCCGAGCCGATGCCTGCGGCGAGCGGCCGCACCCGGCGCTCCAGCGCCTCGCCCTGAAAGGTAAACGCGAGTTCGGCGCCTTGGGCAGCGCACGCGCTGGCAATTCCCCAGGCCAGCGAACGGTCATTGGCGACCCCCATGATCAGCCCGCGCTTGCCGGCGAGCAGCGTACCCTTGACGGGGCTCTCGGCGGCGGGGCTCTGGACGGGCGGGGCGAAAGCGTGCGCGGCAGGATCGGGCGAATGGGACATGAGGGCTATCCCTTTTGCGTTTGGGTGCATGACTGCCTTTCGTGACACAACCAGGAGGTTCTCGGCAAGAGGCTTGGCGAATGGGAAGCGATGCGCCAGAAGATGGTGCAAAAGGAGTTTTGCATGGAATCCATTACCAACCCGCTAACGCGTTTTCACGCGTGGCTCGCCGAAGCGAGCGCACAGGAGCCAAACGACCCCAACGCGATGACATTGGCGACCGCGACCAAAACCGGCCGGCCGTCTGCGCGCATGGTGCTGCTCAAGGATGCGGATGAGCGCGGTTTCGTATTTTATACCAACCTTGAGAGTCGAAAAAGTTTGGAAATCAAAGAAAATCCGTGGGCTGCTCTGCTTTTTCACTGGAAGAGCCTGCGCCGCCAGGTGCGCATCGAAGGGGCGATCGCGCCGGTCGCGGCGGAAGAGGCTGATGCCTATTTCGCAACCCGCCCGGCCCTCTCGCGGCTTGGCGCTTGGGCTTCCGACCAGTCGCGCCCGCTTGCCGATCGCGCGGTTCTAGAAGCGCGGCTTGAGGCGGCGAAAGCACGTTTTCCCGATGAGGGGGCTATCCCCCGGCCTTCCCACTGGTCGGGCTGGCGGCTGGTTCCGGATAGTTTCGAATTCTGGCAAGATATGCCGTTTCGCCTGCACCGGCGCGATATTTACACGCGCGACGGCGCAGGCTGGCGCAATTCGCTCCTTTTTCCGTAAATAGAAAAGATTATCTCAACGCTTCAACCCTCGATCCGAACATATTCGAAATCGCCCGGCTTGCTATCGATGCCGGCTTTCGGCGGCGCGATCCAGGAGGCGTATTCACCGGCGCCGAAACTCGGGCGCATCAAACTGGCGATGAATGCGCCGTCTTCGGCATCGGGGAGAAATTCATCCCGCTGCGCCTGCCACTGGCCGGCGCTGAGGCGCGCTCCGGCCGGGTCGGTTTCGATTGCGGCAAACTCGCCGATGCGGCGGTTGAACGCGACATGCGGCAGGTACAGCGTGAAATCGATGCCGAGCTTTTCGATGATCGTATTCCAGCGCCGTACCCCCGAGAGGCAATCGGCGACGTAATCATCGCGGAGCCGCATATTGAGCGCCGACAAAGCGGGCACCTCTTCGTTGCGGATCACCCCATCGATCAGGCGAAGCACCGGATAAGTGTCGCCGAGCAACTGGTGATCATCGGTCAGCTTGTCCTCGCGATAACGCCCCTTGAGGCCGGCATGGAAAGCGTTGGCGGCGTTGGTGCTGATCTCGTTGCCGAAGAGATCGAGGGTAAGCGAAAAATGGAGATTGAGCTTTTTCTGGATCGTCGGCAGATCGATGACGCCGAGCGCCCGCACGCGTTCGATCGCGCAAGGATCCTCGATCCCGGCCGCGCGCATCGCCTCGCACGTCCTTTGAATGGTGCGCGAGATTCCCGAATCGCCGACGAACATGTGATGCGCTTCCTCGGTCAGCATGAAGCGGCAGGTGCGCGACAGCGGATCGAACCCCGATTGCGCCAGCGCCGCCAATTGCATCTTGCCGTCGCGGTCGGTGAAGAAGGTGAACATGAAAAACGACAGCCAATCCGGTGTGGCCTCGTTGAAGGCGCCGAGCATACGCGGGGCATCGCGATCGCCCGAGCGGCGGCGGAGCAGATCTTCCGCCTCTTCGCGCCCGTCGCGGCCAAAATATTTGTGCAAAAGATAGACCATCGCCCAGAGATGCCGCCCTTCCTCGACATTCACCTGGAAAAGATTGCGAAGATCGTAAAGCGAGGGCGCGGTCGCGCCGAGATGGCGTTGCTGCTCGACCGACGCCGGCTCGGTATCGCCTTGGATCACGATCAGCCGGCGCAGCATGGCGCGATATTCGCCCGGCACTTCCTGCCAGACCTTTTCGCCCTTGTGGGCGCCGAAAGGAATGCGGCGATCGGGAATGGCCGGGGCGAGCAGAATGCCCCAGCGATACTCCGGCATGCGCACGTAATCGAATTTCGCCCAGCCCTCGGGATCGACGCCAACCGCCGTGCGGAGATAGACGAGGCTTTCCTGGAACCCTTCCGGCCCCATCGTCTTCCACCAATCGATATAGCCGGGGTGCCAGGTCTCGAGCGCTTTTTTCACGCGGGGATCGGCGTTGAGGCCGACATTGTTCGGGATCAGGCCGTCATAATCGACTTGCATGCCATCGGGCATTTTTCATTTACTCCCTGTCCTGTCGACGATCCGCCTCAGACGCGACGGAAATCGTAATCCGGCTGCACGCCGCTGCCATAACGCCGCAAGGCGCCGGCTTCGCCGATTGCGTTCGGGCGCTGAAACACCCAGTTTTGCCATGCGGTGAGGCGGGCGAAAATGCGGGTTTCCATCGTCTCCGGCCCGGGAAAGCGCAGATTGGCCTCCAGCGCCGTCAACGCATCAGGCGAGAAGCTCGCGCGCTCCTCGAGCATCACCCGCACCTCGTCCTCCCAGTCGATCTCATCGAAAGACTGCGTGACCAGCCCCGCCGCTTCCGCATCCTCCGCCGCGAGCGGCACGCCGATCAAATCGCGCGCGCGCGCCAGCCCCTCGGCATCGCCGAGAAACCGCACCTCGAGGCGGCTTAAATCATTGCCCATCGGATAGGTGCCGAAATTGACTGCCCCCAGCACGACGCGCGCGACCGCTTGCGCCGCATTGGCGCCCGCGAGCATGAGCGCACGATCGGCGGCAAGCGCGATTTCGGCCAGCGTTCCGGCGAAACACGAACCCGGTTCGATCAGCGTGATCACGCTCCGCGCCGTCATGTCGAGGCGCTTGAACACCCGCTTGAGATAAAGCCGGATTTCGCGCACCAGCCAATCCTCGCGATGCGCCTCGAGCAACTGGTCGCAGGCGAGCACCTGCGCAACCTCGCCACGGCTTTGGAAGACCAGCGTGCCGATCTCGGGTTCGTTGAAACGAAGGTGCAAAAGCGCGTCATCGAGCGCGCGGGCAAAAGCGAGCGGCCAAAACCCCGCGCCCTCACGATGGATCGCGGCGAGATCGGCGGGCAAAATATCCGGGCCATGGATGAGACAGCGCGCCCGCCGCGCCGCGCGGTCGATCGCGATCTCGAGCGTCGGATAACGAATGGCATCGGCGGTGATTTCGCGCGCAAGCGGCGTGAGCTCAATCCCCGAGGCTGCGGCCGGCCGGTCGCTCCGCTCGGCCAGCGCCGCGGCGCGCGCCGCAATCGTCGCGCCCCAAGCGGACGGCGCGACCAATTCATCGACCAGCCGCCACGCGCGTGCCCGCGCCCCGCGCACCCCCTCCTCCGTCAAGCAAAAGAGATCGGCGCGATCACGGCGGACGCAGCGCTTGTCGGTCAGCCGCGTGAGCCCGCCGGTGCCGGGGAGAACCGCGAGCAGCGCGACCTCGGGCAGGGAAACCGTCGAGCGGCGATCATCGATCAGCAGGATATGCTCCGCGGTCATCGCCAACTCATACCCACCGCCGGCCGCAGTGCCGTTCACCGCGGCGAGATAGGTCTGGCCGGAATGGCGGCTCGCATCCTCGATCGCAAGCCGCGTCTCATTGGTAAATTTGCAAAAATTGACTTTATGGCCGTGCGAGGCGCCGGCCAGCATGCGGATATTGGCGCCGGCACAAAACACGCCCTCTTTCGCCGAAGACAAAACCACGGCGCCCACGTCCGGATGCTCGAAACGCAGCCGCTGAACCGCATCCGCGAGCTCGATATCGACCCCGAGATCATAGGAATTCAGTTTCAGCTCGTAGCCCTCGGCGAGGCCGCCATTCGCATCGACATCCATCAAGAGATAGGCGATGCGCCCCTCTATTTTGAGCCGCCAATGACGATAGCGTTCGGGCGTCGTCTGGAAATCAATGAAGGTCATGGAAGGCAATCATTCTGGCGTTTTCCCTCGCACCATGCGCAGCGCATTTATGAAATATAATGCATGCGCGGGGACGGCAAGTCCAGCAAGAAACCGTCAGTCTCGCGCCGCGCGCGCGAGCGCTTTGGCAGTGAACGCCGCGCACGCGGCGACTACCGGCGTCTGATGCGAGGCGTGCGGCGCATGCCCGGCGCCGGGGACGACGAGGATTTCCGGCGGGTGCGGCAAAGCGCGCTCGGCGGCGGCAATTTGCGCCATCGTGCCATACTCGTCGGCGCTGCCCTGGATCAGCAGCACCGGCGCCGTGACATTGGGCAGGAGATCGTCGATCCGCCAGGCGCGAAAGCCGGGATCGAGCCACGCCTCGTTCCAACCCCGGAACGCCGCCTCGACATCCCGATGATGGCGAGAGAGGCGGGCGCGGAGATCGCCGGCGCGATAGGCTTCGCGCGCCGCCGCGATCGAGGCGAGCGAGACGTCTTCGACGAAGAAATGTGGCGCGATGAGAATGAGCCCGGCGATCTCTGCGCCGTGCGGCGCAACCCCGAGGCCAGCGGCAGAGATCGCCGCGATCGAGGCGCCGTCCGAATGGCCGAGCAATACCACCCGCCGCGCACCAAGCGCGTCGAGAACACGCGGCAGCGTCGTCCGCGCCTCGTCATGCATGTAAGAAAGCGGGCGCGGCAGCGAAATGCTCGCCGAGCGGCCATAACCCGCACGCGAATAGGCGGCAACGCCGCGGCCGGTAGCCTCGGCGAGACGGGCGGGAAAATCGCGCCACAAGCCAACCGAGCCCAGCCCCTCATGCAGCAGCACGATCTCCGGCGGACCCACCCCGCCCCAGCGCGCGGCCTCGAGGGTCGTTCCGTCGACGGTAAGAAAGAACGGCTCGCCCGTGCCACTCATCGCGGCGAGCGTAGCTTGAAGCGCTGGATCTTGCCGGTCGCGGTTTTCGGCAATTCGGCGACGATCTCGATCACGCGCGGATATTTCCACGGCCCCGCGCGCTCTTTCACCAGCGTCTGCAAAGCCTCGATGAGGCCAGGCGCCGGCGCCGCGCCCTCCTTTAGCACGATGAACGCGCAGGGTTTGATCAGCCCATCCTGATCCGCCTTTCCGACCACGGCTGCTTCGAGCACGGAAGGATGCTCGATCAACGCCGCTTCGACCTCGAACGGGCTCACCCAGATGCCGCTCACTTTCATCATGTCATCAGCGCGGCCACGATAATGGTAATAGCCCTCGGCATCGCGGGCGTAGGTATCGCCGGTGCGGGTCCATTCGCCGATGAAGGTGCGGCGGGATTTTTCGCGCTGGTTCCAATAGCCTTCGGCGGCGGAGGCGCCGCGTACCAGCAACTCTCCCTCCCCTACCGCCAAAATTTCCTGCCCCTCTTCATCAACGAGCTTGAGATCATAGCCCGGAACCGCGCGCCCAGTGGTGCCATAACGAATATCCTCGGGCTGGTTCGAGAGAAAAATATGCAGCATTTCGGTCGAGCCGATGCCATCGAGGATATCAACGCCAACGCGCGCTCGCCATTGCTGCCCGATGCGCTCGGGCAGGGGCTCGCCGGCCGAGATCGCCCGCCGCAGCCGCGCCGAGCCAGCGCCGACGGTAAGCGCCGGATCGGCCAGCATGGCGGCGTAAAGTGTCGGCACCCCGCCAAATATCGTCGGCTGTGCGGCGGCCATGACGGCCATCACTGCGGCCGGGGTTGGACGCTCGGGCAAAAGGACGCTTGCCGCACCGACCGCCATCGGGAACGTCATCGCGTTGCCGAGACCATAGGCGAAAAACAATTTTGCCGCGGAAAACATCACGTCATCCGCGGTAATGCCAAGCACTTTTTTGCCATAGGTCTCATAGGTCACGCGCAAACTGGCATGAACATGCTTCGTGCCCTTGGGCGTGCTGGTCGAGCCGGAGGAATAGAGCCAAAACGCCACTTCGTCGGGCGAGGTCGCGACAAGGGCCGCATGCGCACCGGAGGCGAGAAAATCCTCGAACCATACGCCACCGAGCGGCGCCGACGCCTGCCCTTCGGCGACGACGATGAGCGGTGGAGGCGCGGTTCTCTCGGCGAGGGCTGCCGCAAGCGGCCCCGCCAAAGCGGCGGAGACGATGACCAAGCGCGCCCGGCAATCGGCGATCAGTTCGGCAAGCAAGGCCGACGGCAGCAGCGTGTTCAGCGGTACCGGCACGATTCCCGCGCGCATCGCCCCCCAAAACGCCACCGGAAAAGCACAGCTGTCGCGAAGCACGAGCGCGATCCGCTCTTCGCGGCGGATGCCGGCGCCGGCCAGCGCGCCGGCGAAGCGGGCCGTCTCGTCGTGCAGGGCGGCATAGGTCAGGGAGCGCCATGGGTCGATAAAGACCACGCGCCCGCCACGCCCTTCGCGCACATGGCGGTCGACGAACCACGAGGCGGCATTGCCTGACGCCGTGTCCTCACTCGCTCCCGTCACCGTCTCCTCCCTGATGGGCCGCAAGCACGGCCAGCATCAGCAGAATGACGATATCGGCATTTTAACGCAAGGAACGGCGCCGCGCTGCCGGCCAGTCTCACTTCGGCTCTTTCTCCCCTGCCGCATCAGTGCTAGAGCCCGGGGCGATCATGACCTCCTGGCACACTCCGATCATATGACTGCGCTCTTTCCCCTCTCCGACCGCGCCGCCAAGGCTGCCGGCGCGGCGGACCCGGCGCCGCTGATCCTCGCCCTGCCCAAGGGGCGGATTCTTGCCGAATGCGGCGGGTTTCTCGCCCGTGCCGGCGTTCACCCGGCCGCTGATTACACCGATGAGGATAGCCGCCGTCTGCGTTTTCCAACCAACGACCCGGCGCTCGATGTCGTGCGCGTGCGCCCGTTCGATGTCGCGACCTTCGTCGCCTTCGGTGCCGCGGCGCTTGGCATTTGCGGTGCCGACGTGCTGATGGAATTCGACTACCCAGAAATCTACGCCCCGCTGGATCTCGCCATCGGCCGCTGCCGCCTCGCTGTCGCCGCACCCGCCGGCGGCGACGGTCTGGTCCAGCCGGCGCGGCTTTCGCGGGTGCGGGTTGCCACCAAATATCCGAACGTCACCGCCCGCCATTTCGCCGCGCGCGGCATCCAGGCCGAGATCGTCCATCTCAACGGCGCCATGGAGCTGGCCCCGGGGCTTGGCCTTGCGCCGCTGATCGTCGATCTGGTGCAGACCGGCTCGACCTTGAAGGCCAATGGGCTGGCGGAGACCGAAACCATCGCCGAGGTCACCAGCCGCTTGATCGTCAACCGCACCGCGCTGAAGACGCGGCCGGAATTGATCGGCGCTTGGATCGCGCGCTTTCGTGCAGCCCTTCACGCACCCGAGGCGGGGCGCTGATGCGGCGCCTTGCGACGAGCGACCGAGACTTCGCCGCCGCGTTCGCCGCCCTTCTCGGCGAGGCGCGGGCGAGTGCTGAGACCCTGCGCGCGCCGGTTGCCGAGATCATCGCCGCCGTGCGCGCGCGCGGCGATGACGCGCTCGGCGAGTTCACCGCCCGTTTCGATGGTTTCACCCCGGGCGCGCCACCCCTTCGCGTGAGCGATGCGGAGATCAGCGCCGCGCGCGAGAGCCTCGCGCCGGAACTCACCGCCGCGCTCGATCTCGCGGCCAACCGCATCGCCGCTTTTCACCAAAAACAAATCCCCGCCGATATTATCGAGACCGAGGCGAGCGGCCTTCGCCTCGGCCTCCGCTGGACGCCGCTCGATGCCGTCGGAATTTACGTGCCGGGGGGAAAAGCATCCTATCCCTCTTCAGTGCTGATGAACGCGATCCCAGCGCGGATCGCGGGTGTCACACGCATTGCGATGTGTGTTCCCGCCCCCGGCGGTGCGCTGAGCCCGCTGGTTCTCGCCGCCGCCGCGCGTGCGGGTGTCACCGAAATCTGGCGCATCGGCGGTGCTCAGGCGATCGCGGCGCTGGCTTATGGCACGGCGCGCATCGCGCCGGTCGATCGCATCGTCGGCCCGGGCAACGCCTATGTCGCCGAGGCCAAGCGACAGGTGCAAGGCGATGTCGGGATCGATTCCATCGCCGGCCCATCGGAAGTGGTGGTGGTCGCTGACGCGGCCAATGACCCGCGCCATGTCGCGATCGATCTCCTTGCGCAAGCCGAGCATGACGAGGCGGCGCAAGCGATCCTGATCACCGACGATGCCGGGTTCGCCGAGCGCGTCATCGCCGCCGTTGCCGCCGAACTGCCGACGCTGCCGCGCGCCGCAATCGCCGGGGCAAGCTGGCGCGATCATGGCGCGGTGATCGTGGTCGCCGACTGGGCCGAGGTGGCGGCGCTGGTCGATCGCCTAGCCCCTGAGCATCTCGAGCTGATGCTCGCCGAGCCAGCCGCGCTCTTTGCCCGCATCCGCCATGCCGGGGCGGCTTTCCTCGGCCGATTTTGCCCTGAGGCGCTCGGCGATTACATCGCCGGGCCCAATCATGTGCTGCCGACCTCACGCAGCGCGCGCTTTGCCTCGGGCCTTTCGGTTTATGATTTCCTCAAGCGCACGACCTGGATCGCGGCTGACGACGCAACCCCGCTCGCCGATCTCGGGCCGGCGGCAATCGCGCTCGCCGAGGCCGAGGGACTTGGCGCGCATGCGAGGAGCCTCGCCCTTCGCCTGCCGCGTGCCAATTCAGATTGAGGCCAAATCGCGTAAACACCAAGGCGCTAGCGCGCGGCGCCCAGCGCCCAGGCGAGAATCCCCTTTTGCGCGTGGAGACGGTTTTCCGCTTCATCGAACACCACCGATTGCGGCCCGTCGATCACCTCTTCCGTCACCTCCTCGCCGCGATGGGCGGGAAGGCAATGGAGAAAAAGCGCATCCGGCGCCGCTGCCGCCATCACGCTCGCCGTCACCTGATAGGGCGCGAGCAGGGCGTGGCGTTCCTCGGCGCGCTCATCGGCCATGCTCACCCAGGTATCGGTAAACACCGCCCGCGCGCCGGCAACCGCGATGCGCGGATCATCGGTCAGCGTGATGTCGCCGCCCTCGGCCCGCGCCCAGGCGAGGAGGTCCGCCGGCGGCGCGAGGGAAGCGGGCGTTGCCAGGCGAAGCGAAAAGCCGAACCGAACCGCAGCCTCGATCAGGCTCCGTGCGACGTTATTGCCATCACCACACCACGCGAGGCGCTGGCCGGCGATGGGGCCGCGATGCGCCTCGAAGGTCATGACATCAGCCATGATCTGGCAAGGGTGGGAAAGCTCGGTGAGGCCATTGATCACCGGCACGCTGGCGTGAGCCGCGAGATCATGCAGCTTTGCCGCGCGATCGGTGCGGAGCATGATCGCATCGACATAGCGCGATAGCACGCGCGCGGTATCGGCCAGCGTCTCGCCCCGGCCGAGTTGCATATCGTTGCCCGACAAAACCACGACCTCGCCGCCGAGCTGGCGCATCGCCACCTCGAAACTGACGCGGGTGCGGGTGCTCGGTTTCTCGAAAATGAGTGCGAGCGTTTTCCCAGCGAGCGGGCGCGAGGAGGCGCCGGCCCGCTTGAAGCCAACCGCGACATCGAGCATGTGGCGCAAGGTCGCGCCATCGAAATCGCGGAGATCGAGAAAATGCCGCGGCACCTCCTCTCCGCCTTGCGCGGCGCTGACGCGCGATGATGCCGGGCGCATCAGGCTGCCGCCACGCTGGCCGGAGAGAGCCGGCGCGAGGCCGCCCGGATCATCGCCACCGCTTGATCGCACTCCGCTTCGGTGACGATGAGCGGTGGCACGAAGCGCACGACATTTTCGCCGGCATTGACGGCGAGCAAGCCCTCCTCGAGCAGCGCTTGCTGGACATTGCCCTGCGGCAGGCGGCATTTGAGACCGAGCATAAGCCCGGCGCCGCGCAATTCCTCGAACACGTCGGGAAAATCCGCGACCACAGCGGAAAGCGCCACCCATAGATGATCGGAGACACGCTCGACACGGGCAAGAAACCCCGGCGCCAGCACGACATCGAGCACGGCATTGGCGGCCGCGGCGGCGAGCGGATTGCCGCCGAACGTGCTGCCATGGGTGCCTGCGGTCATGTTTTTCGCAACCCATTCGCGCGCCAGCACCGCGCCCATCGGGAAGCCGCCGGCGATACCCTTGGCGAGCGACATCACATCCGGCGTGATGCCGGCCCATTCATGGGCGAAAAGCCGGCCGGTGCGGCCCATGCCGCTTTGGATTTCGTCCATGCCGAGAACGAGGCCGTTTTCGTCGCAGATGTCGCGGAGCGCCCGCAGAAATTCGAGCCGCGCCGGGCGGATACCGCCCTCGCCTTGGATCGGCTCGACGATGATGCCGGCGGTTTCCGGGCCGATGGCGCGGCGCACGGCTTCGATATCGTTGAACGGCACATGATCGAAGCCCTCGACGCAAGGGCCGAAGCCGGCGAGATATTTCGCATTGCCGGTCGCCGCGAGCATGGCCAGCGTGCGGCCATGAAACGCGCCCTCGAAGCAGAGAATACGATAGCGATCAGGCTGCCCGGTCTCGGCCATGGTCTTTCTGATCATTTTGACCATGGCCTCGTTGGCCTCGACACCGGAATTGCAGAAAAACACGCTGTCGGCGAAGCTTGCCGCAACCAAGCGTTCGGCGAGGCGCTCCGCCTCAGGCACGCGATAAAGATTAGAGACATGCATCACCCGGCTCGCCTGATCGGTGATCGCGGCGACGAGATGCGGATGATTATGGCCGAGCGAGGAGGTCGCGATCCCGGCCCCGAAATCGAGGAATCGTCGCCCATCCGCCGCATACAGCCAGACGCCCTCGCCCCGCACGAAAGCGAGGTCGGCGCGGTTGTAGGTCGGCATCAGAGGGGCGATCATGGGAAGTCCCTTTTGGTTCGAGGTGACGGGGTAAATATCAGTCATTCTTCGCGGCACACGGCGCAGGGAGAAAGTTTCGACTTTGCCGCCAGCGCCGCCGCGCGTCAAACCACCGTCGGCGGCGATTGACCGAGGCGAAGCGCCGCCCCTACCAAGCCGGAGACGCGGCGATGGCGCCTGCCGCGAGCGTCGCCAAACGACGGCGGTCACGCAAAATGATTTCCGAGGATTTGATGAAAGTGATCAAGCCTTCGCTTTCGAACTGCGTAAATGTCCGGCTGATGGTTTCCGTGGTGACGCCGAGATAATCGGAAATATCATAGCGGTTCATCGGCAAAGTAACTTTATTGAGCTGGCCGTAGATTTTGTAATCAGCCTTATTTTGTTTGATAAGAAAATATGCCAGTCTTTCGCGCGCACTCATTTTGCCAAGGGCAACAGCATGCGCATAGGACTCTGATAATTCATAAATCATCCGTTCCATGAGCGACTTACGCAGCTCTGGATGTTTGTTGGAATAATAATCAACTTTGTCCTTAGAAAAACGACATAGAGAAACTTCATTTATCGCCTCAATGTTAAATTCAAAATTCGAGTATTGTGAAAGCCCGATCAGGGTTCCCGGAAAACCGAAGCTTAAAATCTGCCGCCGGCCATCAGGAAGAATTTTGAAAGACCGGGTCGCACCTCTGTTTATGTTGAAGTAATATGGAAATTTTGCCCCGTCATGGATAAAAACGGTGCCCGGATTGACTTTGAGACACGTCGCTGAGTCGAAAAACCCGCGCAAGGATTCGGTGTGATGCGGTTCACAAAAGCTGAGGGTTTTTGCCCAGCAGGTTTTGCACACAGCGTCATGATCGAGTGCATTCGTCTCGATAGCCCGATGCCGCAAATTCGCCATGTCACATGCTCTCGTCGTTGCTGCTGCCGTCGTTGCTGCTCGCCCGAACGACCCGGCGCCACAGGGTTTCCCGCTATGTTTAGCGTGATTTGCCGCCTATTGTCGATCTTTGGGGTGGCCGCAAAACGTCATCGGGTGTTGGCGTCGCGGCGCCTGCTTGCCAATGACTTGCTCACCAGGCACTTGCCCAATTGACGCTTTGGCGCAAGGTGGGCAATCTTATAAATCTCACGCCGATGATCTTCATTTTTAGCAAAGTCGAAGACAAAAAAATGCGCCCGCGCCCTCTTTACCCGCGCCTTGCTCTCCTGTTTCCGTTGCTCATCGGGCTGGCCGCCTGTAACCCCTGGTGGCATCAGCAACCATCTGATTATCCTGTATTTTTTTCGCCCGACTCAGCCGCGCTGAATGACACCGCGAAAGCGGTGATCCAGGTCGCCGCCGATTTCGCAAAGCAACATACGCGCCTCAATGTGATGGTTACCGGCTATACCGACACGACCGGCACCAACGCCGCCAATATGGCGCTCGCCGCTGAGCGTGCGAAGGCGGTGACCGATCAGCTCGTTATCGACGGGGTGGCGCGAGAACGTATCCATTATAACGCCAACGGCCCGACGGATACACTTCTCAGTGGCCAGGCCGATCGCCGCGTCGACATCGTCGTTGGCGATTAATATCGGCCGGCCGAACGAATGACCGATCGTTTGAAGACGGCCCGGTAGTCTCTGTTTGATGGTATCTGTTTGATGGTGCGCGCAACCTTAGCTCCAACGCTGCGAGCATACCGGTCAGCGATCACGCTGACCGGTATAACGGGCTGCCGCTGCAAGGCTTTTTGCATTCCAGTGGCGGTTTGCTGACGACAAAGAGCCAGCGCTAGAAAAATTCAGGTCTGATATTCCGAAACGACGCGGAGGAAATAATCGCTTGCAGCCAGATCAGCAGAAGATTCGATGAAACAAAGAATTGACTAGCGATGTTTGTCATGCGCGGGCGATCATGCCTTGAGGGATCAGGCGTGGGCTGCCCGGGTTCCTTCATCGAAAACCCTATTCACGAGCTTCAGCAACCGATCGGCGGTTCGGGAATAGCCGGCCCGGTCGGCGTCCTGCGCCAGGGTGATCAAGCGATCGGCGAGCATGAGGGGGCTCACCCCTCCGGTTGCGATCGGTGCTGGTTCACTATCAGTCAGGTTCAGCATCGGAATTTTCCCCTTTCTTCCCAACCAGGGCGTTTCCCTGGCCTTGAGGGGGATTTTTGCAGCGACTCGTTGTCAAGTAGTTAATTTGGGCGAGAAATTCTGCAAAACGAAGACTCGCAAAGCAGATGCCAAACCGCGCTCTGAACCGCGCGTGGCATCGATCTCAGCCACCAAGGCCGCGAGCGCCATCCCGCGCGCTTTAGCGCACGCGACCAGCGCCGCCCAGAATTCCGCCTCGAGCGCGATCGACGTGCGGTG
>JAJYXY010000041.1 GCA_021801465.1 Pseudomonadota bacterium
AGGCTGGAGCTGTGGGCGCCGCCGAGAATGTCATCGAGAAGATCGACCGCGTGCATGCGCGCCATCACCGGCCCGGGGGCCGCGAGATCCCCCTTCACCAGCGCCATATGCTCGGCCTCCTCGACCGTCGTGCGATAGACGACGAGCCGCCAAGCGCCGCCGATCGCGTCGGCGATGGTACCCTCCTCGACCCGGCGCACCAGCTTCTCGGTGCGTCGGCGATGGGTGATGAGATCGGCGATGGTGCCAAGCTTGAGGTTGTGGAGCTGCGCGAAGGCGACGAGATCGGGCAGCCGCGCCATGCTGCCGTCGTCGTTCATGATCTCGCAGATCACACCGGCGGGGATCAGGCCGGCGAGGCGGGCGATGTCGACCGCCGCCTCGGTATGCCCGGCACGCACCAAAACGCCGCCCTCGCGCGCGGCAAGCGGGAAAACATGGCCCGGCGTGGTGATGTCGGCCCGCGTCGTTTCCGGGTTGATCGCGACCGCGATGGTATGGGCACGATCGGCGGCGGAAATACCGGTGGTGACACCCTCGCGTGCCTCGATCGAGACGGTGAAGGCGGTCTGGTGGCGGGTGCCGTTCGACTGGCTCATCAATGGCAGACCGAGCTGCTCGATCCGCGCGCCGGTGAGCGCAAGGCAAATTAGCCCGCGCGCGTGCCGCGCCATGAAATTGACCGCATCCGGGGTTGCGAACTGCGCCGGGATGACGAGATCGCCCTCGTTTTCGCGGTCCTCGTCATCGACGAGGATGAACATCCGCCCCGCCTGGGCTTCGGCGATCAATTCCTCGGCGGTCGCGAAATACCGCGAGAGGTCGGCGAGTTTGAGCTTGTCCGGCATGGTTTGGTCCTTCATGGCCACTCCTTGAGCCGCGCGACATAGCGCGCGAGCGTATCGATTTCGATATTCACCGCCATCCCCGGCGCAAGGGCGCCAAACCCGGTGACAGCGGCGGTATGGGGAATGATATTGACCCCGAACTCATTCTCCGCCGCGCTTCCCGGCGCCCCGACCTCATTGACCGTCAGCGACACACCGTCGATCGCGATGCTGCCTTTTTCGGCGACGAACCGGGCAAGTGCGGCGGGGAGGCGGAAGCGAAAGCGCAGCGAGCCATTCTCAGGCGCCACCGAGAGGGTTTCGCCGACGCCATCGACATGGCCGGAGACGAGATGGCCGCCGAGTTCATCGCCAAGGCGAAGCGCGCGTTCGAGATTGACCGGGCTGCCCACCCGCCAGCGCCCGAGCGTGGTGCGCGCGAGCGTCTCGGCCGAGACGTCGGCGGCGAACCAGTCCGCGCCGCGCGCGACCACGGTCAAGCAGCAGCCCGAGCAGGCGATCGAGGCGCCGAGCGCAATGGCGCCGGTATCAGGCCAAGGGGCGGCGATGGTGAGACGCATATCGGCGCCGCTATCGCGTGGGCGGATCTCGCGCACGTTTCCGAGCGCAGTGATGATGCCGGTGAACATCTAGGCGAACCTCTCGAATTCGCTCAACACATCGTCCCCGATCAGTGTCACGGCGCGGCGTGAAAAGCGCGGCATGGCGGCGAGATGGGCGACGCCAAACCCTTGCGCTGCCGGCCAACCATCGCCGCCCATCACCGTCGGCGCGTGAAACCAGGCGAGACGATCGACGAGATCGTCACGCAGCAGCGCCGCCGCAAGCTGTGCGCCCCCCTCGACCAGCAAACGGGTGATGCCGGCCTGCCCGAGTGCGCGCAGGCCCGCGGCGAGATCGACCCCGGCTTCGGCGCCCGGCAGCGGCAGCAGCCGCGCGCCGAGCGCGGCGAACGCCTGCTTGCGGGCGGTATCGGTGCGGTCATGGATGAGAAACCAGACCGGCCCGAGCGCGATGCTCGAAAGCACGCTCGCCGTCATCCGCGTGCGGAGATGGCTGTCGGCGATGATCCGCACCAGCGGGCGGGCACGATAGCCGGCAAGGCGGCAGGTAAGGCGCGGGTCATCGGCGAGCAATGTCCCGACCCCGACCAGCACCGCGTCGTGCCGGCCGCGCAAGGCGTGTGCGGCACGACGGGCGGGCTCGCCGGTGATCCATTGGCTCTCGCCGGCGCGGGTCGCGATACGGCCATCGAGGGTGCTCGCGAGCTTCAGCGTCACCAGCGGCCGGCCGCGCGTGACCACGCTCACGAAACCGGCGGCGAGATCGGCCGCCTCGTCGGCGAGCACGCCTTCCTCGACGGCGATGCCAGCGGCGCGCAAGGCGTCGATGCCGGCGCCGTTGACGCGCGGATCGGGATCACGCAGCGCCACCACCACCCGAGCGATGCCGGCCTCGATCAGGGCGCCGGTGCAGGGCGGGGTCTGGCCGGTATGGCAGCAGGGTTCGAGCGTGACATAGGCGCTTGCCCCGCGTGAAGCCGCCCCGGCCATGGCCAGCGCCTCGGTCTCGGCATGCGGCCGGCCGCCGGGCGCGGTCGCGCCGCGGCCGACGACCCGTCCCTCGGCGCCGACGATGACGCAGCCAACGGCGGGATTGGGCCAGGTCTCGCCGAGCCGGCGCGCCGCCAGCGCCAGCGCCGCGCGCATATGGGCGCGGTCTTTCTCGGCGCGCTCAGGCCCATTCATCGCTCAGGCCTGATCATCGAGCGAGCCGAGAAAGGCCTCGAAATCCTTGGCCTCGCGGAAATCACGATAGACGCTGGCAAAACGCACATAGGCGACTTCATCGACCTCGCGCAGCGTCTCCATCACCGCTTCGCCGATCTGCTGGCTTGCGATGTCGTTCTCGCCGCTCGCCTCCAACTGGCGGACGATGCCGTTGACGATGCGCTCGATCCGCTCCTCCTGCACCGGGCGCTTTCTGAGGGCGATCCGCACCGAGCGGGCGAGCTTGTCGCGCTCGAACG
>JAJYXY010000013.1 GCA_021801465.1 Pseudomonadota bacterium
GCAACAGCGAGCGCGCCGGCGGCGTTGGCGCGCGCGAGACAGCGCTCGATCGGCATGTCGCGCAGCCATGAGGCGAGAAACGTCGCGCCGGCGCAATCGCCTGCCCCGGTCGGGTCGATTTCGGTGCTCGCGAAGGGCGGCGCGCTGAGGCGCTGGTTGCGATCGGCATAGCGGCTGCCGGCGGCGCCGAGTTTCAGGAACACCCGGGCTGCGCGCCATGAGAGAAGGGTGGTGAGCGCGGCCTCGACCTCTTCGCCGGGGCAGAGGAAGGCGAGATCGATCTCGCTCGGCATCAGAATATCGCTGCGGCGGGCGATGGCGTGGATCGCCTCGGCGACGCCCGGCGTGCGCAGCAAGGCCGGGCGGATATTGGGATCGAAGGAAATCAGCGCCCCGGCCTGCTCGGCGAGCGCGATCGCGCGGGTGATCGCCGCGATCATCGGCGCCGAAAATAGCGACGATCCCATAATGTGGAAAATCCGGCAGCCGGCGAACAGCGCCGGCGACACATCGTCGGCGTGAAACCGGCCGGGTGCTGCGTCTTTCATGTGAAACAGGAATTCGCGGCTGCCGTCGGCGAAATAGGTCGCGAAGGCAACGCCGGTGGTTGCGTCCTCGAGCACCCGCACCGCGCTGATATCGACGCCGCTTTGGCCCAGCCGCGCGAGCACCGCTTTGCCGAACGCATCATCGCCGACGGCGCCGGCGATCGCGGTCTTGATCCCGAGTCGTGCCGCTTGGTCGGCGAAAATCGCCGGGGCGCCCGAGGGAAAGGGTCCAAGATAGCGGCCCGGCGCGGACAAAGCCTGCCCCACCGTCTCGGCCAGGACGTCGACCAGCAATTCCCCCACCGTGACGATCTCGGACATTGTTTTCCGCGCCTCCCCGCAACACTCCCATGATATTGGCAATTATCCTATCCATGAGCAATATCTCATCTCCCGCCGCACACGCGACCCGATGAGGAAAGATCATGGCCGACGACAGCAACGCCCGCCGCCAGCGCCTGGCCCGCGACCGCCTCGATCAGGCGGCGCGCGCCGCGTGGCTCTATTACATCGCGGCGCGCACGCAGGACGAGATCGCCGCCCAGCTCCATGTTTCCCGCCAGACCGCGCAACGTCTGATCGCGCGCGCGGTTGCCGAAAAGCTGATCAAATTCCGCTTCGATCACCCGCTCGGGGCGTGTCTCGCCAAGGCCGACCAGCTCACCGCGCGCTATCGGCTCGCCCATTGCGAGGTGGTGCCGACGCTGAACGGCGATGATGGCAGCCTTCCCGGCCTTGCCATCGCGGCGGCGCAGTATTTGGAAACCTGGCTGTCGCAGCCGGCGCCACTCGTCATCGGCTTTTCGACGGGCCGCACGCTGCGCGCCGTTGCCGCCGAGATCTCACCGCTCGATGCACCGCAGCATAAGCTCTTTTCCCTCTGCGGCACACTCGGCTATGACGGCCGCGCGATGGCCGCCGACCCGGTGACGCGGATCGCCGAACGCACCGGCGCGCAATGTTTTCCGATGACCCTGCCGCTCGCCACCAGCACCGCCGCGGAGAAAGCCCTCGCTGAGCGCCAGCGCGCCTATCAGACATTGCAAACCCTCAATCGGCAGGCGCGTTGTCTCATTCTCGGGGTCGGCCATATCGGCTGGCGCGCGCCTTTGCATCAGAGCGGCTTCATCACCGATGCCGAACTCGCGGCGTTGATGGAGGCCGGCGCGATTGGCGAAATCGCCGGCTGTGCCTTCGATACGCGCGGAAGTCGCGTCGTAACCCCACTCGCCGCGCGCATCACCGCGCTCTGGGCCGGGGATGCCGAGGAGGCGATCCGGGTCGGCGTCGCGGCCGGTGCGGAGAAACTGCCGGCGCTGCGGGCGGCGCTCGCGAACGGGCTGCTGAACGGCCTGATCACCGACGAGACCACTGCGGCCGGCCTGTTGGCGCGATGATCGGTGCTTGACAGGGGAGGCGAAGCTGGCCGAAGGTAACGCCCTCTTCAAGGGCAAATGCCCAGATCCTCGGGAGGAACGCAATGCGTCATCATACGCAGGGAATGAAACACGCGATCGCCGCCAGCCTCATGCTCGCCAGCGGTTTTTGGGTCGGCTCGTCTCTCTCCGCCGCCGCCGCGACGATTACCATCGCCACCGTGAACAACTCCCAGATGGTCGAGATGCAGAAACTCTCGACCCAGTGGGAGAAGGAAACTGGCAATAAGGTCAACTGGGTGGTGCTGGAGGAAAACGTCCTCCGCCAGCGCGTGACGACGGATATCGCAACCCATGGCGGGCAGTTCGACATCCTCACCATCGGGTCATACGAGACCCCGATCTGGGGCAAGCAGAACTGGCTCGTCAGCCTCGACGGATTTCCGGCGTCTTACGACATGAACGACGTCTTCCCCTCGGTTCGCGAGGCGCTCTCGGCCAACGGCAAACTCTATGCGGTGCCGTTTTATGCCGAAAGCTCGTTTACCTATTATCGCAAGGATCTCTTCGACAAAGCCGGCCTTACCATGCCGAGCCAGCCAAAATATGATGAGATCAAGACTTTCGCCGAGAAGCTGACGGATCGCGGGCACGAGCAATATGGCATTTGTCTGCGTGGCAAGCCGGGCTGGGGCGAAAACATGGCCTATCTCGATACGCTGGTGAACACGTTCGGCGGACGCTGGTTCGATGAAAACTGGAAGCCGCAATTGAACACCCCGGCCTGGCACGAGGCGGTGAATTTCTATATCGACATGATGCACAAATACGGCCCGCCCGGCGCCAACTCCAACGGCTTCAACGAAAACCAAGCGCTGTTCGCGACCGGCCATTGCGCGATGTGGATCGACGCGACCT
>JAJYXY010000160.1 GCA_021801465.1 Pseudomonadota bacterium
GTCTCGCTCGGCGGGGCCGAGAGCAATGTTTTGGCATCACCGCCCGATTGCCGGTAACGCTGCGCGAGGGCAAGCGCGATGGCCTTGGCTCCGGTCATGTTCGTGGGCGCGTGCGTGAGGGCCTGGAACGCACCAGCGGCGGCGAGGCCACCATCGGCGGGCGGTGGGAGGAAGGCGACCTCCTCGGTTTTTCCCGGCCAGCCCGGGATGATGATCGGCTCGGCGATGCTTGCGCGCGCGCGGGCGAGGGCGGCGGCGGCGATCGGGCTGCCAGCGTTGGCCGAGGCGCGTTTGAACCGATCGGCGAGGGACCCGCCGTAAAGGTCGTTCACGCCATTGATACGGATGTCGGCAAGCGTGGTGCCAAGATCGGGCTGCATCAGCGTCGTACCTTCCGTCAGCGGGCCGCCGCTGACGGACGCGAAAACCCTGGCGGCGCCGGGGTCGACGGTGAGCGCGGTGCCGACCACTTTGAGGTCGCGGGCGAGTGCCGTCGAGACCGGGACGCCGAACCGCGCAAGGCCCTCTGCCGGTTGGATCAGATTGGCGATGGTACGGGTGCCGTGGCGGGCCTGAAGGGTCAGCAGGCCACGGAGCAGCATCGGCACCGCGGCCGGCCGGTCAGAGCCGGTGCCTTCTGAGGCTTCTGGCAGAAACAGGATCGCTTCTGGCGTCTTGGCCGGCGGGAAATAGGCGAGACAAGCCCCGCCGCCGCCGATTCCTGCGCGTGAGGGTAAGGTCACCGCAAGCGTCAGCGCGAGCGTGGTCGCGGCATCGGCGGCGTTGCCACCTTCGGAGAGCACTTCTCGCGCTTCCAGCGCCGCGCGCGGCTCATCGGCGATCACCGCGCCGAGAAAGCCGATGACATAGCCCGGTGTGCCGGGTGGCGGGCCGCCGAAAAAGAAGCGTTGGGCTTGTTTGCAGGCGGCGAGCGGCAGCACGAGCGCTAGGAGGACGGCCGGCAGCGCCCGCGCTATCATAGTTCGCATGAGGTCATCATCTCGTCATATTTTGCGCCGGCGCACGCGGATCGGGCGGCGGTCTCTCATCACTTGTGGCATTGCTTTGGCATTGCCTGCAATCTCTCGCGCCGCCGAACCCGCAGAAAATGCGATGAGTGCGGCCGAAGAGGCGGCTATTCTCGCTCTCTTGCGGCAATCGCCGGCCGCCGATCCGGCGGCGCTCCAGGCAGCGCTCTCGCGCGTCGAGCGGGAGGCGCTTGGTGCGGCGCAAAAAGCGCAGCGCCAAGCAATCCTTGCCGCGATGCCGCGTCTGGCCGATGATCCGCGTGACGCGGTTGCCGGTAATCCCGCCGGCACGCGGGTTCTGGTCGAATTCTACGATGTCCGCTGCCCTTACTGCCGGGCGATGATGCCGATGATCGGGCGCATGCTGGATGGGGATCCGGCGTTGCGTTTGGTGCTCAAGGAGTGGGCGATTTTGGGTCCCGTCAGCGAGAGCGCGGCGCGCGCCTTGCTTGCGGCGCGGGCGTTTGGGAAATATTTCCCGCTACGTGCGCGGCTGATGACGGGTCCGGCGCCACAAAGCGAGGCAGAGATCAGGGCGGCGGCCGAGGCGGTGGGCCTCGCGTGGCCCGCGCTTGCTTCAGAGATGGCCGGGGCCGCGATTTCCCGCCAACTCGCCGACACAAGGGCGCTGGCGCGTGAGATCGGTCTGGTCGGTACGCCGAGTTTCATCGCCAGAGGTGCGGTTATGGCGGGTGCGGTCAGTGAGGCGGATCTTCGTGCCGCGCTTGCGGGGGCGTGATCCCGGTGAGCGAGATCGCTGAGTGGCCTATTTGGGGCTGATCATGCTTGGGGCTGATGAGGCGCAGGCAGGCGGGCGGCGCGGTGGATGTTGCGGCGCCACGCGCGCTTTGCGAGAAGCGAGGGAAAGCATGGAGGGTGGGCGATGGCGAAGCGGATGGCCGACGAGCGTGACTTGAGTCCGGGCCAGCGTGCCTATGAGGCGCGGCGCGCGGCGAAAGCGGGGATGAGCCTCGAGGCGTGGCTCACGCACAAGGCGCGCGAGGAAGAGCGCGCGGCCAAGATCGCGGCCGTGAAACCCGCCGCCGCGCCAGCCAAGCCGGCAAAGCCGGGATTTTTCGCCCGCCTCCTCGAACGCGCGCAACGCCCGCTCGGCTCCTGAGCGCGCCCGCGATCGCCGACGGATTGCTTGCCGCGCACGCCGATTGGAGTGTCGCGGCCGGCAAGCGCTGGCTGTGCCGGGCGCGGCGTGAGGGAGCGGGCTGGCGGGTTTTGGCGCCCGCGCCGGTGGGCGATGCCGCGACCCTGCCGGCCCGACTGCTGGCCGAGAGCGGTGGCGCGCCGGTGGCGCTCGGGGTGGATTTTCCGCTCGGATTGCCGCGCGCTTATGTCGCCCGCCACCTCCTTGGACGGGTACGGGATTTTCCCGATTTTCTCCAGAACATCGGCGAGTTTCCCGAGTTTTTCGAGGTCAGTGAGAGTCTCGCGACGGTGGCACCGGGGCGGCCTTTCTATCCCGCGCGCGGCCGGCGCGGGATGACGCGCGCGGCGCATGCGGCGGCCCTTGGGCTGGCCTCTGCCGCCGATCTCAGCCGCGCCTGTGATCGCGCGACCGCCGAACGCCCGGCCGGCGCGCCGCTGTTTTGGACGCTCGGCGCCAATCAGAGCGGCAAGGCGGCGATCGACGCCTGGCGGGCATTGCTGGTCGCGCCCCATCCGGCCTTGCGCCTCTGGCCGTTTGCCGGCCCGCTCTTGCGGCTGCTCGCGCCGGGGCGGGTGGTGATCGCCGAGACCTACCCCGCCGAGGCGCTGCGCCAACTCGGCATCGGGCGGTTTGGCTCGAAGC
>JAJYXY010000205.1 GCA_021801465.1 Pseudomonadota bacterium
CGGCATCAGGATCGCGCGCTCGCCATTGACGCGCACCATGTTGGTTTGCGGAATGGCGCCGTCATGGACATAGGCGATGTCCTTCATATAGATGACGGTGCCGTCGGTTTTCTTGATCGGGAAATTATTCATCTCGGCGATGCTGCGCGGCTGATCCGTCAGCATCATGTCCCACTCATATTTGCCGATCTTCTGTGTGCCGGTGGGCAGAATGAGGTTCTGCTCGTTGAGCTGATTGGTGACGTCCTGGGGCGAAAGCGCGTTCGCCTGCATCGCCTGCGGGTTGAGATCGGCGATCACCATGCGGTATTTGCCGCCATAGGGCGTCAGAATCGCGGTGCCTTGCACCGAGGAGAGCGCCGGGCGGATGACATTATTGGCATAGTCGAACAGGATTGTCTCCGGCACCGTTGTGCTGGAGGCGGTCATCGAGATGACCGGGATCGAGGCCGCGTTGTAAAACAAGACAAAAGGTGGCACCGAGCCACGCGGGAAGAATTTCAACACCACCTGCGCCGTCGCCGTCACCTCCGACAACGCCGCCGAGATATTGACGTGGTTGTCGAAAAAGATCTTCACGATACCGTAATCGATCATCGAATTGGATTCGATGTGCTCGATATCGACCGTGGTCGCCATCACCGTGCGCTCAAAGAAATAGACGAACCGGCCGGAAATGTCGTTCGGCAGCATCCCGTTGTACTGGAACACCACCGCGACGACCGGGATATCGATCGAGGGGAACACGTCCTTCGGCGTGCGGATGGCCGAAAGGGTGCCAAACAGCAGAATGAGAATCGCGAGAACAACGAACGTATAGGGCCGCCGCAACGCGACTTGAACAATCCACATTGACCAGACTCGCTTTACATTGCCGTAACCGGTAATCGCTCACGTATCGTCAAAGGCAGACGTCACCCCCGGTTTCAGGATGCCCCCTAACCAGCCAAATTCTTTTAGCCGGCGCTTTGGAACGCGGACATTATATTTTCTTTTAAAGTGATATCCGAGCGATCCCCTAGCTATAAAACCGGCCCTTTGCAATGTGGCCGTTCTTGGCCATGATGTGTCCCATCAAGATCTTGGCCCCAAAGATCACGGCTTGGAAAATTTCGGGCTGGGTGTCGCTTTCCGGGGTGTCGCTTTCCGGGGCGTTGCTCTGGGGTCGAGCCGAAACTGTCTTAGATCGTGGGAGTGTTCTATGTCCAAACCCATTCTTCTCGTCACCCGTCGTCTGCCGCCCGCGGTCGAGGCGCGTGCGGCACGGGAGTTCGAGGCGCGGCTCAACCCAGAGGACCGGATCTATGCCCCGCCCGAGCTTGCACGCCGCGCGGAGGGGGCCGCTGCCATCCTTACCGCCCCAGGCGACCGGCTGGACGCGGCGAGCATTGCGGGCTTGCCCGCGAGCGTCAAAGCCATCGGCACGTTCAGCGTCGGCTTTGATCACATCGACGTCGCCGCCGCCCGCGCCCGCGGGATTTCGGTCTGTAATACCCCGGATGTGCTTTCGGTCGCCACCGCCGAAATTGCCATGCTCCTCATCCTCGCCGCCGCGCGCCGCGCCGGCGAGGGCGAGCGCCTGCTGCGGGCCGGGAAATGGCATGGCTGGGCGCCGACCCAGCTTCTCGGCACCCAGGTTTCGGGCCGGCGGCTGGGCATTTTTGGCATGGGGCGCATCGGCCGCGAGGTCGCCCGCATGGCCGCCGCCTTCGGCATGGAAGTCCATTATCGCGATCAGGCGCGCTTGCCCGCGGATCTGGAAAAAGGCGCGATTTTTCATGATAATGACGCGGCTTTCCTCGCCCAATGCCAGGTCTTGTCGCTAAACGCGCCGGGCGGCGAGGGCACGCGCCATTGGCTGAACGCCGCGCGCATCGCGCAATTGCCCCGGGGTGCGGTGGTGGTGAATGCCGCGCGCGGGACATTGATCGACGATGCCGCCCTCATCGCCGCGCTCAAAAGCGGCCAAGTCGCCTTCGCCGGGCTCGACGTCTATAATAATGAGCCGGCGCTCGATCCTGGCTATCTCGCCCTCGAAAATGTCGTCCTTTTGCCTCATCTCGGCAGCGCGACGGTTGAGACCCGCGACGCCATGGGTGCGCTTGCGCTCGATGGCATCGCCGCCATCCTCGCCGGCCAGCGGCCAAGGAATTTGGTGGAATAGGAATTAAGAAAGCGGTTCTTTTTTACAAAAAAGAACCAAAAAACTTTTGTCCCGTTCTCTCGGAGCGGGCAGTGCCGCAGGCAATGCCCAACGGATAAAAGTCTTTTTGCTTCTTTTTCTTCAGAAAAAGAAGAATTTTACTGCCCCCCTATGTCGGCGTCCGACGCCAGCGATGGGTGCTGGCGCCGAAGGCGAGCAACTCGCCCGATTCGTGCCTGACCTCCGAGCGGCTAAAATAGATAGTGCGCCCGGCGCTCACCACCTCGCCGGTTGCGATCATCACCCCGTTTGCTGCGCGGCCGGTGAACTGGCAGTTAAGCGAGACCGTCACCGAATGGCGGCGCGCGGCGCGTTCCGCGGCATAGACGCCGGCGGCGGCGCCGGCTTCATCGAGGAGCGACATCAAAACGCCGCCATGGACGATATCGGCGCGGTTGAGGTGATGGGCGTGGATCGCACAGCGCACGCGGGCGAAGCCTTCCCGCCATTCGATGAGGGTGAAGCCGAGCAGGTCGCTGAGATGGGAGGCAAAGCCGCGAAGTTCATTCATGGTCCTCTCATGCCGGCAAGTAAGGGCTATGGTCAAGCGTTGGCAGCCAGGGTTCCTGCGGCCTATAGACGGTGCGGCAGGCGAGATGCGGAG
>JAJYXY010000045.1 GCA_021801465.1 Pseudomonadota bacterium
AACTCTGCCGCCAGCGCCGCATGAACGGCGCGCGAGCGGGTGACGCGGGATTGGCCGCGAAACGCGCCGGCGACCATCAGGATATGATAATGCGTCTCCCCTTCCGGCCGCGCCCCGGCGTGGCCGACGTGGCGGGCGCTCTCATCGGTGATGGTGAGCGTCTCGGGCGCGAAAGCGGCACGAAGACGGGTTTCGATACGTTCGGCGCGGGTTTGCATGGCTCCCATATCGGCTTTCTCACACGCGATGCCAAGCGGTGGTTGCCAAGTGCCGCCAGCGTGGCACATTAGAGGGTGATGACAAAGCGTCTCTCCCGTACCCGTGCCTACGCGCCCGACCCGGCAGCCCCCGGCCGGTGCTGCGACATACCCGGCTGTTCTGCTGCGGGCGCGTATCGCGCACCGAAATCGCGCCTCAATCTCCGCGACTATTGGTGGTTCTGCCTCGAACATGTCCGCGCCTACAACCTCGCCTGGGATTATTACAAAGGCATGTCGCCGGGGCAGATCGAGGCGGAATTGCGTGCCGATCTTTCCTGGCAACGGCCGACCTGGCCGCTTGGCGGGCCAGGCGCGCGGGCGGCGGAGCGGCTTGCAGAAGATGCGTTGCGCGACCCGCTCGGCAGTTTCGCCGCGCGACGGCAAGCGGCGGCGGACGATAACGGCGCGCCGGAAGCGCTGCGCGGTCCGCTCGCGCTCTTTGATCTCGCCTGGCCAACCACGCTCAAGGACGTGAAGCAGCGCTACAAACAGCTCGCCAAACGTCACCACCCCGACGCCAATGGCGGCGATCCCGCCGCCGCCGAACAGTTCAAACGCATCAGCCACGCTTATGCGACACTGCGCGGCCATCTTGCCGCCCACGCGCCGCTCGCCGCGGCGGAATGATTTTCATGAAACGGACAGGATCCCGAGGCCGATGAACAAGGTTGCCGCTCTCGCCGAAGCCCGCAGCACGACGCCGACCTCGGCGATCGACATGCCCGATAAAATGGTCGCCGCGCGCGAGCTTTTCGGGGTCGATATCGACATGGAGGTGCCGGCCTTCTCTCTGCGCACGGAGCATGTCCCGGATATCGACGACACCTACCAGTTCGACCGCGAGACCACGCTCGCCATCCTCGCCGGCTTTGCCTTCAATCGCCGGGTGATGATCCAGGGCTATCACGGCACTGGGAAATCGACCCATATCGAGCAAGTCGCGGCGCGCCTCAACTGGCCCTGCATCCGCATCAATCTCGATAGCCACATCAGCCGCATCGATCTCATCGGCAAGGATGCGATCGTGCTCAAGGACGGCAAGCAGGTGACCGAGTTCCGCGAGGGCATCCTGCCCTGGGCACTCCAGCACCCCTGCGCTTTGGTGTTCGACGAATACGACGCCGGCCGCCCCGACGTGATGTTCGTGATCCAGCGCGTGCTCGAGGTCGAGGGCAAGCTCACCCTTCTCGACCAGAGCCGGGTGATCCGCCCGCATCGCGCCTTTCGCCTGTTCTCGACCTCGAACACGGTTGGCCTCGGCGATACCACCGGGCTCTATCACGGCACCCAGCAGATCAATCAGGGCCAGATGGATCGCTGGAACATCGTCGCGACCCTCAATTACCTGCCGCATGCCCAGGAAACCGCGATCGTGATGGCGAAACTCGGCATCGACCCGGAGGACAAGGCGGCGAAAAAGCGCGTCGAAAGCATGGTGGCACTCGCCGATCTCACCCGCGCCGGCTTCATCAACGGCGATATCTCGACCGTGATGTCGCCGCGCACGGTGCTGACCTGGGCCGAGAACACCGAAATTTTCGGCGATGTCGGCTTCGCCTTTCGCCTGACCTTCCTCAACAAGTGCGACGAGGCCGAGCGCGGCACCGTTGCCGAATATTATCAGCGCTGTTTCAACGCGGAGCTGCCAGCGAGCGGCATGGCGCGGCGCGGGCTCTGAACCGCGGCGATGGCCCAAAGCGCCGAAAATAGCCGGAGCGAGGCATTCAAGCGGGCGGTCAGCGGCACGCTCCGCGCCATTGCAGAGACTGCCGACGTCGATGTCGCCTTCCATCCCGGCCCGGCCGGGCTCGCCGGCAAACGCGCGCGCCTGCCGGTGCCGACGCGCGCCCTGCCCCCCGGCGAAATCGCCAAGCTACGCGGCGATGCCGATAGCCTCGCGGTGCGGCTTCGCTATCACGATGCCGCCCTGCACCACGCGCGCAGCCCAGCGAGCCGGGAAGCGCGCGAGGTTTTCGATGCGTTGGAGCAGGCCCGGGTCGAGATCGTCGGCGCCCGCCACATGCCTGGGGTCGCCGCCAATCTCGAGGCGCGGCTGCTCGAAAGCCTCTCGCCAGAAGGCAAGCCCCTCGATCAGCAGGCGCAATTGCCGCTCGCAGGGGCGCTGTCGCTGCTTGCGCGCGAACGCATGACGGGGGCGCCGGTGCCGGAGCGGCTCCGCCGTGCCGTCGATGGCTGGCGCGAGGCCTTGGGCGCAAGTGCACTCGCAGCGTTCGATGCCCTGGCCGAAACCCGCGACGATCAGGCCGCCTTTGCCCGCGCTGCCCGCAAGCTGCTCGCGACCCTCGACCTCGCCGAGGCCGAGGCGGAAGCAACCGAGAGTGAAGAGGGCGGTGAGGGGGCGGAATCCCCCGATGGGCCGGAGGATAACGCGCCGCAAGCGGCGGGCGAGGCCGAAAGCGAGGCCGAGCAGCTCGCCGGGGCGAGTGACGAAGCCGCCGAATCGGAGGCGGGTGGGGAAGAAACCGGGGACGCAGACGAGAAAGACGGTGCGGCCGAAGGCGATGAGCGCCCCGGC
>JAJYXY010000096.1 GCA_021801465.1 Pseudomonadota bacterium
GCGCGTAGGGCTGCAAGGTGCAGGCGACGAGGCGCGGCGCCGCCTCGCCGCGGCGATGGACGACCATGCGCGAGGTCTCGCACATCACCCGCCGCCCGCGCCGCGCCAAAGTCTGCCAGCAGGTGGCACTCACCTCCGGCGGGTCGGGCTGGTTCGCGAGTTCGGGAAACAGCACCAGGCGCGCGGGGTCGAAGGCGTCAAGCGCAAGGCTGCACTCGGCGAATAATTTGGCAAAGCCGGCGCGCCATGCGCCTTCATCCTCGCCGGCGGGAAAGCGGGCGGCGATCGAAAGTGCTGCGCCACTCCCAGCAAGCATGCCAAGCCCGGTGAGTGTCGGCGCAAAACTCCCGGCGCCGCGCAGGCGCTCATGGCCCGTTTTGGTATAGTGATCGAGCGACACTCGGATCGCCAGCCGCGCGCCGTGGGTGGCAGCCAACGCGCGCAGAAAGGCTTCGTTGCGCTGCATCGGCCGCATGGCGTTGGTCAGCACCAACGCGCGATAGCCACGCGCGAGCGCGGCGGCGATCATGCCCGGGGTGTCGGGGTTCAGAAACGGCTCGCCGCCGGTGAAGCCGATTTCGCCAAGCTCGGGATGATGTTCGGCCGCCTCGTCGAGAAGCCGGTCGAAATCGGCGCGGGCGAGATAGATCAGGCGATCATTGCGCGGGCTACTTTCGATATAGCAATCGGTGCAGGCGATGTTGCAGAGGGTGCCGGTGTTGAACCAGAGGGTTTCGAGGCCGGCGAGCGACACCGTGGCATGCGGCTCGCCGCGCGCGGTCCGCATTGGGTCGGCGAAGGCCGGCCGCGGCGCCGATGCGATTGCGCCATTTTGTGGCCAATGGTGCGTCTCGGCCGCGAGTGCCGCGCCGCTCATCGCTTGCTCGGCGGGCGGCAGGATGTCGAAATTCGGCCAGATGCCGCTCTCCAGCGTCTCGGCATAGTCCTCCGGCAGCCCGGCCCGCCGCATCGCCGCCGCCGCACGGCGGTGATCATAGGCGAGCGGCAGGTGGCGGATTTCGAGGCCCTCGCGCCCTGGAATCAATAGGCTGAACCAGCCGCGCGGCGTTCCGTCATTGGCGGGAAGGCCGATCACCCCGGCATTGTGCCAAAGCCGGTCGCCGATGGCGCCGGTAAAAGGGAGCCCGCAATGGCCACCGATCACGCCCTCAGTGCCGGTCGCGGCGATTTCGCGCGCGAGATCATCCGCCGGGTGGGAGGCGAAGACGAAGCGGTTGATCTGGCTCGGCGTGCCATGGACGACGGCGAAGCGATGCCCGCCGATGACGAGATCGAGTCGGCGCGGCAGCCCCGCCATCCAGCGCCGCGCCGCGCCATCGACCCGGGCGCTGGCATAGGTGAACCAGGCCGCGGAAAGCCGCTCGCAGTGCGATCCCGGGGTGAAGCCGCAGCCACAATCCTCGGCGCCGGCGGCCAATTGCTCCTCACAATTGCCCATCACCGTCGCGATCCCGGCGGCGCGGATGAGATCGACCACCGCCTGCGGGTCGGCGCCATAGGCGACGACATCGCCAGTGCAGATCATGCGGTCGGGCGGGATGCCGAGCCGTTCGGCCTCGGCGAGCAGCGCCTCGGTCGCCTCGCGGTTACTATAGCCGCCGCCGAAGACCAGAACCGGCCCCTCGGCGACGAGCAGCGGCACGGAAGCCGCCGCAACCCGCCTCTCACCACCATCAGGCATGAGACGTGGCTCCCGCCGGCGCGATCCGCTCGAGCGCCATCCCGCGTCCCTCGACGCCGCCCGCGACCCGCCAGACAACCATCACCAGAGCGCCGAACAGCCAGAACCCGGCAAGCAGAAAGAGCGCCGCCACCATGCTCCGCGCGCCGAGAAAAGCGACCAGGAATGGCGCCGCCATCGCCCCGACGCGCCCGACGGCAACGCTCGCGCCGATGCCGCTTGCGCGCAAATGGGTCGGGAACAGCTCGGAAAAGGTCGGATAAGCCGCGATCCAGCTCGCGGTCGCAAGGAGATTGGTGAGCGCGAAGCCTGCCATGATGGCGCCGGCGCCCCATCTGGTCGCGAAAGCGAGTGCGATGGTCGCAAGCGCGGTTGCGCCATAAAAAAGGCTGACGCTCGCAAAACGGCCGAGCCGGTCGAGCGTCAGGGCGGCGGCCAGCCCGCCGATCAGCGCGCCGAGACTGCCGACGAGATAAAACAGCGGAAGAGCATGCGACGCGAGATGCAAGGCGGGCAGCACCACCAGCGGAAGGAACGCGAAGAGGCCGTAATACCCTGCGGCCTCGGCAAAATCGAGTGCTGCACCGAGCGCAAACCGCCCCGGCACCTCGCGGAGCAGCGCGCCCAACGAGGCCTTCGCAGCCGGCGCGGCGGGCAGCGCGAGCCGCCCCGGCGCCTCGCCGGTCACGCGGGCGAGGATGGCGGCGGCTTCGGCGCCGCGGCCTTGCGCGAGCAGCCAGCGCGGGCTTTCGGGCAGATAGCGCCGCAGCCACGCGGTCGAGAGCGCGATCACCCCGCCAGAGGCAAACACCACCCGCCAGCCGAGATCGGGCGGGAGTGCCGCGAGCAGCGGCCAGGCGAGAAGGGCGGCAAGCAAGCTGCCGAGCGGCCAGAAATTGAGCACGATCGCCGAAGCCCGCCCGCGCGCGCGGCGCGGCACCAATTCGGTGATCGCGGCGTTGATCGCGGCATATTCCGCGCCAACCCCGATCCCGGCCAACGCGCGCAGGGCAAGCAGGGCGGCGAGATCGGGCGCGAAGGCAGCGGCTAGGGTCGAGAGACCGTAAAGTGTGAGGCTCGCGAGAAACACGCGCCGCCTTCCATAGCGGTCAGAAAGCCGGCCGAACCAGGCAGCCCCCAGCATCAGCCCGAAAAACCATGCCGCGAGCAGCACCGACATCGCCTGCCCGCCGAGATGAAACCGTGTGCCAAGCGCCCCCATGACATTGCCGACCAAAGTCACCTCGAACGCGTCCATCGCCCAGCCGACGCCAAACAGCAGCATGGCGACGGTATGAAACCGCCGCCATGGCGCCTCCGACAGCGCATCGAGGAGATCGTCCGGCGAATAGGGGGCTTTTTCGTCCAAGGGCTTCAATCCTTCCTGCAAGCGGCGACCGCGCACGCCCGCCAGCCTATCACCGGCGCCCGCCAAAGCGAGCGCGGATCAACGCATCGAGCGACAAAACCCCGCCCCCACGCGCCATCAGCAGCAAAATCATCGCCGCCCACTGAATATGGGTCGGCCACGCCGCGGGGTAGACGAAAATTTCGATCACCAACGTCATGCCGAACAACCCGAGTGCCGCGAATCGGGTGGCGAGGCCGAGCAGCAGCAGCGGCGGCGTCAGCACTTCCATCGTCACCGCAAGATCAGCGGCGAGATCGGGCGGCAGCAGCGGCACCTGGTATTGGTCGGAAAACAGCGCGAGCGTCGTGTCCCAGTTGGCGAGATGGGTTTGCGCCGAACTCCAGAACACTTGCGCCAGGGCGAGCCGGGCGGTGAGCGCGACCAGCCAATAGGGGATCCGCTCAAAAAGCCCGATCCCCCACAAAAGCAGCGCCGCGAGGCGCGGCAGCCAGCCCGACTTGGGGGCGATGTCAAGACTTGTCTCAGGCATGGCAACCTCCATCATCGGAGCCAGTGTCATCGGGCTCCACGGCATCGGATGTGATCAGATCGGGCGTCGTAGACTCGCCGTCGCAAAAAAGCCCTGGGCGAGAAACGCGCCGAGCCATGCCGCCGCCGACTGCGGGGGCACCCGTGCGAGGGCTTCGGCCAGCGTCTCGCCATCGGCCAGCGCTTGGGCAAACGCGAACGCCGCCGGGGCAAGCGGATGAAGCGCGATCGTTCCGCCCACGCGCAGCACGGCCAGGGTTTCGCCGGGCGCGGCGAGATCGATGGCGGCGAGGTTGCGCGCACGAAGCGCTTCGTCGGGCTGGAGCACTGCCTCCCAGATCGCGCGCGCCGGCCCGCTGGTGGTCATCAGGCGAAGTGAGGGGTGAGCGCGAAAGCGCAGCGCCGCCTGTGCCTCCGGGGCCAGCGCCGCGAGCCGCGCCGCCCCGAGCGCCGGCGCGAGCGGCGCGTGCAAAGCCTGCGCAACCGCCCACTCAAGCGCCGCCACGGCGGCAATATAGGGGCGCGCCGTAATGCCCGGCTGGGTTGCGAGAAAAGCCGGAAACGCCTCGTCATATTCATGCAAATCGGCGCTTCGCGGCGGACTTGCGACAATGAAGCGGGCGGCGGCGGCGGCGAAGAAATCGGCCCCGACCAGGCACGCGGTTGCGGGAAAATTGAGCCCAAGCGCAGCCGACAGCGTCCCGAGAACATTGTTACGATAGACCGCAAGCCGCGCCACCGCGCCTTCACCCTGCACGATATCGGCAAGGTCGTCGCCGCTCGCCGCGGTCAGAGCAGCGCGGAAGCGGCGCTGAAACTCATGCAGCGTCGGCATTTTCGCCACCAAGGCCAAGCAGGGCGAGACGGCGCGCGGCGCGAGCGGCCTCGGCGAGGAGAATGTCGAGCGACGGGATCGCCTGGTCCCATTCGATGAGGGTCGGGCGCGGGCCGAAGCGGCGGAGGGCCACCTCGAACAGCGCCCATACGTCCGCCGCCACGGGTTGGTCGTGCGTATCGATGCGGAGCATGCCGATTTCCGTCTCCCGCTGGCGATGACCGGCGAGGTGGAATTCCCCGATCGCAGCGCGAGGGAGCCGGCCGAGATAGGCTTCGGCGTCCCAGCCATGATTGCCGGCGCTGACGATGATATTGTTGATGTCAAGGATGAGGCCGCAGCCGGTGCGTTCGACGAGTGCCGCGAGAAACTCCGGCTCGGGGATCGTCGAATGGCGGAATTGCAAATAGGTCGCCGGGTTTTCGATGAGAATCCGCTGTCCCAGCGCGTCTTGCGCCCGCAGCACATGGCGCGCGACGATCGCGAGGCTTTCCTCGGTCAGCGGCAGCGGCAGCAAATCGGCAAGAAAAGCGTGATCGACGGCGCCCCAAGCAAGATGTTCGGAGATCAGCCCGGGCTCGATCCGGCGGACGAGTTCCTTGAGGCGGGCGAGGTGGCGCCTATCGAGACCCTCCGCGGCTCCGAGCGAAAGGCCGACGCTGTGCAGCGACACCGGATAATCGTTCCGGATCGCCAGCAGTTCGGCGAAAGCCGGGCCGCTCAGGTAATTCTCGCTATGCGCTTCGATCCAGGCGATCGCCGGGCGCTGATCGCGAAACGCCTGATGATGCGGCAGGCGAAGCCCGATCCCCGCGCTCGCGGGGATCGTAGCCTCGCACCGACATCCGGCCGCGCGCGGCGTGGCCATTGCCGGTGTCCTGCTCAGCCGGCCTTGAGCTTGCCGCCGTCGATCTTCTCGCAATCACCGGCAGGGACGAGAACGAAAGAGTTGGGGTCACGCGCCTGGGTTGCCTGGCCGGCGCAGGAATGGGCGCCGACGGCGCAATCATTGCGGCCAGCGGCGTTGATGCCATAGCAGGCGACGAGATGGCCCTTTTTCGCGCGGTCCATGTTGGACTGCTTCATTTTCATCATCTGGTCCTGCGACATTCCCTGCTGGGCAAAGCCAGGGCTGGCAGCGGCGGCAATGCCGAGCGCGGCGGTAAGAACAGACGCGGCAAAGAGGCGGCGATTGACTTGGCTCATGTGGAGGCTCCTTCTCTCATGCGGCTCGGAAGCGAGCCGCCACCCCCTCCTTCGCGCCGCCCCTGCGAGAGGTTACGAAGAAAATCGAATGTCGCGAAAAATCTTCCTCACAGCGTGATCGGCGGCCGCGCCGGCCGCAGGAAAATCCGCCCAAGCAGCCCGGCGAGGAGGCTGAGGAGCATGACCGCGCCGAGCTGCCAGACGATGACCATGATCGCCGCGTCCTCAACGTGATAAAATTGCAACGCCGCCGCCCCCATCGCCGCCGCCGCAAGGCCGCCGCAAAGGCAGGCGTGGGTCGCGCGAAAGCGCCCGCCCCGACGCAGCAGCACGACCATCACCAGGGCCGGCACCAACCCGCCCTCGACGATCGCTGGCAGACACATCGTATCCTCGGTCAGCACGAGCCCCGAGGGGCCAAGGCGGAGGAAGACGTCCCAGCATTGCGCGCCAAGGGTTCCGAGCCACAACGCCAGCGGCGCCAGCGGCAGCCAGAGCTTCCAGCCCCGCTGGTCCGGCAGTTCGGCACAGAGGGCGGCATAGCACCCGCTGATCGCGGTGAGGAGGCAAGCCACCTCGGTGAGTAAAAACCGGGAATCCGCGAGCCGCGCGGCGAGATCGGGGCGTAGCCCGGCTTGCCAGGCGACGAGACCGGCGGCGGGGAGAGAAATCAGCAGCCACATCAAGGTCCGCCGCCAGACCGGCGCGATCCGCCGCACCGGGCGGAGATCGGCGGCGAGCGCGGCCACGAGTTCGTCGGTCGCCATTCTCATCGCGCGCCCCGCAACAATTTTCGCAGCGTCGCGACCCCGCGATGGGTCGCGACCTTGAGGGCGGTGATGCTCATTCCGCTGGCCGCCGAGGCTTCAGCGAGCGACATTTCCTGCATCTTTGTCATTTCGATCGCTTGTCTCTGGCGCTCCGGCAGTTCGGCGATGGTCGCGTGCAAAGTCCCCGCATCGATCTGGTCCTCGTGTTCCTCCTTCGTCGCGAAATAGGAAGAGGTTTCAGAAAATTCATCGATGGCGCGCTCACGCCCGCTTTGGCGGTAGCGGCGGCGCAAGGCATCGGCGCCGCGCAGGCGCAAGATGCCGAAGACAAAGGGCAGTAGCGGACGGCTGGGCTCATAGAGATGGCGCGCGGCATGGAGCGCGAGCAGGGTCTCTTGCACCACATCCTCGATATCGGCGGCCTCGGCCTGCCGCCAGCGCCCCCGCGCGGCCCGGCGCAGGGCTGGGACGAGGCTCGCGAGCAAGCGCTCATAAGCGCGGCGATCGCCGGCCTGCGCGGCAACCATCCAGTCGCGGAGAACATCCTCATCCTCGCCCATCAACCACCTGACCGGGCAAAAGTTCTTTGGTTCTTTCTTTCAAGAAAGAACAAACCTTTCTCACGCGAACCACCCCCCGAGTGCGATCGCGAGCCCGATCGCAAGCCCGGCCTCGCGATTGGCCTTGAAAAGACGAAGGCAGAGCGCCGGGTCGTCGATGTCGAGGGCGATCACCTGCCAGGCAAGAAGGGCCGCCGGCAGGGCCAGGGCGGCGAAAAACCGCCCCCCAAGCCCCGCTGCGTGCCCGGCGGCGAGCAGCGCGAGCAGCGCCAGCGCATAACAGGCCGCAAGAAACGGCTTTGTTCTCTGCCCGAAAAGGCGCGCGGTTGATTTCACGCCGATGAGCGCGTCGTCCTCGCGGTCCTGGTGGGCATAGACGGTGTCATACCCCAGAATCCAGAAGATCGCGGCGAGATAGAGCAGGCCGGCAGCGGGATCGAGCCGGTCGGCGGCGGCGGCGTAGCCGAGGAGTGCGCCCCAGCCGAAGGTCGCACCCAGCATGATTTGCGGCCACCAGGTGACGCGCTTGGCCAGCGGATAGGTTGCGACCAGCGCCAGCGACGCAACCCCGAGAATTTGCGCGCGCGGCGGCAATTGGAGAAGAATGAGAAGCGAGAGCGCAAGGAGGGCCGCGAGAAAAACCATCGCCGCGCGCATCCCGAGCGCGCCCGAGGCGAGCGGGCGGCCCATGGTGCGCGTAACACGGCGGTCGAGATCGCGGTCCCACATATCGTTGACGATGCAGCCGGCGGCACGCATCAGAACGCTGCCGATGGCGAAAAGTGCGATCAGCCACAGCGCACGCGCGGGCCGCGGGCGGGCGAGCAGGATGCTCCAGAGGCCGGGGAGAAACAGGAGCCAAGCACCGATCGGCCGGTCGAGGCGGGCGAGCAAGACATAGGGCTGCCATCGCCGCGGCAGGCGGGCAATGAAACCGTCGCGTTTGATATCGGTATGCGCGCTCATGGGTGCTAGTCTGACCGTTATCATGGCCAGGTCAATCCGCCTCTATGCGCCCTCCCCGCTCGCCGCCGGCGGCCTCGTAACCCTGCCCCCCGAGCAGGCGCATTATGTAAGCGCGGTCATGCGGCTCAGCGTTGGCGCCAGCGTCGCCTTATTCAACGCCGAGGATGGCGAATGGCAGGGCCGCATCGTCGCCCTGCGCCGCGATCGCGCGGAGATCGCGATCGCGGCGCGCCTTCGCCCGCCGATGCCGACAGAGACGCCGGATTTCTGGCTAGTCTTTGCCCTTCTCAAGCGCCAGGCGACGGATCTCGTCATCCAGAAGGCGACCGAACTCGGCGTTGCGGCGATTTTCCCGGTGATTACCGCGCGGGGCATTGGCGAGCGGGTCAATCTCGCGCGCCTGCTCACGATCGCAACCGAGGCGGCCGAGCAATGCGAGCGGCTCTCGGTGCCAAAGATCGCGCCGCCCGAGCCGCTTTCCGACCTTCTCGCCGCATGGCCACCCGGGCGCCCTCTGGTCGCCGCGCTCGAGCGCGTGGATTGTCCGCCGATCATGCCGATCGCGGGGCCAGCGGCCCTCCTCATCGGGCCTGAGGGGGGATTTACGCCCGCTGAGCTTGACGTTTTGCGCGCGCATCCCTTTCTAATGCCGGCAACGCTCGGGCCGCGGATTCTTCGCGCCGAGACCGCGGCGATCGCCGGGCTTGCCCTGTTACAGGCTGCCCGGTGACAGCGCGGCTTCGCCACATCCTTCCGTGCCGCCCAACGGCCGGCACGCCAAAAGGTCACGCAAACGATGTCTAATCCCGGCGAGGTCGATGCCACCCCCATCACCGATCGACGCGAACTCGCCGCCTGGCTGGAGGCCGGCTGCAAGCCGCGCGCAGCGTGGCGGATCGGCACCGAGCATGAAAAATTCGGCTTCCGCCGCGTCGATTTTTCGCCACCACCTTACGAACCGCAGGGTATCGGCGCAGTTCTCGCCGGATTCGCCGGCGCCGGCTGGACGCCGATCCTCGATCGCGGCCAGATGATTGGGCTCAAGGGCGGCCCCGGCCGGAGCGATGCCTCGATTTCGCTCGAGCCGGGCGGGCAATTGGAACTCTCTGGCGGCCTTTTACCCGATCTCCATGCGACCGCCCGCGAAATGGCGGCGCATTTCGCCGAGATGCATGATGCCGCCGACCCGCTCGGCCTCGGCTTCGCGCCACTCGGCTTTCATCCACTGGCGCGGCGCGAAGACATGCCGTGGATGCCAAAAAGCCGCTATGCCATTATGCGCCGCTATATGCCGCGGCGCGGCGCGCTCGGCCTCGATATGATGCTGCGCACCTGCACGGTGCAGGTCAATCTCGATTACGCCTCTGAATCCGATATGGTGCGGAAACTCCGCGTCGCGCTGGCGCTGCAACCGCTGGCCACGGCCCTGTTTGCCAACTCCCCCTTCACTGAGGGCCGGCCGAACGGGTTCCTCTCTTATCGTGCGCAGATCTGGACCGACACCGACCCCGACCGCACCGGCATCCCGCCGGCGTTCTTCGAAGACAGCTTCGGATTCGAGCGCTATGTGGACTGGGTGCTCGACGTGCCGATGTATTTCATCCAGCGCGAAGGGAGGTTTGTCGATCTCGCTGGCCGCTCCTTCCGCCAGTTTCTCGACCACGGCCTCGAGGAGGCGCCGGGTGAGCGGGCGGTGATCGGTGATTTCGCCGATCATCTCACCACTGTCTTCACCGATGTCCGGCTCAAGCGGTTTCTCGAAATGCGCGGGGCGGATGCGGGAACACCGGCGATGATGCTGGCCCAGAGCGCGCTCTGGACCGGGATTTTCTATGATGACGCCGCTTTGGCGGCGGCCGAGGCGCTGGTGCGTGCTCGGCCATGGCAAGACTTCGCCGGCTTGCGTGCCGAGGTGCCGCGGCATGGCCTCGCTACGGCTTGGCCAACGCCCTCGCGCCCCGATGGCACGTTGCGCGATCTCGCGCGCGAGGTGGTTGCGATCGCAAGCGATGGGCTTCGCGCGCGCGCCTGCCTCGATGCCGATGGCGGGGACGAGCGTCGGTTCCTCGCCCCGCTCGAAGACATCGTCGCCGGTGGCCCGACGCAGGCGGAGCATTGGCTCGCGCGGTTTGCCAAGGTTTGGCGGGGCAATATTCAGGAAATTTTTCGTGAGGCGTCGGTCTAGGCCCGTCGCGGAGCGTCGCGCACGAAGCTCCTGGCCGTTGTTCCCACGCGCGCTCGCCGGCGCGCCCGGCGCTCGCGGACAAATATGGTTCAGAACAAGACTCTAGAAATGAGTGTGTCTGCCGACGGCGACTCGCTTTTCGGTGGGACGGCTGCCACCCGCTGCGATTGCCCTCAGTCCAGCCATCGCATCGATCCATCTAATTTAACGAAATCAATCTTATTTAAAATAATTATATACTGTATTTCATATATTCTAAGGAAATCTCTCTTGATTTGGGAATAAGCTGACATTTCAGCATTGCGGCCATGCCTCGGAATTTGGCTTTGGCAAATGGAAATGCTTGCAGTTTCTGAGGAAGCCTGTCACATTTTAACTATGTTGATTTCACGCGAAGCAGAGCTTGCCGCTCTCGGCCGCCCCGTCCCCCGCGCAGGGGAAGAGCGGCTTCGTCTCCGCCTGTTCGGGCCAATGGAAGCCTCGGCGGCCAATGGCGACAGTGCGCTTCCCAACGGCCGCAAAACCCGCGCCTTGCTAGCGATGATCGCACTCGCCGCGCCGCGCCCGGTCAGTCGCGCCTGGATCGCGGAGACGCTCTGGAGCAGCCGGCCCGAGGAGCAGGCGCGCGGCTCGCTGCGCCAGGAAATCCATCGCCTGCTTGATTGCCTGGGCCCGCTGGGGACAGAGGTGTTGGCTATCCGGCGCGAACAAATCGCGCTCCGCCCCGGCACGACCTGGATCGACGTCGCCGAGGTGCTGCGCGCGACCCCCGCAGCGCCGGAAGCGCTACGATTGATCGGCGGCGAATTGCTCGCCGATCTCAATAATCTCGACCCGGCTGCCGATCTTTGGCTCGCGGGAGAACGCAATCGCATCCGCGGCCATGCCCGGGCGGTGGCCGAGGCGCTGCTCGAGGAGCAAACCTCGCCAGACGGGATGATCGCCGCGGCGCAGCAATTGCTCGCTATCGATCAAACCCATGAAGGGGCGTGGCGCGCTTTGATCCATGCCCATGCCGCGCGCGGCGAACGCGGCCTCGCGATCGAGGCGTTCGGCCGTTGCCGCGCCGCGCTCGCGCAGACCCTCGATGCGCTGCCCTCGGATGAAACCCGCGAATTGCTGGCGGAAATCCGCGCCGGCAGCGCCCCGCCGCTGATCCGCCGTGGCCAGACCCCGCCCCACCCGCTGGTGCGGAGTGGCCGGCGGCTCGGCGTTTTGCCGCTGCAAAGCTTTGGCCACGATGCGCCGAGCCGCGCTGACTCCAATCAGGTTGCCGCCGTCCTCGCCGAGGAGATCACCAGCGCGCTCATCCCCTTCCGCTGGCTCGACCTCGTCTCGCCGAGTGCGCTCGCCCGCTTCGCTACCGAAACCCGCGACGAAGCGGCGCTCCGTCGTGCCTTTGGGCTCGATTTCGTGGTCGATGGCACCATCCAGCGGGTCGGCGCGATGCAACGCGTGACGCTGCGCCTGATCGATCTCAATGTTGGCAACCATATCACCTGGGTGCAACGCTTCGATCACCGCGCCGATGACCCGCTCGGCCTGCAAGATCGTATCGCCGCCCTCGCCTCCGCGCGCATCGATGTGGAGTTGCAGCAATCTGAAATCCGCCGCGTCGCCCATCCCACGGTCAGCACCGCCGGGGCCGGCCGCGTCGAGCGCGATGTCTCCGCTTATGAAGCGGCGTTGCGCGCGCTCGGGCTGATGCTGCGCCTCGACCGTGCGCAGTTCCTCGCCGCCGGGCCGCTGCTCGATCTCGCGTGCGAGATCGATCCCAACTACGCGACGCCGCGGGCAACGCTCGCCTGTTGGAATGCCTTGCTCCTCTCCCAAGGCTGGGCGTCCTCGCCGGCGGAGACGCGCGCGCGCGCGGTCGCCGCGGCCCAGCAAGCGATCATGGTCGATCCGCAAGACGCGCGGTCTTTCGCCATCGCCGGCTACATCACGTCGGCGCTCGAACGCGGGCATGATGAGGCCATGGTGCTTCATGAACGCGCCCTCGCGCTCAATCCCAACCTCGCCCTCGCCTGGGCGCTGGCCGGCACCACCGCGCTTTATCGCGGCGATCTCGCGGACGCCGAGCAAAAACTCGCGCGCTATAAGGAATTGGTGCCGCTCGACCCGCAAGCCTTCCTTTTCGATGGCGGGCAGGCTTTGCTCTGCTATTTGCGCGGCGATTTCGCGGCCGCGGTCGCAATTGCCCGTAATATCAGCGACATCCGCCCGACGCTGCGCACCATATATCCGCTGCATATCGCAGCACTCGGCCAACTTGGCCGCCTCGGCGAGGCGGCAACGCTCCGCCAACGCTATGCCCATCTCAACCCCGGCTACGGCATCAGCAGCATTCTTGGGCAAAGCCCGCTTTCGCGAGAGACCGACCGTAATCTCCTCGCCGAGGGGCTGCGGCGCGCGGGGGTTGCAGAAATCGGGCTCTGATACCGGTCAGCGAGATCGCTGACCGGTATGATACCCGCGCGCAGAGAGAATACCCGCTGGTTCGAAGACGTCCGGCGGGTGCTTGTTTAATTTTGCGCTCAGCCGCGCGGCATATGGGCTGCGACGATTTTGGCGACAGTATCGCAGCCCTCGGCGGCAAGCCCCTCGACAACCCCGGCGCGATCGACGGGCGGTCGATTTTGGCTCATTTTCCATTTTCCCTCGAGCCGGCTGAGCGGCAGGGTGAACCCAACGATCCCCTTGAGCTGCGCGGCGATGAAATCCGCCGGCGCATCCTCGACCGCCCATGGCGCGGCGCGGGCGGACTCGTGATGGCCGGTCAATTTTTTGACGAGCGCGAGTAAGGAGTCCGGGTCGGCATAGAGGTGAAGACGCCCCTCGGCATGGATGGTGATGTAATTCCAGGTCGGCACCACGCGCCCGGTCTCGCGCTTGGTGGGATAAAATGACGGCGAAATATACGCGTCCGGCCCCATGAAAATAGCCAGCGCGGACGCGCCATCCGCCTCTGCGAGCGGATTGCCACGGGCGATATGGCCCGAAATCGTCCCAAACGGCGCTGGCTCCGGATCATAGAGCACCGGCAGCGGGCTCGCCTCGAACCCGCGCCCGGTCCAGACGACGAGATTGGCGAGCGGTGCCGCGCGCATCATCGCGGCCAAAACCTCAACCCGTTTTTCCGCGAAAGCGGGCGGAACATACATCAAACCCTCCCCTCACGGTATCGACGTCGCCGGCAGGAATTGTGCCGGCAGCAAGGCGTTCCCATAGGCGACGGGATGGGTCAAGAGATAATGCGCGGCCTCGATGTCGGCGTCGGTGCCGAGCGCCGCGGGGCAGGCGCTCCTGATCTCCAGCACGATATTGGGCGCAACCGGCGCCCGCGCCGTTCGCTGCGCCGCCAGTGCCTGCGCGAGCGGCCGGTCGCCGCGATCGAGCGCATCGAGTTCCTGCGCGAGCGCCACCGCGCCGAGGCTCGTGCAGAGTTGCGGAAACACGCCGAGATCCTGGATCGGCCAGCCGAGCGGCGCCAGAACACGGCTCCAGGTCACGTATAATTCGCCACCATCGGGCAGCGTCGTCACCGTCTGCATCAGCCCCTTGCCCAAGGTCGCGCTGCCGATCACCACCGCGCGGCGATTATCGGCGAGCGCTGCGGCGGTGATCTCGGCGGCGCTGGCGGTGCGGCCATCGACGAGGACCGCGACCGGCACGTCATCGGCGTGCGCCTCCGCATCGGCGACGAGCACGCGATTGGCGGCGGGATCGCGGCCAGCGGTGGTGGCGATGAGGCCAGAGCCGAGCAAAGCGCCGACGATATCGACCGATTGCTGCAGAAACCCGCCACGATTGCCGCGCAAATCGAGAACCAGGCCGCGCGGTCGCGTATGTCCGCCGAACGCGCCGTCGAGCGCCGCCACCAGCTGCTGGCTGGTGCCGCGCTGAAATCCGGTAAGGCGCAGAATAAGAAGGTCATCCGGCGCGGTGCTGGCAAAAACGGTTTGCGGCGGCACCAGAGCGCGCACGAGATCGAGCGTCTGACGCCGCCCCTCATGGGTACGAATGACGATCCGGACATGGGTTTCCGGCGGGCCGGCAAGCATCGCGGCGACGATGACCGGATCGGCATGAGCGAGCGGCTCACCTTCGAGCGCGATCAGGCTCGCCCCGGGCGGTACCCCGCTCCTCGCCGCAGGGCTGCCGGCAAGCACATCCTGAATGACGACATCGCTCGCGCCTTGGCCGAGAATGAGGCCCAGCCCACCATCACTCCGCCGCCCTTGGCGGTCGATCTCGATCTCGCCCGGCGGGGAATAGCGCGAATAGGGATCAAGATGGGTGAACAACTCGTCGAAAAGGCCGCGGATGAGCCCCTGCGCGCCGCCGCGGCGAACGAGGGCGGAGACCTCCCATGCCCGCGCCGCCAGCGCCGCCGTGACGTCACCCCAAGCGCTTGCATCACTCTCACCAGGCGCCGGGCGCGACAGCACGATCTGGCCGCCCGCGCGCAACACCACGGCGTCGTCTTGCTGTTCGGCCGACAGCGACGGATCCAACACCGCAAACCCATGCAAAAGCCAAATGGCAAGGCGCGGGATCGACACCGGCTCGAGCGTGCGCGGCGCCATGAAGGCATAGGCGGTGGCAAAGACATGCGCGGCTAGCGGTGCGGGAAAAACGGACTCCGTCGGGCCGGCGATCGTTTGCGCCGGCGCCGACCAAGAAAAAAGCAAAAGGAGAAAAACCCCGGCCGCTCTCACGTCTGTCGCGGGCGATGGCGCCGCCCTGATTTTTCCCCTCCCCCTGCGCGAGAGACCGGCCGGGTTTGGTCGCCCACAATATGAAACACCATGCCGCCGGTGAGGGGATTGGTCTCGATTAAACGCACCGTCACCGCCTGCGCGAGCCGATAGCTGATCCGGCGCCGACGCCCTGACAGCATTTGCGATCCAAAGTCGAACATCCATTCATCATCAGGCAGAGACGAGAGCGGAACGATTCCGCTGGCACCCGTTTCCAACAATGTGACGAATAAAACCGCGCGCGTCACGCCGGAAATGCGGGCGGCGAAATTTTCTCCGATGCGATCGGCGAGGAAAGCCGCGAGATAGCGCTCGATCGCCGCCCGCTCGGCGGCGGCGGCGCGGCGCTCGGTTGCGGTGATGTGCGATGCGACATCCTCGAGGCTGGCGACCTCATCGGGTTGCAGCCCATCGGGGCCGAGGTGAAGGGCGTGGATCAAAGCGCGATGGACGAGAAGATCGGCATAGCGGCGAATCGGGCTGGTGAAATGCGCGTAGCGCGCCAGGGCGAGGCCGAAATGGCCGATATTTTCCGGGCTGTAGGCGGCCTGCGAGAGGCTGCGGAGCATGGTCTCGTTGACCAGCGGCGCCTCCGGCCGGCCCGTGATGCGATCGAGCACGGCGCCGAGATCGCGCGGATGCAGCCGGTCGCCGGGCGCGAGGCTGATCCCGAAACCCGCCAGCATGTCACGCAAGGCCACGAGTTTCTCTGGCGCCGGCGGCGCGTGGACGCGAAAGAGGCAGGGCACGCGCCGCGCCTCCAGCGTCTCGGCGGCGGCGACATTGGCGAGCACCATGAATTCCTCGATCAGGCGATGGCTGTCACGGCGCACGCGCGGCCGAATGGACGCGATTCGCCCGGCCGCGTCCAGCGTCACCACTTGCTCGGGGAGATCGAGATCGAGCGCGCCGCGCGCCATGCGCTGCGCCTGCAATGCCCGAAAGGCGCCATAGAGCGGGTCGAGAAGGCTCGCCATCTGGCCGGATTGATGCGCATCCTCGACCTCGTCATAGGTCAGTCGCGCATGGCTTTGCATCAGACCGCGGCCGAAGCGATGGCTCAGCGTCTCGCCATTGGCGGCAATCCGCATCTCGACGAAAAGACAGCCGCGCGGCTCACCCGGGCGCAGGCTACACCAGCCGGCAGACAGCGCCTCGGGCAGCATCGGCACCACGCGATCGGGAAAATAGACACTGTTGCCGCGCGTGCGTGCCGCCTGGTCGAGCGCCGAGCCCGGGCGCACATAATGCGCGACATCGGCGATCGCGACGATCAGGCGAAAACCGCCGCCGATCACCGGCTCGGCGAACACCGCATCGTCGAAATCGCGGGCGTCCGGGCCATCGATGGTGATCAAGGGGACGGCGCGCAAATCCTCGCGCGCGGCGAGCGGAACGGCGCCGGCGCGCGCCGCCTCGGCGAGCGCCGCCTCTGAAAAATCGACGGGAATGTCGTGCGCGGCAATCGCAAGCAAGCTCACCGCGCGTGCTTCGCCCTCGCGGCCGAGCCGGGCGATGACGCGCGCCGGCTTCAGCCCATAACCGAGTGTTGGCAGCGGGATCGCCTCGACGATTTCGCCCGGCTCGGCGCCGCCGCTCTCGCCCGGCGGCACGCGCCATTCCGCCCGCGCGCGGCGATCCGCGGGCACGATCCGCCCGGCATCGGGATGCGGCGAGGCCGCCACGCTTGCGCGAAACACGCCGAGGATACGACCCTGGCGGTCGCTGAGCCGCTTGACCGTGCGCCCCTCATAGCGGCCATGGGCGATCGGGCGGAGCCGCGCCAGCACCCGCGCGCCAAGCGCCAGCGCCGGCCGCCCGCGCGGCTCGGGCGCCATCAGGATCGCCGGCGCCGGCCCATCTGCGGTCCAGTCGAGCGGCCGCGCCACCGCTTCGCCGTCGCGATCGAGGCTAATGACCTCGACCGGCAGAATCTCGGGCAGACGCCCCGGCGCGCGATAGCGGCGGGCGCCGGCGGGGGCGATTTCGCCCTCCTCGGCGAGCGCGCGCAGGAGATCGCGCAACCCGGCGCGATGTTCGGGGCCGAGGCCGAAGGCGCGGCTGATCTCGCGCTTGCCGAGGCGACCGGGCTGATCGGCGAGAAAGCGGCGGAGTTCCGCCAAGTCGGGCAGAAAGCCGCCGCGCCGTGCCACGGTCAGGGCGCAGCCTTGCGTGGTTTCGCGGCCGGCACGGCTTTGGCTTTCGCCGGCCGTGTCGCTGGCTTTGCCTTGGCTGCGGCGGGTTTGCGCGCCGGCACCTTCGCCGATTTTGCCGCCGCCTTCGGCGCCGCGGGCTTGGCCGCCTTCGCCCGCGCTTCGGCCGCGCCTTTGCCGTTCGCTTTCGCCGCTGCCTTGCCGCGCGGGCGCAAAACCTTGCCCTTCTCGGCGAGCAAAGCGACCGCCTGTTCCGCCGTCACCTCCTCCAACGCCATGCCGCGCGGCAGATTGGCGACCATCTGACCATGCTGCACATAGGGCCCGAACCGGCCCTTACG
>JAJYXY010000128.1 GCA_021801465.1 Pseudomonadota bacterium
GCTCGCTTATCTGCCACCGCGTGGCGCCGAAATCGGCGGCGTCTTCATCTATTATTTCGTGCTCACCAATCTCGTCCTCGGGATCTTCAATCTGCTGCCGATTCCGCCGCTCGATGGCGGGCGGATCGTGGTCGGGCTGTTGCCGCTGCGGCTTGCGCGGCGTTGGGCGCTGCTCGAGCGGGTCGGCATCCTGCTGGTTTTGCTGGTCGTGTTCATCCTGCCACAGGTGCTCGCCGGGCTCGGCTGGCGGGTCGATCCGGTGGGGGCGGCGCTCGATCATATCGTGCCACGCGCGATCGGCGTCGTCCTGTGGCTTGCGGGCATGGCGGGCCATGGCTGAGGCGCCGGCCGAGCCGCCGCTGATCGAAACCCTGGTTTTGCGCCTCGAAGGGTTCGAGGGGCCGCTCGATTTGCTTTTGGAACTCGCGCGCGGCCAAAAGCTCGATCTCGCGCGGATTTCCATCCTTGCTCTGGTCGAGCAATATCTCGCGGTGATCGAGGGGGCGCGGCGGGTGCGCCTCGAACTCGCCGCCGACTGGCTGGTGATGGCGGCGTGGCTCGCCTGGCTGAAATCGCGCCTCTTGCTCCCGGCGGGGACGGAGGAGGCCGAGGCCGGCGAGGAAGCGGCCGAGACGCTCGCCGCGCGGCTTGCCGAATTGCAGGCGATGCGTGCCGCGAGCGCCTGGCTCGCTGCCCGCCCGCAGCTCGGCCAGGAGGTTTTCGCCCGCGCCGCCCCCGAGGATTTCTCGGAAATCGATCGCTCGCGCTTGCGCCTTGACGTGCCGGCGCTGCTCCGCGCCTATCTCGCCGCCCTTCGCCGCAGCGGCGGCCAGCGGCGCTATCGCCCGAAGCCGATGACGCTGTGGAGTGTCCAGGACGCCTTGCGGCGGCTGGGTGCGATGCTCGGCGGCCTGCCGGACTGGCGCACGCTCGAGACATTCCTGCCGGAAAATCTCGCGGAGCCGCTGCAGCGTCGCGCGGCACTCTCGGCGACATTGCTCGCTGGCCTCGAAATGGCCCGGGGCGGCGCCATCGATCTTCGCCAGGAGACGCCATTTGGACCTATTCTGCTGCGCCCGGCGGTTGCCGGCGAGGAGGACGCATGAACGAGGACACGCCCGAAACACCCGCTCCTGTCTCGGAAGCGGCGCTCCGCCTCGCCGAGGCGTTCGTGTTCGCCTCGAGCGAGCCGGTGTCGCTGCGCGCCCTCGGGCAGGTTCTGCCCGAGGATTGTGACGCCGAATTGGTGGTCGCGGCGCTGGCAGCGCGCTATGCCGGGCGCGGCGTCGAACTGGTCGAGGTCGCCGGCGGGGTGCGGTTCCAGACCGCGCCTGATCTCGCGCCACTGCTGCGCCGCGTGATCGAGGTGCCGCGGCGCCTGCCGCGGGTCGCGATGGAGACGCTGGCGATCATCGCCTATCATCAGCCGGTGACGCGCCCCGAGATCGAGGAAATCCGCGGCGCCAGCCTCTCGCAAGCAACCATGGACGCGCTTTTGGAAGCCAGCCTGATCGCGCCGCGCGGCCACAAGGAGGCGCCAGGGCGCCCGACGCTTTGGGGCACGACGGCGGCCTTTCTCGCGCAATTCGGCCTCAAGGATCTCGCCGATCTGCCGCGCCGCGCCGATCTCTTGGTCGAAGTGCCGGCGCCTGGTGGCGCCTGAGCGCGGTTTGCGCGAAAGGGCTTTCCTGCTAGATGATAAGAGCTTGAGGAAGAATCGTTCTTTTTTGAAAAAAAGAACCAAAAAACTTTTCCCCGTTGGGCAGTGCCGGCGGCATTGCCGCTCCGAGAAAACGGGATAGAAGTCTTTTTGCTTCTTTTTCTTCAGAAAAAGAAGTGTTTTTCCTTTTGCATCAAGCAACGGGGTAAGCGCGGAGCCTGGATGTTCGATTTTGCCTGGTCCGAAATCGCCTTGGTGGGCGTTGTGGCGCTGATCGCCATCGGCCCCAAAGACATGCCGGCGGCGATGCGCGCCGTCGCCGGCATGGTCAAGAAGGCGCGGCGCATGGCGGCCGAATTCCAGGGCCATGTCGATGAGATGATGCGCGAGGCCGATCTTGGCGAGTTTCGCCAGCAGATCAACGAAATCCGCAATTTCGACGTACGCGGCGCGTTCACCAGCGCGGTCGACCCCGATGGCTCGCTGGCCCGCAACCTGAACGAAAACCCGTTTGAGCCAACGCCGGTCGCCGCCCATCCTGAGACGGTGATCGAGCGGCCGGAGGACATCGCGCCCGGCACTAGCGAGAGCCCGCCCGCCGAGGCGGCGCCGGTGCCGCCGGAGGCCGCCGCGCCCGCCTTCATCCCACCGGAAATCGCGTTCGCCCCCGAGCCGCCTTCCTTCATCCCGCCCGGCATTCAGCGTCCGCGCCGTCTCGGGTGATTTGCCAACCATTTTTCGGAACGACAGAATTGGCCCCGCCCGAACAAGAAGACCCGATCCACGATAAGCCGATGCCGCTGCTCGAACATCTGATCGAGCTGCGCCGGCGGCTGTTATTCTCGCTGGTTGCGTTTCTCGTCGCGTTCGGCGTCTGCTATTACTTTTCGAAGGACATCTATTCCTTCCTGGCGCGCCCGCTCGCCAATATTCTGATGCACCAAACCGGGCAGGACCGGCGCCTCATCTTCACAGCGCTCTACGAGGCGTTTTTTACCTATGTGAAAGTCGCATTTTTCGGCGCCGCTTTCATCTCCTTCCCGGTGATCGCGATCCAGATCTGGCTCTTCGTGGCGCCCGGGCTCTATCGCTCGGAAAAACGCGCGCTGGC
>JAJYXY010000122.1 GCA_021801465.1 Pseudomonadota bacterium
GTAAGACGCCCGTCCCGCCAGGCAGTGAGTTGAAACGGCGGCTGCGGACCAAAACCCTCCCGGCGCCGCTCGCGCGCCAGGCCGTGCAGGGTCGCGCGCAAGAAACCATTGGTTCCCGGCGCGATAATCATAATCTCCCGCCGCGTTGTTGCATCGAGGGCTCTAATGGCGCCATCCGGCTGGTCGACAAACTGGATCGACCGGTTTACGAGCGGTGCCGAGCGCGGTACGGCGCTCGATACGCCGCGCCAATCCCCGAGCGCCGCGGCGCCGATCGCGACGGTAATCAGGGCCGCACAGGCGACCAAGGGCCCGCTTGGAAACGCGCGATAAGGGGAAGCGGTCCTGCTCATGCTGGCGCCACCGCGGCCGAAACGCTGTCAGCCGCGCGCACGCTTTGTGGTACGGTTGGCGCGGGCTGTGCCGCATCGGCGGCAAGCGCGCGGGCGAGACATTGCGCGACCTGCGACGCATTTTCGATCTCTCGCAGAGCAGGGCGGACCCGATTGAGGTGCCATGGCCGGACATGCGGCCAGAACATCAGATAGCTGATTCGCTCTCCCTTGCGCAGGGTCAGCGAAATGTCGCCGCTGCCGTCGCGATGATCGCGGAGCTCAGCGGCGTCGATCAGGCGGTAGGGCAAATTTAGCGTCACCGAAAGCGCGATACCGCAATGAATTACGAGCCGCCGCGAAGTGATCGTGTAAACCGTGCTCCGCGCGACAAGCCGTGCCAAGGCAAGAAGTAGCCCGAGCGTTACCATCGCGAGACCGAGCGCCGCACCGCCAGCCTTGAGCGCGTCCACCAAGGTGCCGCCGCCAGAAAGCGCCATCGCCTCGCGCCAGACGAGCAACGCGATGAAATAGAGACCAATCACCGGGAGGTGATAAACGCGCCTGGCCAATAGCTTCCACGAAGGTGCACCCTGCCAAAGTATCGTCTCCCCTGCAGGTAGCGGCCCCGGGAGGCCATGGGGCGTAATCGGCATTTTCTCACTCATAGCAGCGGCTCCTGCCGATCGGGCGTTGCGTAGCGGAAGCCCCCAGCAAAATATGCGGTGATCTTGTCCTCTTCGCGCGCGGTCACTTGGTCACGATCCTTGAGCGGCGGGACGGCAAGGAAATCTGTAGATGTGATCGCACTGACCAGGAGACGACCCATCGCGCGCTCGATCCGATCGACGTAAAGCATCGGCACCAACACCGTCCGTGGGGGGGCCGAGGCGGCGAGCGTAACTTCGATGTAGCGGATATGCGGCTCACTGCGATCGATCCACAAATCAGTTACGGTTCCAACAGTCACACCGTCTGCGGCGACAATTTCCATGCCGCGCGGATCCGGATCATCGGGGTGCACGGAGTACATATTCGCCACACGGAGTGGAACCATGCGCCGCTCCCCTTCGAATGTCAGCTCCGGCTCCTCGGCGCGGTCGGCGTAGGCGGCAGCGCCAACGCCATCTTGCATCGGGTTGCCGAGTGGGACGAGCGGCGAGCCCGACCACGGATAGGCGGGTGCGGCATTGACCTCGCGTGCGACCTCGTGGCGCGGGGCGCTCTGCGTTCCGCCATGCGGCAGTAAGAATATTTTCGGGGCTGGCATTGGCGGAAATCCCTCCCGGGCGGGCGCTTCCGGATTATCCGAAATCATTGGATAGCCCTCGCGTTTATCCTCGCGGTGGAGGTAATAAATCAGTCCGGCAAAGAAGATCCAGAACGCATACAGCGTGAGCTGGGCAACGTCGATATAACCGGTGATCGCACCTTTTGGCATAATTTCACCTCAGCTGTCAGGTCTGAGAAGCGGGTATCCCAAGCAATCCGCGGGATGGTGAGGGCGTTTTCTCGTCCGCCCCGGCGCGAACCAGTGGACCGATGGCAACGAGCGTTACGAAGAGCAGAAGAATTTCCAGATGATAGACGGCGATGTAGCCGATGGCAGGATCGTGCAGCACCGGGCCCAAGGCGCCTCTCAGCGCGAGATAGGAGATGGCGTCACGAAGTAGTCCGCCAAGTGCTACGGCGACGCCGGCTGCGGAGGCCTGTACCGCCCCCCAGACGCCGAGCGCAAGACCGATGCGCGTGCGCTCAGCCGTGCCCATCGCCGCGGTCAGCGTGCAGTGAGCAAATACGCCCGCGCCAAAGCCGATTAGGCAGACACCAAGTCCGAACAAAAGCTGTGATGCGAGCGGCCAAGCAAAGATCACGATCGTAAAGGCAAAAAGTCCGATCAAGCTGCCAAGTGCCGAAAACCGATAGGGGTCGGCGCCACGGCCGAGGGCTCGCGCGGCAATACCGAAGCCCGCGAGGCCACCGCAAGCGAGAACCGCGGTGAGCAGCGTCGTCTGCCCGACGGTAAGATGCAAAACCTGCCCGCCATAGGGCTCAAGAAGAATATCCTGCATGCTAAAGGCAAGCGTTCCAAGGCCCAGCCCAACAAGGCGCCGGACCGCTTGTCTTTGGCTGCGAAAGGCCCGCCAAGAGGCGGAAAAGGAAACCGTGGCGTCGCTGCCGTCTGCGCGATGACGGGGCTCTTGCTTCCAAAGTGCCACGATGTTGAGAACCATCGTCACGAATGCCGCCGCCTGCACCACCTGGATGAGACGCACCTCGCTGAACCGCGCAAGAAATATCCCGAACGCCAGGGCGCTGACTACCATGCCGATCAGCATCATCATGCAAAGCAAGGCAACAACGCGCGGCTGACTCTTCTCGGGCGCAAGATCGCACGCCAAGGCGAGACCGATAGTTTGGGTCGTGTGCAGGCCAGCACCCACCATCAGAAATGCAACCGCCGCGGCGATGTCACCGACGAAGGCGGGCCCACCCCTCACGTCACCTGATAGGACGATGAGCGCAAACGGCATGATCGCAAAACCACCAAACTGTAATAAAGACCCAAACCAGATATAGGGAACCCGCCGCCAGCCAAGCACCGAGCGGTGAATGTCGGAGCGAAATCCAACCAGAGCGCGGAACGGCGCGAAAACCAGCGGTAGCGCGACCATCACGGCGACAAGCCAGGTCGGCACGCCGAGTTCAACGATCATCACCCGATTGAGCGTACCAATCAGAAGCACGACCGCCATGCCGACGGAGACCTGAAACAAGGAAAGCCGGATGAGCCGCCAAAATGGCAGCTCGGACGTCACGGCGTCGGCAAATGGAAGATAGCGCGGCCCGAGATGCTTCCAGAGTGCACCAAGACGGCGGTTGACGCGCGCGAGATCGGGGTACTTCGCCTCTGAGAGACTCATTTTCGCACAAGCTCCAGCGCCTGCGAGATATAAAAGCCCCTGGCGATCCGTTGTGTGCGGCCAACTCGCCACTCTGAGAGAGCAGCACTAGCGCCAATGCCGCGAATGAGGGCTTTCTCTGCGGTCGGCACGATTTCGGGTGCCCGGTTGCCGCGGGGAAACAGGTGTCCAAGCGCATGCATACCCGCAAGAAGCGCGTTACGCGGCGCAAATGTAAAGAGTAGGGAGCGTCGCACGCGTTGAGCGAGGGTCTCTAACGCCGCCAACATGGTCGCTGGTTGATAATGGATGAGACTATCCATTGCGATGGCGCAGTCAAATTCCCCAAGCGCGACATCGAGCATGTCACACACAACGAATTCGAGAGCTCCGCTTTGGCCGCCTTCGGCACCGCGTGTGCGGGCGATATCGATGAGCCGCGGGGACAGATCGCACGCAAGCACGTTCGCGCTGCGTTGCGCGAGCGTGTGGGAGAGGGCACCAGTCCCGCAGCCCGCATCAAGAAAGCGCATGCCATCGAGGCGCTCAGGAAGCCATTGCAAGAGCGTGTTACGCATCGCGTCACGGCCGGCGCGAACGCTGGCGCGAATCGGGTTGAGGGGTGCGTCCGATGTGAGCAGCGCCCAGGCATCAATAGCCGTGCGGTCAAAATACTCAAGAAGTAGCGCGCGACGTTGCTGATAGGTCTCGCTCATTAGTCGAACCCCAAAAGGTCAAAAAGGTCGCGATCTTTCATCGCGCTCGCCGAAAGCGGCTCGGCCCCAGCCCAGAGCGCGCTGGCAAGGCGGAGATATTCGGCGCGCACCGCGTCGAGCTCCGGAGAAGAGTCCATCTCAAACAAAGTGGCCTTTTTGAGCCGGCTGTGGCGAATAGCGTCGAGGTCAGGAAATTGCGCTAGGGTACGCAAGCCCGTAGCCGCGTTGAAGCGGTCAATTTGCTCCCGGCTTTTGCTGCGATTGACGATGACGCCGCCCAATCTCACCTTGTAATTGCGTGACTTGGCTTGAATTGCCGCAACTATCCGGTTCATCGCGAAAATGGAGTCGAAATCATCCGCGGCCACGATTAGAGCACGGTCGGCATGCTGAAGGGGCGCTGCGAAGCCGCCGCAGACAACATCGCCGAGGACGTCAAAGATAACGACGTCGGTGTCATCAAGGAGGTGATGTTCCTTCAAGAGTTTGACAGTTTGGCCGACGACGTACCCACCGCAGCCGGTGCCCGCCGGCGGACCACCTGCCTCGACGCAGAGCACCCCCTCATAGCCTTCGGTGACGAAATCCTCGGCGCGCAACTCTTCAGCGTGAAAATCGACTTGTTCGAGAACATCGATCACCGTCGGCATGAGCCGTTTGGTGAGCGTGAATGTCGAGTCGTGCTTTGGATCGCAGCCGATCTGCAACACGCGCTTTCCGAGCTTAGCAAACGCAACCGATAGGTTCGACGATGTCGTGCTTTTTCCGATGCCGCCCTTGCCATAAATGGCAAACACTTTCGCGGTGCCAATTCTGGTGTCCGGGTCGAGATGAACCTGCACACTCCCCTCACCATCGCCGCAGCCCGTTGAACAGGGGGTTGAGAGACTTTCTAAGTCCATCATGCTGCGGCCTCCACGCCAATACCTTCGATCTGATCTTCGATCGCCTCACCCGCTTGGCGAAGGCGGGTGAGAGTTTCCTCGTCCGGCGTCCAGTAGTTGCGTTCGTGGGCTTCGATCAATCTGCTCGCGATGCGCATCGAGGCCGTGGGATTGAGGCGCGACAGGCGCTCGCGCATCACCGGATCGAGCATATAGGTCTCGGCAATGTTCTGATATATCCAAGGCGCGACGCCGCCGGCCGTCGCCGACCATCCCAACGTATTCGTCACCTGCGCTTCGAGATTGCGCACGCCCTCATGGCCATGGGCGAGCAAGGCCTCATACCATTTCGGGTTGAGCGTTCGCGTGCGGGTCTCTAGCGCAACCTGGTCGGAAAGCGTGCGAACCACACCCTCCCCGCGCGTCTGGTCGCCGACATAGACCGGAACATCGCCACCCCGCACGCGGTACACCGCGCGACTGATGCCGCCGAGCGAGTCGAAATAGTGATCGATACTTGTGACACCAAGCTCGACCGACTCCAGATTTTGATAGGTTAGATCGACGGAGGCGAGCAAATGAGAGAGAAGTTTCGTATTGGCTTGCGGCTTGTTATCGGTGTCATAGGCAAAGCCCTTGCGACGCACGAAGGCGTCCGCCAGCTCATTCTCGTCCTGCCAGCCACCTTGGTTGAGCAAAAGATTGACGTTCGCGCCATAGGCACCGTCTGTATTGCCGAAGACGCGGCATGCCGCGGCAGCGATATCCCCACCATGCGCGGCCTGATAGGCCAAGGCGTGTTTACGAACGAAATTTTCTGTCTCGCTCTCGGGGGCATTGGCCGCGAGCAACGCGGCTTCAGCGAGAAGGCGCGTCTGGAGCGGCAAAAGGTCGCGGAAAATACCCGAAATTGTTGCGATAACATCGATCCGAGGCCGGCCGAGCTGATCGAGCGGCATCAGTGCTGCGCCGCACAGCCGGCCATACCCATCGTAACGAGGCATCGCGCCGAGGAGCCAGAGCGCCTGTGCAATCGGTCCACCCTCGCTCTTGAGGTTATCGCTACCCCATAAGACGAGGGCAACGCTTTCGGGAAGTTTTCCAGTGTCGGCGCGGTATTTTTCGAGAAGGCGCGCGGCCTGTCGCGCGCCGTCGGCCAGGGCAAACCGGCTCGGGATGCGGAATGGATCAAACCCATGCAAATTGCGTCCCGTGGGCAAGATCTCCGGCGTACGGAGCAGGTCACCGCCAGGGGCAGGCCGAATGTAGCCGCCATCGAGCGCGTGCAGGATAGCCGGAATTTCGTGATCCGCCGCGAGCAACGATTCGAGGCGCGTTCTCACGGCGGGATCGGTGATTTCGGCTGCATCGAGGAGGGTGCTTCGCGCTTCCGCCCGCGGCGGCTCGCCAAGAACGTGCAGTCCATCCGGGATCAGCGTGTATTCCAGGTCAAGGAGAGCGCTCAAGAGCGCTTCGATCTTCTCTTGACGGACCTCCTCGTGCCACGCAGGAGCGGCAGCGGCAAGATCGAGCGTCGCCGCTTCACTTTGAATGACAGCCGCGAGTGCGGCGCGGGTTTGCCCATCCGTCTCGGGTGACAGGTTACGCCAGCGATCGAGCGAGGATTTAAGGTCGAGAAGCCCGCGATAGAGTCCGGCTTTGGTGACGGGCGGCGTGAGGTAACTGATGAGGGTCGCACCGGCGCGACGCTTTGCCAGCGCCCCCTCCGAGGGATTATTGGAGGCATATAGGTAAAAATTCGGCATATCGCCAATCAGCCGGTCCGGCCAGCAGGAGTCAGACAGCCCGACTTGCTTTCCGGGCATGAATTCCAATGCGCCGTGGGTGCCAAAATGCAAGACGGCGTCAGCGCCAAAGTGCTCGCGGAGATAGCGATAAAAGGCGCTGAAAGCGTAGGTCGGTGCAAATCCGCGCTCAAAGAGAAGGCGCATCGGATCGCCTTCGTAGCCAAAGCCGGGCTGAATCCCGACGAGTATATTGCCAAATTGCGCCCCGAGCACGAAGACGGAAGAGCCATCACTCAGGGCGCGCCCCGGTGCCGGGCCCCATTGGCGCTCGATATCGTGAAGCCAGGGCTCTTCTCGCGTAATCTCGGCCGCTGGTATGCGCGCGATGACGTTGGCCTCGGTGCCGAAGCGCCCGGCATTGCCATCGAGAATTGATTGCCGCAATGCCGCTATGTCTGCCGGTAGCGCGACTTGGTAGCCGGATTGCTTCATCTCGCGCAGCAGATTGTAGAGCGAGGCGAAAACCGACAGATAAGCCGCCGTGCCAACAGCGCCGGCATTCGGCGGAAAGTTGAAGAGAACCACAGCAACGCGGCGCGCCGAGCGGGGCGTTTTACGGAGTGCGACGAGCCGTGCGACGCGGGCCGCCAAACGGGCGGCGCGCTCGGCATGCACGACCATATCGCGGCGCCGCTCCCCCCCCGCTCCGCTGGCGCGGCCGCCAAAAGTCATTGGCAGGATCGCGCCATCGATTTCGGGAAGCGCGACCATCATCGTCGCTTCGACCGGCGTCAGGCCACGCGCATCGCCCTGCCACTGTTCGATGGTTTGAAATTCGAGGGGATGGGCGCCGATATAGGGGATATCGAGCGCCGAAAGACTGTCGACGGCGGCGGAGGCATCGTTATAGGCGGGGCCGCCGACAAGGGAAAAGCCCGTGAGCGAAACCAAAGCATCTATGCACCGGCGCCCGCCCGGAAGAAAATAGCGCTCAATCGCGGGGCGCGCATCAAGGCCGCTGGCGAAGGCGGGTATCACCCGCAAACCGCGTGCCTCGAGTGCTTCGATCACCCCGTCATAATGGGCGGCGTTGTCGCCGAGAATATAGGAGCGCAGGAGCAAAAGCCCAACTGTGCCGGCGGTCCCGTCGCTTGGCACAGCGGCGGGATCGATCACTATTCTGCCCGATGCGCGCGGATGATAAAGACCGGTCTCGGGATACTCGACGGGCGGCGCGACACGCGCGGTGCGAAGCGTGCCGCGGTACGCCTCGCCGCCATACCGCCGGGCCAGGAGGCGCACGAGACTGGCGAGATTTTCCGACGAACCCGCGAGCCAATATTGCATCGTGAGAAAAAAAGCACGCAGATCTTGCGCAGGACCCGGAATAAAGCGGAGAAGGCGCGGCAGCTTGCGGAGCATCTTCATCTGCTCCTTCCCGCTTGCGGCGCCCGAAGTTTTGCGCCCACTCAGGCGCTTGAAAAGCGAGAGCAGGCCATTCGTCTCGCCGCTCATCGAGAGAGCGCCGAGCTTGGTGAGGCGCACCACTTCGGCGGCGGATAGACAGGCAACGAGCGCCAAACAGCCTTCGCGCCGCGCGGCAAGCGCGGGCAAGACCGCGCGAATGTGATCCTCGAGAAACAACATGGTGACAACCAGGATGTCGGCCTGCGCGATGTCGGCGAGACAGGCTTTGAGCGCCTCTTCCGAGCTGCCCCATTCATCGGCCGCATGGAGCGTCAGCGTGACGGCGGCCAAATCGTCGCGCAACAAAGCCTCGGCGCGCGTGAGCGCACCGGCGAGATGGGTGTCCATGGTCACCACGACGACGCGAAGCGGGCTTCGATCAGTGGCTGAAATGGGCTTTGGCATCGTAGAGCGTCTCGAGTGTGATCGGGGAGATTCCGCGTTCGGCGGCAAATTTTTCGGTATTGCGGCGGGCTTTGCCGCGGACGAAGAAGGGGATTTTAGCGAGTTCGCGCAGGGCTTCATCGGCCCAGCGCGTAGGGTCAGTGTTGGCGGCAGGTGGGCTTGCTTGGGGCACGTGTCTTCCGAGATGCGAAGGCGGCGCGGCGGTGTGGAATTCGAAATCTTCGCGGAACATCGTCAAGAGATGCTCCTCGAGGCCCATCATTAGGGGCTGTATCCAGGCGTCGAAAATCGCGTTGGCGCCTTCGAATCCCATGTATGGCGCGTGGTGAGCGGGGAAGTCTTGGACATGAATGGGGGCGGAAATGACGGCGCACGGGATGCCAAGGCGCTTGGCGATGTGGCGCTCCATTTGTGTGCCAAGAACGAGAGCGGGCTCGGCGGCGGCAATTTCGCGCTCGACCTCAAGGTAATCATCGGTGATCAGCGGCTTGACGCCATAGGTCTCGGCGGCGGCGCGGAAATCGCGGGCAAATTCGCGGCTGTAGGTGCCAAGCCCAACCACGGCGAGGCCGAGCTCGTCGCGGGCGATGCGTGCGGCAGCAAGAGCGTGGGTCGCATCGCCGAAGATGAACACGCGTTTGTCGGTGAGATAGGTCGAGTCGACGGAGCGCGAATACCAAGGAAGGCGGAGCGTGCTTCCCGCCAGCGCCGCCGTGACCGAAGGCGCGTCTGGCGCGAGGCCACTGAGGGCTGCCACCTCGGCGATGAAGCGCCGCGTTGCGCCAACGCCGATCGGCACGGTCGTTGTCGCGGGCTGGCCGAATTGGCGCTGCAGCCACTGCGCCGTGAGATGAGCGATTTCGGGATAGAGGACGACATTGAAATCGGCCTCGCCAAGCCGGGCGAGATCGGCAGGCGCGGCACCGAGTGGCGCCACCACCCCGATCGCAATCCCGAGCGTGCCGAGGAGGGCCTTGATTTCACGAAGATCGTCGCGATGGCGAAAGCCGAGTGCGGTCGGGCCGAGAATATTGCATAGGGGGCGCCGGCCCTCAGTGCTGGCGGGCGGGCGAGCTGGACGCGCCGCTGCGGCGGGACGCGCGCAGGCGCGCACGATCTGATAAAAACTTTCGCTTGCGCCCCAATTTTCTTTCTTTTGATAGGCCGGCAATTCGAGCGGCACGACCGGTATCGGCAAAGCGAGCGCGTGCGCGAGGCCGCCTGGGTCGTCTTGAATGAGTTCCGCCGTGCAGGAAGCGCCTACGACCATCAAATCGGGCTTGAAGCGCGTATAAGCGTCCCGCACCGAGTTTTTGAACAGCGCCGCGGTATCGGCGCCGAGGTCACGCGCCTGAAAGGTCGTGTAGGTGACAGGGGGGCGGGCCTCGCGCCGCTCGATCATGGTGAAGAGAAGGTCGGCGTAGGTGTCTCCCTGGGGTGAATGCAGGACGTAGTGAACATTTTGGAGCGACGTTGCGATCCGCATCGCGCCGATATGGGGTGGTCCTTCATAGGTCCAGAGGGTGAGTTGCATCGCTCAGATCCTGAGCCGCGCGCGGCGACGGAGCGGGCGCGCGAAAAGTTCCGCAAGGTCACCCGCTTGGTCATAGCCCTGGATCGGGGTGAAGAGGAGTTCGATCGACCATTTCGTCGTGAGCTGCTCTGCTTCGAGCGGGTTGGCAAGACCAAGCCCGCAAACCACGAGATCGGGTTTGGCGGCCCGGCAGCGATCGAGCTGGCGTTCGACATCCTGGCCTTCGACGAGCATGACGTCGGGGGGCAGAAGTGCGAGCTCGGCGGCGAGATGTTGGCGATGGAGATAGGGGGTCGCGACCTCGATCAGTTCCATGCCGAGCTCACGCGCAAGAAATCTCGCGAGCGGCACCTCAAGTTGCGAGTCGGGAAAGAAGAAGACATGTTTGCCGGCGAGAATGGCGCGATGCGGTGCCATCGCCGCGCGGGCGCGCGCCTCACTCGCGCCAAGGCGTGCGCTGAGGGCAGCGGGGGCGATGCCGAACGCCGCCGCAGCAGCGCCGAGCCAGAGTGACGTGCCCTCGGCGCCAAGCGGAAATGGCGCCGCGATCGGCTGCGCGCCCCGGGCCATGAGGCCGCGTGCGGTCTCGGCGAGGAAGGGCTGGGCAAGGATAAAACGCGTCTTTGACCCAAGCGGCGGCATTTCGCGCGCACGGCGGGCGGGCATGAAATGGACCGGCGCGATCCCGATCTCGGCGAAGAGACGTGCGAGCTGGTCCTCGACGATTTCGGAGAGGGCGCCCACGACCATGAGCGAGGGGGCGGCATCGTCGGCTTCTCTCGGTAAAACTGGCACCAATGCCGCCAAGGCCGCGTCCTCGCCCTCGGTGAACGTGGTTTCGATGCCGCTTCCCGAATAATGGAGCACCGATACTTCGGGCGCGAAGCGTGCCGAAAGCCGCGCCGCGGCACGCCCGAGATCGAGCTTGATCACTTCCGAGGGGCACGAGCCGACAAGGAACAACAGCCGGATGTCCCGCCGGCGCTCGAGCAGGCGGGTGACGATACGGTCGAGCTCGTCATTCGCGTCGGCGAGGCCAGCGAGATCGCGCTCCTCGATGATCGCGGTCGCGAAACGCGGCTCGGCGAATATCATGACGCCGGCGGCGGATTGCAGAAGATGGGCGCAGGTGCGTGAGCCGACGACGAGGAAAAACGCGTCCTGAATTTTGCGGTGCAACCAAACGATACTCGTGAGACCGCAGAATACCTCCCGCTGGCCACGCTCACGGAGCACCGGCAGCGCGTCAGGCGCCAGGCCGATGGGGGGGGGAGCGGGAGAGTGGTTCATCCCCGCGGCTCCGCGGCGCAATCGGCGTGGCTGGGCCATGCCGCTAATCTCGCCGCGCGGAACTTGCGCAGAAATTGCGCGGCGTTGACGGCATAGGCGGCATAAGCGGCGAGCGCGATCAGCATTTGCTCGCCCCGATCGGCCGCACCGGTCAGGAGTACTGCGAGGTAGGCAGTATGGAGCGCGATGACGAGGAGGCTGAACACGTCCTCCCAGAAAAAGGCGGGTGCGAAAAGATAGCGCCCGAAGACCTCGCGCTCCCAGATCGCGCCGGTGATCATGATGCTATAGAGCACACCGGTTTTGACGATGATCGAGAATGTCGCCATGCCGAAACCGGAGCCGGTCGCGAGATAGCGCAAGACCAGCGTGAGGCTCAGCAGAAAGACCGCGAACTGCACCGGCGCGAGAACGCCTTGCACCAGCGTCCAGGGTGACGCGTCACGGCGGCGGCGCTCTTCGGCGGTATAGAGCGGGGCGGGTCTGCGGACGGGCGCCGCGTCATGGGATGCTGGAAAAACATGGCGGCCGGTAGTCGCGCCCCAGGGACAGCAATCAACCGCTTCCAGCCAGCGGCCAATGATGCTCGATGTAAACATCACTTGACAATACCTCCGGCGAGTTGTCGACTGATCCACACGGCTCGCGCCGCTTTTCTGCTCGCTTCGCGCGAACCCACGGAAACTCTTGCGAGGACAGCTATGTCAGTGAATTTTTTCATTCCGCCCTCCCGTCTTGATCCGTAGGTGAGCCTAGGCATGGACGGTAAGCAGTGTCAAGCAAAAACGACGTAAATAAAACTTGACACATACAGACGCGAAAGGTCAATGTCTCGGGAGGAAACGAAGCCATGGATCAGCTCTCAGAAGTCCAAACGGAAGCTTTATGGTCGCGCGGGCGGGTCTCGTCCGGCCGACCGCCGACAGCCGGCCGCGGTGCATCACCTCTGCCCGTTGCCTGTCCGCAGATCGGCCAGCCGCTCGCGTTCGCGATAGAACACGACATCGTCCCGCGTCTTGTGCTCGCCCATTGCGATGAGGCCGGCGCGCGTACGCTCGGCGCTGTGGGGCTGGGCACGGTCGATGGCAGCGACGTCGATGCGCTGCTTGCCGCACTCCTACGGCACGACGCCGCCGCGACGAGCGCCGCCGTGGAGCGGACGCGGAGCCGCGGGGTCGATATCGAGACCATATTCCTTGATCTCTTCGCCCCCGCAGCGCGCCGGCTCGGCGTGTTGTGGGAGGAGGATATCTGCGATTTCGCCTCTGTTTCGGTTTGCCTCTGGCGCTTGCGAAACATGTTTCGCGATCTCGCAGGCGAGATCACCCATCGCCCGCCGCTCCCCAATCGCCGCTTGCTGCTCGCGGTGCTGCCCGGTGAGCAGCATAATTTCGGTGCGCAGATGCTCGGGGAATTTTTCCGCCGTGCCCGCTGGGGCGTCAGCAACGACCCGCTGGAGACGATGCAAGATCTCTCGGCGCGGGTGCGCCGGGAATGGTTTTCGATGGTCGGGCTATCGGTCGGATCGGCGCGCAAGCTCGATGCGCTGGCGAGCGCCATCCGCGCGATACGCCGGCTTTCGCGTAATCCCGCCATTGGGGTGATGGTGGGGGGCGCGGCTTTTATTGATCATCCTGAATTCGTTAGACTGGTTGGCGCCGACACCACCGCCGCCGATGCCGAGAGTGCGCCGCGTCAAGCCGAGAACCTGATCTCGGTTCTTGCGGCTGCGCGTTGACCGCGCACGCGAGGCAAGTGGTTGACAAGACGAAAAAACGGTGGCGATTGACAAGTGAGAGGGGTCGGCATTTGTTCGGGGGTTGGATAGAGCATGGGGGTCTCAAAAGTTGTGAAGGCCTTCAGGTCGCCCAAAAAGACTTTTGGGAGCCTCGACCCCGAAATTGCCGCGGCACTTGTTGCCACCGCCGCCGATATGGCGTTGGTTTGTGACGAGGCCGGCATGATTTACGACGTCTCCATCCAAAGTGATGCCTTGGCAAGCGAGCTGGCTGAGCATGTGCACTGGCCGGGGCGGAAATGGCACGACCTCGTGACCGTGGAAAGCCGCCCGAAAATCGATGCCTTGCTCGCCGACGCCGCGACCTCTGGCCAGACCACATCGCCGCGCTGGCGCCACATTAATTATCGCACCGCCAACGGCCCCGATGTTCCCATCCTGGCTGCGACCGTGCGCATCGGGCGTGATGGCCGGATCGTCGCGTTCAGCCGTGATTTGCGCGACATGGCGGCGCTTCAGCAGCGCCTCGTCGCAGCACAGCAATCGCTCGAGCAAGATTACGCGCGGCGCATACAGATGGAAACGCGCTATCGTCTCCTTTTTCAAATGTCGCCTGATCCGGTAGTCATCCTCGATGTCGCGACGCTCAAAATCGTCGAGGCCAACCCTGCGGCGCGTGATCTTTTGGGCGATCATCTTCGCCGCGTCGTCGGGCGAACGCTGAGTTTTTATGTCGCCGAGGAAGACGCGCAAGCGGTACAGACGCTTCTTGGTGGGGTCCGTGGCGCCGGGCGCGGCGAGGAGCGGCGTGTCCGATTGGCCGAAAGCGGCCAGGAGATCGTGCTCGCCGCGCATTTCTTCCGGCAAGACGACGCGCAGCTGTTTCTCGTCCGCCTCACTCCGCTCGCCGAGGGGATGGCGGCAATGCCGGGCTCGCTTGCCGCCAAATTGCTGCATATCGTCGAAAAATCTCCGGATGCCTTCGTCGTGACCGACATGGACGGGCGTGTGATCGCCGCCAACGCGGCGTTTCTCGATCTCGTGCAGCTACCTGCCATCGAAGAAGCGCATGGCGAGTCGCTCGAGCGCTGGCTCGGCCGCCCAGGGGTCGATCTCGGGGTTTTGATCGCCAATTTGCGCCAACACGGCTCGGTTCGCCTGTTTGCGACAAGCCTGCGCGGTGAGTCGGGCATTACGAACGAGGTGGAGATCTCCGCTGTCGCCGTCGCCAATCAGGAGCAGATGTATTTCGGGTTCACCATTCGCAATGTCGGCTATCGTCTGCCGGCGGGCCCAAATCTCGTGCCTGCGGCCAATCGCGCCCTGCCGCGTTCGGTCGAGCAGCTGACGGAACTCATCGGCCGGGTCGCGCTCAAGGATCTGGTGCGCGAGGCAACCGATATGATCGAGCGTCTCTGCATCGAGGCCGCGCTCGAGATGACGGGCGACAACCGTGCCTCGGCGGCTGAAATCCTCGGCCTCAGCCGCCAAAGTCTCTATGTCAAGTTGCGCCGCTACGGGCTTGGTGAATTGTCGCCAGAAGACGGCGAGAGCTGAGATGTCGGCGCCAGCGGCCGCGATCTCTCGTCCCTCGCTGCTTGCGGTTCTCGAACTTCTGAAACCGATCACCTGGTTTGCCCCGATCTGGGCGTTTGGCTGCGGCGCCGTTTCGGCCGGCCATATGAGCGCGCATTGGCCGCTCGCCATCGCCGGGATGGTGCTCGCGGGGCCATTCGTTTGCGCCACCAGCCAGGCGGTGAATGATTGGTATGACCGCGATGTCGATGCCATCAACCAGCCCGAGCGGCCGATCCCCTCAGGGCGTATCCCTGGCCAATGGGGGTTTTTCATCGCAGTTTCGTGGAGTGGCTTGTCCCTTCTATGGGGATTTGCGCTCGGGCGTTTTGCCTTCGCGGCGACAATTTTCGGTCTCGCCCTCGCCTGGGCCTATAGCGCGCCGCCGCTTCGCCTGAAACGCAATGGCTGGTGGGGCAATGCCGCGGTCGCGCTTTGCTATGAGGGGCTGCCCTGGTTCACCGGTGCCGCCGTGCTCGGCGGCGCGATGCCGGCAAGCCCGGTGCTGCTTGCCGCCCTGCTTTATAGCATCGGCGCCCATGGCATCATGACCCTCAATGATTTCAAATCGGTCGAGGGCGACCGCGCGACGGGCATCTTCTCTCTGCCGGTTCGCCTTGGCGTCGATCGCGCCGCCCGTCTCGCCTGCGTCATCATGGGGCTCGCGCAACTCGCCGTCGTCGCCCTGTTGGTGCAGTGGGGCGCTTGGCAGAGCGCGGGCGTGATCATCGCCCTCGTTCTCGTGCAGGCGGTTTTGATGCGCCGGCTGCTTAAAGACCCGCGTGCGTACGCGCCCTGGTACAACGGTACCGGTACCACGCTTTACGTGATCGGCATGCTGGTGACAGCCTTCGCCTTGCGGCCGGAAATTTGAAGAACGGGAAATGTGATGACGGAAATCCCTTCCTTCGATGTCGTCGTGGTCGGTGGTGGCCCCGCCGGCGCGACCGCGGCCGATGTTCTCGCGCGCCGAGGGCGATCGGTGTTGTTGCTCGATCGTGCGGGGCGCATCAAGCCCTGCGGCGGCGCTATCCCGCCGCGTCTCATCCGCGATTTCGCGATCGCCCCGCATCTTCTTTGCGCCCGCATCACGGCAGCGCGGATCCTCGCGCCCTCGGGGCGCGCGGTGGCGATGCCGACCGGGCGCGGCTATGTCGGCATGGTCGATCGCGGTGTGTTCGACGCCTGGCTGCGTGAGCGTGCCGCCGATGCCGGGGCGCTCCGCCAAAGCGGGGAGTTTCTCCGCATCACGAGAGAGGCGGCTGGGGAGACGCATGTTTATTTCCGCCCCCGCTTGAGCGAGGGCGGGGCAGGGGCCACGGTTGCGGTGCGCGCGCGCGTCGTCATCGGCGCCGATGGCGCGCGCTCGCGGGTTGCGCAGCAGAACATCCCGGGGGCTGCGGAAAATCCTGCCGTTTTCGCCTATCACGAAATCGTCCGCGCGCCTCGTGGCGACTGGGTCGACTATGACGGCGCGCGCTGTGATGTGCACTATGATGGCGAGATTTCCCCGGATTTTTACGGCTGGGTGTTTCCCCATGGCGAGACGGTGAGTATCGGCACCGGGTCAGCGCAAAAAGGTTTTCCGCTCCGCCATGCGCTCGGTATGCTTCGCAGCCGGGTCGGGCTCGCGGGGATGGAGACGCTGCGCGGCGAAGGCGCGCCCATTCCTCTGCGCCCGCTCAAACGCTGGGACAATGGTCGCGATGTCGTTCTCGCGGGCGACGCGGCGGGGGTGGTCGCGCCAGCATCGGGCGAGGGCATCTATTATGCGATGGTCAGTGGCGCACTCGCCGCGGAAGCGGCTGATGAGTGTTGTGAGCGGCGTGATGGCCGCGTCCTCGCGCAGGCGCGGCGGCGCTTCATGCGCGCGCATGGCGCAGTTTTTTTCATCCTCGGCGTCATGCAGAATTATTGGTATCGCAATGATCGTAGGCGTGAGCGCTTCGTCCGTCTCTGTGGCGATGACGATATCCGGCAATTGACGTGGGATGCGTATATGGAAAAGCGGCTGGTCTATGCGAAGCCATTCGCGCATGCCCGGATTTTCTGCAAAAATCTCGTGCATTTGGCCGGGCTCGCGGGTGCATGAGATGGGAGTTTTTCGCGCCAGGCGGGCCATGGGGCGCGTTATGGGTCGCGGCGCCAGCCGCCTTTTTCGTTGCCCTGCTTGGTGGTCTCGCGACACGGCTCGGCCCTTGGTACGAGCAATTGCGCAAACCCTCCTGGCAGCCGCCGAATTGGCTGTTCGGCCCGGTCTGGTCGGTGATCTTCGCTCTCATCACGGTCTCGGGCGTGATCGCCTGGCGCGATGCGCCGAGCGTGTGGGCCCGCGAGACGGTGGTCGTTCTCTTCGCGCTCAATGCGATCCTCAACATTCTCTGGAGCGTGTTGTTTTTCACGCTGCGCCGCCCCGATTGGGCATTTTTCGAAGTCGCGCCGCTCTGGCTCTCGATTCTCCTGCTCATTGTCGCGTTTTGGCCCTTTGCCCCGCTCGCGGCGGTGCTGCTTGCGCCATATCTCCTCTGGGTCGGCTTCGCCGCTTATCTCAACTGGACCATCGTGCGTCTCAACGCACCATTTTCGGCGCGCGCGCGGTGATCGCACGCGTTCGTATCGCCAGCGTTTGGAGGTGAGCATGTCCGCGACCGCCTATCC